>CAMAVQ010000037.1 GCA_945861755.1 Gemmatimonas phototrophica
CAGGAATGGGAGGGGGAAGTACGGGCCATGCGCCAACGAATCGGCCAGATGCGCGCCCTCTTCGTGGCGACGCTGCGGCAGAAGGGGGTGGAGCGGGACTTCTCCTTCATCGAGCGCCAGCAGGGCATGTTCTCCTTCTCTGGACTCAACAAAGAGCAGGTGGAGACCCTGCGCCAAGTGCACGGGATCTATATTGTCGGCGGCGGGCGCATCAATGTTGCGGGTATGACGCGGCAGAACATGGATCCCCTATGCAGCGCCATCGCCGCCGTGCTCAACTGAGCTGGCGGGCCAGTTCCTGCACCTGATTCATCCAGCCTTTGAGGTGGTCGGCATATTGGCGCGGGACACATTCCCCGCAAATTTCCTCGGCCAGGCCCCCCATGGCCTGCAGGACCCCGTTCAGAGCCCGCGAGCGCTCGAAGCCTGGACTCTCGAGCAACTCCGCGAATTCGCGGAACACCGCCGCCAGGCTGGCGAGGATGGACTCGAGCACCTGCTCTCCGGGCAGCTGCTGGGGCCGGTACAAAAGGTCGTGCACGGTTTGCAGTTCGCCGGCAAATACCGCCGCGATGCTTTCGACCCGGACCGTGATCCGGGCTGGCTGGGCCTCGAGGCTGGCGCGCTGCACCGCCAGGGTCTGCAGCTCGGCCAGGACCAAGTGCAGGTTGGTGCGCACCCGGCCCAGGCGATCCTCGTAGGTGATGCGGTGGATCTCCTCGGTCAGTTCCTCCTGCCGCCGGGAGACCAGCTTGGAAACCACGCAGCCAAAGAGCAGCAAGGCCGCCGCCCCTTCCACCACCGCCAGCACCCGCGCCATGCCCAAGGGCACCACATCCCCGTACCCGATGGACAGGGCGGTGACAAAGCTGAAGTACAGGGTGCTGAGCAGGCCGCTGTGCTCCAGCCCGCCCATCCCCGATCCATCTCGCAGTCCCTGCCCTTGCCAATGCCCCAGGCCCCAATAGGCAAGCCCGCAGGCAACGATCATGCCCAGCCACAGCGTTAGCAGCCGGTTGATGGAGCACCCACCCAGCAGGTCCATTCCCGCAACCCACCAGGGCGGGTGGGCCGGAGCCCCCCGGAGGGGCGCACCGGCTTCTATCCTCCCCCCGGAGGCCTGCCAATCGGCCAGTCCTCCCGCGTAGTGCCAGACCTTGGTGTAACCCATCGCCAGCAACAGGCGCCCCGCCTGCTCACCCGCCGGTCAGGTGAAGCCGGCACAATAGAGCACGATCTGCCGTTCCTTGTCCGGCAACACCAGGGCGGCATCCCCAGGGAGGCGGGCCAGAGGCAAACTCAGGGCCCCGGGCAGGTGGCCGGCAGCATAGGATTCGGCCGCCAACACATCGACCAGCACCACCGCCCGATCCTGAAGGAGGGCAATCAGGGTCTCCCGATCTAGGGTGGGCACCTCGTGGCCCGGAGCCTCGCCCGCCATCGTTCAGGCCCCCCCGGCCAGATCGCGCAAACGGCGAACCAGACCCGGCAACAGGTCAACCACCCGCTCGATGTGGGCGGCAGTGCTGCCCCACCCCAGGCTGAAACGCAGGGACCCCGCTGCCAGGCGCCGGTCCAGGCCCATGGCCAGCAGCACATGGGAGGGTTCCTGCCCGCCGGCGCTGCAGGCCGAACCGCTGGAGACCGCCACGCCCTCCAGATCCAGCCCCAGCAGCAGTGCTTCTGACTGCACCCCTTCAATCGAAAGATTGAGGGTGTTAGACAGGCGCAAGGCGCCCTGGCCATTCACCTGCACCCCGTCCACTGCCCCGAGAATGCCGGCCTCCAAGCGGTTGCGCAGAGCTTCTAGCACTGGCTGGCGCTCCGGCTGCTCTTCCAGGGCCAACTGGGCCGCTTTCCCAAACCCGGCGATGCCGGCGATGTTCTCGGTACCGGCGCGGAGGCCCCCCTCGTGCCCCCCCCCGTGGGTCCAGGGTGCCAGCCGCGTGCCGGCCCGCACATACAGCGCCCCCACCCCTTTGGGACCGTTGAGTTTGTGGGCCGAGACCGATACCAGATCGGCGCCCAGCTGATCCACCTGCACCGGCACCTTGCCAAAACTCTGCACCGCGTCCACATGGAAAGGAATCCCCCGCCGCCTGGCCAGTTGGCCGATCTGTGCCACTGGCTGGAGCACCCCGGTCTCGTTGTTGGCGTGCATCACCGAAACCAGGATGGTGTGTTCGTCCAACCGGGCCTCCACTGCTCCTGGGTCCACCCAACCGCGGCGGTCGGGCTGCACCAGGCACACCTCGCAGCCCAGACCCTCCAGATGCCGGCAGGTATGCAGTACGGCGTGGTGTTCGATGGCGGTGGTGACGATGCGCCCCGGACCACGGAGGGCCGCGCTGCCCATCAGGGCCCAGTTATCCGCCTCAGTGCCGCCGCTGGTGAAATGGATCTCGGCCGAAGCGCAGCCCAGCGCAGCGGCCAGGTGGGCCCGGGCTTCTTCCAGCCCGGCCCGGGCGGCATGGCCAAAGGCATGTAGGCTGGAGGCATTGCCGAAGTGTTCGCTAAAATAGCGCTGCATCAGCGCCAGCGCCTCGGGCCGCAGCGGGGTGGTGGCGTTGTGGTCGAGGTAGATCCGGGCGCTATTCATTGCACCTCGAAACTGAGGGCCTGCACCAAGACCCCCGTGGCCTTTAGAAGCAGGGGTCGGCTCTTCAGCACCATGCCATCGCTGAGGATGTACTTCTCCTCCCCGCCCAAGGTCCCCTGCTGGCGCTGGATCTGCACGGCCGCCTGGCCCGGCGCGTAGCGGGCCAGGTAGGTCCCCAGCGCCTGGTCTAGTTTCTCCACCCCGGTGAAATTGGTCACCTGCCCCAGGCGGATCAGCTCGGCCAGATTGTCGAAGAGGGCGCTCTTGTCCTCGTCGAGGTGGGGGGCGGCAACAAAATAGAGGGTGTGGACCTGGTTGACCTGGTCCAGGGTGAGCCAGGCCGTCTCCAGGGGGGGTCCTTTGTACACTTGCTGACTGGCGAAAAGGTCCTGCTGCTGGCCGGCAGAGCTATAGAGCCAGGCGTAGACCTGGCAGTCGGTGCCGGCCTTGAAGCGCAGTTGCAGCCGGTCGCCCACCTGCAGGCGGCCTTTATCCTCGAGGCTCACTTGGCGGTCGAAACCGCCCTCCTCGCGGAGGACCAGCACGTGTAACTGGATACTGAGCGCCTCCTCGACCGCTGGGGTGACCACCTGCAAGCGCTGATTCAGCGCCTGGCCATCCAAGCGCAGGGTTTGGCCGGCCAACACTCCACCCCCTGCCCGCCCCACCGCCTGCAACCGGAGATAGGTCCAGCTGCTATCTTGTTGAACCTGGCCCACCAGCAAAACCGGCGCGTCCACCTCGTCCCAGTAGTGGCCCGGCAGCGCCTCTTCCGGTGTCCAGGCCTCGTCCCCTTCCACTACCTTCATGTCTACCCCGGCCCTAACCAGCGCGCTGGCCAATTCCCCATCCAGCAAGCGGGTGAGCGGGGTGCGTTTCCCGCTCCCGTCCCGCAGTCCCAGCACCGCCACCTCCCGACCCCGAGGCACGACCTGGCCGACCAGGACCTCCATCCCGGCCTGCACGTTGCTTTTGGTCTGGCGGGGGCCAGCCCAGAAACAGGCCTGGCAGGCCAGCAGCGCAACCAGGAGCAGGCTCATCATGGCTGCGTCCGGGCCGCACTTCCCCGCTGCAGCATCATCCGGGCCAGGATCAGCCGGGCCTGCTCGCGGATACCCTGTCTCTGCAAATCTCGCTCGGAGATCTGGTCGAACACCTTGTAGAGGGCCGAAACGGCCGAAGCACCCAGGGCCACCAGCTGGCGGCAGAGGTACTCGTAGTGCTCAGAGCGGTCCAGGCGCACCAGCAGGCCGACCAAGTAGAAACCGGTGTCCTCATCACGGGTGCCGAACTCGGCCAGGGAACGCAGATAGGAGCGCTGGCACAGCAGCACCCCGCTGGGGTCCGAGCTGTGCTGGTGCAGGCGGCGATCCTCCAGCAGTTGACGCACCACCGGATCGAGGTGCAGGTCGGGCCTGGGAGCGCCGCCGCCCCCCTCTTCCTGCAGCTCCGCCAGCAAGGCGTCGGCGCGCAGGACAATGCCCTGTTTCTTCACCTTGAAGGGCGCCCACTCGTCCTCTTCGGCCAGGCGCTGGGTCTGCACCAGGTCCTCCAGTTCCGCTCTGGCTGCCTCTCCCATCTGCCGCACCTGCCCGAGCAAGGTCTCGTACCCGGAAGCGCGATCGAGGCGCACCAGCACACCGGCGATGGCCTGGTCCAGGCCTTCCTCCCGGTTGGCCAGGACCAGGGCGCGACAGCGGCCCATGCGGGTGAACACCCCGGCCGGATCGGAACTGAGCGAACACAGATACATCCACAGCAGGTGGATGAGGGGCACCACTTCCCCTTCTCCCCGTTGGTAGGCACCCAAGAGTCCGCGCAGCCCCGGCGCTCCCAGGCGGACCACCTCCTCCAGGAAAACCACGCGGGGTTTGGGCATCACCCATTTGCCCAGGGTGCTGAGCAGGGGCCGGGCATCGAAGCGCAGTTCGTCCTGGTAATCGTGCAGCACGTCGGCGAAGGACTGGGGCGCCAGGGGTTGTCCTAGGCCGAGGGCCTGTTCCCTGGCGATCTGGTGGATGATGTCCCGGTCAAAGAGGAAGATCTCGGGAAAAGAGAAGATCTCGGCGACTCGCTCCATCTTGTTCCTGGCCCAACGTTGTTCGAGGGCCGGATCATAGAGCTGACGGGCCAACTCAAAAGGATCTTTGGCAACCAACTCGGCGACCGACAGCCGCAAAAAGGCGCCCTTGTACGCGGTGATAAATTCGTGGACCTCCGACCGCCCCTCGGCCACATGTTCGCGCCGATGGGTATTGTGCTCTGCCACCAGGCGGCGCAACCAGGCGGTGGCCAGGGTAAAATCCGCTTTACCCTGGGCCAGCTTGCGCGCCGACTTCACCAGCTCTACCAGCAACAGGTAATCGAGCAGGAGCCAGGAGGCGAAGATTACCCCCTCGGCGATGGCCCAATAGTCGTAGCCCTTCTCCTCAGCCTGGGCAAAGAGCGCCTCGGGCAGATAGACCGTGCGCCGGCGGCGGCCAATATGTACGGCCTGGTGGGCTCTGACGTCCCTAAAATATAGAAGTTGGCGACCGCGGATCAGCGTGAAGCTGATCTTGCTGTCCAGCAGGGCTTCGCGCAGGACCTGGGGGATCTTCTTGAGCACCTTCCAAAAGAAGGTCACCAGAGGGTCACCCACGTAAAGCCTGGGAAGTTGCTCGTCGGCGGGGAAAAAAGGGAGGCGGGTCTGGGCACCCAGCAGCATAACCTTGGGGGTTGCCGCCAGGGTCTGGTTGACCTGGGGGTGGTCCACCTCGCCGTCGAATATGCCGAGATTAAAATCGGGCCTACCCGCATCCATACCGCTGAATATAACCCCGGTGCCGGGGTTTGTCACTGATTGACACCGGCGCCCCAAAAGTGTTATAATCGAAGAAGATGGACATCATCAGACGCCTCTTTTTACTGGGGGGCATCCTGGTCGGCTGCTCTTCGCCTTCCGCCCCCCCTCCCAATGCCCCGCCGGTCGCTGCGGCGGGCCAGGACCAGACCATCGCCTTGGGCCAGTCGGTGGCGCTGGACGCTTCGGCCAGCACCGATCCCGAAGGGGCCCCCCTCACCTACCAATGGGGGGCCGCAGAAAGCAATCCCGTCTCCGTGCCTCTGCCCCAGAGCGCCCGCATCAGTTTCGTCCCCAGTCTCCCGGGAACCTATCGCTTCTACCTGCGGGTCAGCGATGGCCTGAGCCTGAGCCCGCCTGACTCGGTCGATATCACCATTGCCGGCAGCCTCAATCAAGCGCCGGTGGCTGAGGCCGGATTGGCCTCGCTCACCTATGCCCTAGAAGGTCCCGCCCCGCTGCCCCTGGATGGGTCCGCCAGTACCGACCCAGAAGGGGCCCCCCTGACCTACCGTTGGCAAGTGCTCAATGCCCCGGAGTTGGTGGTGCTGAGCGATTCCACCGCCGCCCAGCCCACTTTTACCCCGGCCAGCAGCGGGGAATATCGCTTCCGCCTCACCGTCAGCGACGGCGAGCACAGCGCCAGCGACGAGACGGCGCTGGTGATCCGCTTCTCGGGCCGTCCCCGGGCCCAGGCTGGCCCCGACCAGTCCGTGACCCCGGGCGCCACCGTCAACCTCGACGGCAGCTTAAGCTCGGACCCGGATGGAGACCCGCTGACCTACCGCTGGGAGCTGCAAAGTGGTCCCCAGGCCCAGGTCTCAGACCCTGCCAGCCCCAATCCCACCTTTGTGGCTGCAGCGCCTGGAACCTACCTCTTTGTCCTAGAGGTAGCGGACGCCGATGCCCAGTTAGATCGCGACGAGGTCGCCATCCAGGTCAGCGCCCAGGTCTACCTGGAACAGGCCGGCATGATCGAGATCCCCGCCGGTCCCTTTGCCATGGGCGACAACCAGGGCAGTGCCGACGACGAAGCCCCCGAACACCAGGTAGACCTCTCCAGCTTCTGGCTGGATAAGAACGAGGTCACTACCGCCGCCTATTTAGCCTGCGTCGACGCCGGCGCTTGTACGCCGGCCGGCCAATTCGCCAACTGCAATAGCCCGCTGACTGACCGCAACGACCATCCGATCAACTGCGTGGACTGGACCCAGGCCAATGCCTACTGCCAGTGGGCCGCCAAGCGCCTGCCCACTGAAGCCGAATGGGAGAAGGCCGCCCGTGGGGCTGACCAGCGAAAGTACCCCTGGGGGGATGTCAACCCCAATGCGCTCCTGCTCAATTACAACAGCAATGCCGGCGGCACCCAACCGGTAGGCAGCTACCCCAGTGGGGCCAGCCCCTACGGCTTGTTCGATCTGTCCGGCAATCTGCTCGAATGGACCGCCGACTATTACGCCGCCGATTATTACACCACCAGCCCGACCCAGGACCCCCAGGGGCCACCGCCGCCAGCCGAGGGCGATTTCCGGGTCGTGCGCAGCAGCAGTTGGAACACCGGGGACCCCCGCGCCCTGACCACCACGGTGCGCAATAACTTCCCGGCCACCACCTCCGATCCGGCGCTGGGCTTCCGCTGTGCGCGAACCACCGCCCCTTGATTACCAGATGGAAATACAAGAAACTCCACCACTTGCGGGCTATTTCGCAGCTGCTATATTTGGGGGCCTAACGCACTCTTGCGGTGCAGCGGGGAGCAACCTATGACCCAAGCCTCCACCCACCACCTACTGGTGGTCGACGACGACGACCAGGTGCGCCGTCTGCTGGTCACAGTCCTTGAACGGGAGGGGTTTATGGTCGCCTCGGCGATCGATGCCCAGCAGGCCCTGGAAATGCTGGACCAAGACCCCTTCGACCTGATGCTCCTCGACCTGCATATGCCCGGCCCAGCCGACGGGGAGGACCTGCTCTACCTACTCCGGGACCGTGGGAACGCGGTGCCCATCATCGTGGTTTCTGGCTGGGTAGACGATGAACTGGTAGCCGACCGCCCCGATTGTGTACACGCGGTGGTCAAAAAGCCGATCAATATCCAGGAACTGGTGAGTCTCGTCCGCGACACCCTGCCCGCCAATTGAGTTGGCATCACCCCGGCGGGGCGATGCGCTTCAGCGCCGGCAGCAAGTATTCCTTCACTACCCGCTCCCAACTCATGCGGCGGGCAGTTCGGTATCCCTCTTCCAGCAGTTTTTCGGCCTCCGGCGGTCCCGAAGGCAGCCGTGCGGCCAGGGCCCCGGCCAGTTCCAGGCTGGTGCGCGCCTCGGCCTGCTGGCGTTCGGCCGAACCCAGGCGCAAGGCGCCGCGCCAGTCCATTTCCCGGTCCAACCGGGTGTAGGCCCCCTGGATGAAGGCGGCCGGATCCGTGCCGGCCCCCTTGACAAACCCCACACACCCGCACACCTCGCTGACCACACTGAGGGCCCCGTAGGTGAGGGGTTCCACCTGGGCGATGCCGAAGGGTTCGTAGATGGAGAGGCCAAATTCGGCGTCGCTGCCCAGGCGCAGATCGGCAAAACCCATCTCCGGCGACATGGCTGGCCCACAACTGGCGCGGTCCCAGCCAAACTGGTTGACAAAGAGCACCTTGAGGGCGCGGGAGCGGGCATTGAAGGTGCGCACCAGCAGGTCGAAATCCAGCTCCCTGCCGCTCAGGTCCGGATATCCCTCGCGGTGGACCAGGGGCCAGCCGTACTCCCCGGCCATATGCGCCACCGTCGCCGCATCCCGCCGGGCGCTTTCGGTGGCCAATACCAGGAAGATGCCCGTGCGCCCCTGGCCGGCCAGCAGGGGGTCCAACTCCGCCAATACCTGTAAGTCGCGCCACAAGGCCTTGCTGGTCACCAGCCGGGCCACATGGGTAAAAACCAAGTCAGGGGTCCAGCCCAAGAGGCTGCGGGCATACTCCTGCAGGCGGCCCCGGGCTCTGGTCTTTTCCTCTAGGGAGATGCGGGTTGCTAACACCCCGTTGTAGACCAGATCCAACTGCCGCCGGGCGAACTCGGGTCCGAGGAAACGCAGCTCCTCGACCACCCAGTCCCCCACCGCAAAAAGTCCGTCGCAGCGCCAGGCCTGGCGGATCAGGGCGTGTTTGAAGTACCGGTCTTGGGGCCCAAAGACTTCGTCGATGTACACCCCCTCCCGACGCGCTGCCCGCAGGACATTGTAGAACATCACGTCGTGTCCGGGATGGGATTCGGTGATCAAGCGGGCGGTAGCCACCTCGTGGGCATAGAACACTGTGGCCAGGCGCCGGTCCCCGTCCAGCAGGGCCTTGAACACGGTGCCCAGCCCCATGAACTCGTGGGCGATCAGGAAACAGGGGTACTGATCTTCACCGAGCAGGGCTCTCACCCCATCCAGGCCCGGCTCAGCCAGGCGCAGGTACTGCTCGTATTCCCAGACCCCCTCGTGCCGCCGCGAGTCCAGGCCAAAACGCTGACCCAGGTGGTATTTGAAGTCATTAAAACCATGGGGAGGGTGGCTCACGTCCACCAGCAGCACCTCGACCCCCACCCTGCCCGCAGGCGAGTCCATGGACCGCCAGCCGTACACCAGGCGCACGCCCCAGCGAACTTCTACCTGGCTGAGGGCCGGCCCCGCCTCCCCGGACCAGATACCCCGGCCCTGGTCGTAGACAATAGTCCCCCCAGGTCCCAGGGGCTCGGGAGCCTGGGGATCGGCCAGCGGCCCCAGGAGCAAGGTGCGGCCGATGCGCTGGGCGTAGGCCTGGGAAGTGATCAACCCTTTTAATACCGAGCTGATGCCGCCCGAGGCGTGTACCGCCTCGTGAGTGATGTGGACTATGCTGGGCATTGGAGGTCTTTTTTACGGCACCGCGAATTAGGCTTATTCTTAAATGGAAAAGGAGGCCAACACATGCCCTCGCCTACGCTGCATCCTGCGGCCTACACGGCCCTAGTGGATTTGGCCCTGCTGGAGGATCTGGGACCCGAAGGGGTAGACCTGACGACTGCCTGGCTGGTCCCAGCCCAGGCCCAGGCCACCGCCACCATTATCGCCCGGCGGCCAGGTGTAGTCGCTGGCCTGGAGGTGGCGGGCGTGGTCTTCAACAAGATTTCTCCCCAGACCAGCTGCACCCCCAGGGTGGAAGACGGCGCTGCCCTGCTCCCCGGCCAGGTATTACTCGAACTGGCCGGCCCGGCCCGAGCCATCCTCACTGGGGAACGCACCGCCCTCAACTTCCTGCAGCGCCTCTCCGGCGTGGCCACCTTGACCCGCACCTTTGTGGAGGCGGTGGCTGGCACCTCGGCCCGCATCACCGACACCCGCAAGACCACACCCGGGCAACGCGCCCTCGAAAAATATGCGGTGTGCCTGGGCGGCGGGGTCAATCATCGCTTCGGCTTGTACGACGCCGTGCTGATCAAGGAGAATCACGCCGTGGCCGCAGGTGGCCTCTGCCAGGGTCTGCGTCTGGCCCACCAGGGGGCCAGGGACCAGGGCCGGCGGGTGCGGCTGATGGCCGAAGCCCGCAACCAGGACGAAGTGCGCAGCGCCGCCGCGGGCGATCCCGACCGTATCCTGCTCGACAACATGGACCTGGCAGAACTCCGGCAGGCGGTACACTTTCTCCGGCGCGAGGCACCGCAGGTCGAAATCGAGGCCACCGGGGATGTCAATTTGAATACCGTGCGCCAGATTGCTGAGACCGGGGTGGACTTCATTTCCATCGGCGCATTGACCCACTCGGCCCCAGCCCTCAACCTCAGCCTCTTATTCTCCGGCACCTAAATCTTGTAAACGGCGGCCCACCCCCTCGGCCAAGGTTCCGGGCAGAATGCCGATGACCAATGCATCCTCGCGGCCGATAGGCCCGGCCAGGTCCGCCCAGGATTCCACCCGGTATACCCGGGTGCCGTCGTGACGCCAACCGGCAAGTTCGCGCAGGGTGCCGGCCGACAGGCCGGGCGCCGCAAAAACATAGGCCACTGGCCGGCTGCGCCGCAGGGCTGAGAGCCCCACCACCGTGTTCCTGGACTTGCCGCCGATGCCCACCAGGGGGCCGATGGCTTTTGCCGCTGCCTGGTCCAGAAGGGGGACCGCCAAAACCGGGAGGTCAGACAAAACTGGGCTTAACCGGCTGGGAGCTGCGGGCCGCCGAGAGGTTGGCCGCCTCGAGCACCCCAATCACGCGCGCGGCGGATTCGGGCGTGATCACCAGTTTTTCCTCACCCCGCAGGTGCCTGAAGATATTCTGGTAGTACGCGTCCCAGTCGGACTTGGGGAAGGCCACCTCCGTGCTGGACTGGCGTCCCTTAACCCAGCTCTTCACCAGGAACTTGCCGCCCACATCCTCGATTGAACCCTTTTCACCCAGGATGCGCCAGCGGGGTTTGGGGCTCATCGACAGATTGGAAATGGTCAGGGTGGACACGGCCCCGCCCTTGAAGCGCAGGGTGTATTCGGAGTGATCCTCGTTGCTGTATCCCTTCCACCCAGGATTCTTGACCTGGTACCCGCTGACCCAAGCGATGGGCTCGGGGACCAGATTGAGGATCCAGTCGGTGAAGTGGGCCCCCCAATCGTAGATGGCCCCCCCCGAGATCTTGCGGTCGGCCCGCCACCAAGTGCCCTGGGGCCCATACCCACTAAACCCGGCCTCGATGCGGAACACCCGGCCAATCCACTCCTCCTTTTGAATCAGGTCCCGCAACAGCACGAAATCCCCATCCCAGCGGCGGTTGTGGAAGGTGGAGAGCATCACCCGGTTGCGGCGGGCGGCGGCGATCATCGCTTTGACTTCCGTGCTGCTGATGGCCATGGGTTTTTCGCAGATGGCGCTCACCCCCGCATTGAGGCACTGAATGGCCAGCGGCGCATGGGTATTGTGCGGGGTGATGATGGTGGCCAGGTCCAGTTCAGCGTGGCGCAGCATATCGGGCACCCGGCTGAACACCTTGGCGCCTGGCCAGTCCTTCTGGGCCACCGCCCTGCGGGCGGGATCCAACTCGCAGATCGCCGTCACCACCACCTCCGGGTTCTTGATCATCGAGGTTAGGTGCAGATTCCCCATGTTAAAGGCACCGCCGTACCCGATCACGCCACAGCGAATGGTTTTTACGCTCTTGGTCTTCATGGCTGGCAACTCCTCAAAAAGGTCGGAGAAACAGCTCAAGCCTAAAGAATGACCCCAGGCTTGTCAATGCGGCCGGCGCCGCGGTTGCTCCAGGGCAAATCGCGTCGTATATCTATCTTCCACCCCGACCGGAGCCGTGCCCATGGAAGAGCGCCTGGACCGAAAAGACTGGCATTTGCTCCTCTGCTGCCTAGTGGTCACCGCCCTCAGCCTGGCCGTGGGCATCCCAAATTTCTACCGCGCCTTCCCCGAGGCGTCGATAGACTTTGCCCTCACCCGCGAGCAGTCCGGCGACCAGGCCCTGGCCTTTCTGGCAGCGCGCGGGATACCGGTGGACACCTACCGCCACAGCGCCGCCTTCCAGTACGACACCCAGGCCAAGACCTTCCTCGAACGCGAACTGGGCCTAGAAGGGGCCACCGCGCTCATCGGCCACCCCGTGCGCCTGTGGCGCTGGAGCAACCGCTGGACCCGGGAACTGCAGAAAGAGGAATTACAGGTAGAACTGACCACCACCGGCGAGCTGGTCGGCTTTGCCCACCTGATCGAGGAGGAGCGCCCCGGCGCCCACCTCGCGGCGGGCGAGGCCCGCCAGCTGGCGGAGGCCTTCCTGGTCTCGGTAGAGCGGGATCCAGCCGGGCTCGACTTCGTCGAAGTCCAGACCATCCAGCGCCCCCAACGCACGGACTACTCCTTCACCTGGAAGCTGGCTGGCTTTGAGGTGAAAGACGCCACCTACCGTTTCAGCGTCGGCGTCCAGGGCGACCAGGTGGGCCGCTTTGCCGAGTCCCTCAAGATCCCCGAAGCCTGGCAGCGCGACTACCAGAAACTGCGCTCGGCCAACGAAGCCACCGGCATGGTGGCCGCCTTGCTCTTAATACTCACCTGGGTGGGTTTGCTCTATTGCCTGGTGCGCAGCGCCCGGCGTCAGGAGGTGCGCTGGAAGTCGGCCGCAATCTTCGGCCTCATCGCCTTTGCCCTGACTTTTCTTTCTCAGCTCAACGAACTGCCGGTCAGCTTGCACGACGCGTACCAGACCACCCAGACCTTTGGCAGCTTTCTGACCCGCACCCTGCTGGTGGCCCTGATGGCCGGATTGGGCGCCGGTCTCTTCATCGCCTTTATTGTCGCCGGCGCCGAACCCGTGTACCGCCGCGCCTACCCCCACCAACTCGGCCTGTACCGCCAGTTCCTCCCCCAGGGCCTGCGCACCAAGCGTTTCCTGCTGGGCAGTGCCCTGGGCCTGGCCCTGACTGCCTTTTTCTTCGCCTATCAGACCCTCTTCTACCTGACCGCCGAGCACTTTGGGGCCTGGAGCCCGGCCGACATCCCCTACAGCGAGATGGTCAACACCTACTTCCCCTGGATCACGGTGTTGCTCATCGGCTTCATGCCCGCGGTGATGGAGGAGTTCACCTCCAGGGCCTTTTCCATCCCCTTCCTCGGCGGCCTGCTCAAGTCGCGTTGGGCGGCGGTGGTGCTCTCCGCCTTCATCTGGGGCTTCGCCCATGCCAACTACCCCCAGCAGCCCTTTTATATACGCGGACTGGAAGTGGGCATCGGCGGCTTGATCGTCGGGGCGGTGATGTTGCGCTGGGGCTTGTGGCCGGCCCTGGCCTGGCACTATACGGTGGACGCCCTGTACACCGCCCTAATTTTATTGAGATCTAGCAATCCCTATTACGTTCTCACCGCGGCGCTTTCTGCCGGCCTGCTCTTGGTGCCGCTGCTGATCGCGGTGGCCCTCTACCTGAAACACCGCACCTTTGCCGATCCCACCCCGCTGCTCAATAGCCAAGACACTTCCCCCGAGCTCCCGGCCGCCGACCCTGTAACCGAGGATGCCCCCGCCCTTCCTCTACCTGTGCAGCCCACCTTTTCCCACCGCCGGGTGCGGACCGGTGCGCTAGCACTTGCCGCCGGCGCCGTGGTCTTCCTCGTCGAGGCCGAGGCCCCGCTGGGTTTTGTGGATTTTGGCATTGACCGCCAGGAAGCCACCCGAGACACCCGGGCCTACCTGCAGCAACTGGGGGTGGAGGTGGATCAGTACCAGCAGGTGGTCTTCGCGGGCCTGCAGGCCGATCCCGAAAGTATGAAATACCTGCTCCAGGAACAGGGCCTCGAAGGGCTGAATCACCTCTACCGCCGAGACCTGCAGGCCGTGTTGTGGGAGGCTCGTTTCTACCAGCCGCTGCAAAAAGAAGAATACCTGGTGGCCCTCCAGCCCGACGGCACCCTGCGCAGCGTGCAGCACCAGGTGGCCGAGGAGGCTCCGGGGGCCGACCTGGGCCAGGACCAGGCCCGGGCCCTGGCCGAAATCCAACTGCGGACCTACGGCCTGGACCCGGCTGCTTTTGAACTGAAGGAGGCGTCCTCGGAAAAACTCGCCGCCCGCCGCGATCACCGCCTGGTCTGGGAGGCCCTGCCCGGGGATGACCGCAACGTGGGGGAGGCGCGATATCGATGCGAGGTCAAGATCGCCGGCGACCAACCCGCCACCCTGCAGCGATATCTCAAGCTGCCCGAGGCCTGGCTGCGCGAGCGCAACGAGAGCACGCTGCTGCGTTCGGTCCTGCAGGGTACTCTGGCCTTGATCATCGCTGCGGTGGTGCTGCACCTGCTTTGGCTGGTGATCCGCCAGATCCGGGGTGGCGATCTGGAATGGCCCCCCCTGCTGGCGGCTGGTGCGCTGGGAAGCGGGTTTTTCATGGTGGGCCAGCTCAACAGCCTGCCCACCTTCTATCAGGGGTACGACACCTCGCTAACCCCCACTATCTTTGCCCTCACCCAAGGGGTGGGTTGGGGGCTGGGGGCCTTGTTCATCGGGCTGGCGATCGTCGGCGCCCTGGCCCTGGCTGCCACTCTTTATCCCCACAGCCTGGCGTACCTGCGCCCATCCAGCTGGCGGGGCCAACTCGGCGAAGGTCTGTTGCTGGCCGGTTTGGCGGTGATAGCCGCCGCGGAAATGGACCAGGTGGAAGCGCTCTTGGCCGCCCGGTTCTCCTCCCACCTGCTGGCCCCTCCCCTTGACCTCCCCTCTGGCCTGGACACCTGGCTGCCCGGTCTGCAGGTATTGCTGGGCGGTTTCAGGCAGGCACTCTTGCTGCCCCTGGGTCTGGGCCTAGCGGTCTTTTATCTTCGCGCCATGCTCAAAAAGCCGGTGCTGGGGGCGCTGGCCCTCGTCTCGCTGGCGGCGCTCAGCGCCGGGGTCCAGACCGTCGATGCCGGCGAGTTCGGACTGGCCCTGGCCCTGGCCCTGTTGCGGGCTGTTTTCTGGGCTGCCCTGCTGGTGCTGGTCCTGCGCGACCATATCCCAGCCTATATCTTGACAGGTTTCTTATCTTTTATCATGCCCGCCGCCTGCTCGCTCTGGCGCCAATCGGCTTCCTTTTATCAGCTCAATGGCGCCTTGGTCCTGCCCGCAGCCGGACTGGTCCTGGTAGGCTGGTGGTGGGCGCAGCGCCGAAATCCTATTGCCAAAAAAGGTTTATAAATGAGTTTCCCAGCCCCCTTCTACCGCTGGCGGCCTCACCCCTGGCACGGCATCGAAGCCGGCCCCCAGCCACCCCAGGTGGTACACGCCTACATCGAGATTACCCCCTTCGACCTGGTCAAATACGAGGTGGACAAACTCACCGGGTACACCCGGGTCGACCGACCGCAAAGGACCTCCTCTCATCCCCCCACGCTCTATGGTTTTATCCCGCGCACTCTGTGCGGCCCCCGGGTGGGCGCCCTGATCACCCAGGATATGCCCGGAGACGGCGACCCCTTGGATATCTGCGTGCTCAGCGAACGGCCCATCAACCGGGCTGAGGTCATCCTCAACGCCAGGGTAGTGGGCGGCTTTCAGGGCATTGACCACGGCGAGGCGGATGACAAGATCATCGCCGTGCTCGACAAGGACTACGTCTGGGGCCATGCCGAAGATATCGCGGATCTGCCCCAGGTGCTGGTCGAAAGACTGCGCCACTACTTCAGCACCTACAAGATGCTGCCAGGCGAAACCTCACATATGTCGGTGGAGAAGGTCTACGGCCGCGCCCACGCCCTGAAGGTGGTCGAGGCCTCGCTGGCCGATTACGACGAGCATTACGGCAACCACTGATGGGTTTTGTTTTTACCGTTTTCCTGTTTTTCCTCGTCCTCTATGGATTGGTTCTGGCGCTGCTCTATGGCCTGAACCGGCGCTGGTGGCAACAGACCTGGGTGCGGCGCACCACGGCCTGGGTACCGGTGGCGGCCCTGGTCAGCGGCCTGGGTTGGCGCCTGGGCAGCGACCAGCAGTGGAACTGGCTGGTGTTCGCCGGCGCCGGCCCCTTGTCGGTGCTCCTGCTCTGCCTGGTCGGCCTGGTCGCCGCCCTGCTGATTACCGGCCTGGCCCACAGCGCCGAAAAGATACACGACCACTGGCGATACCCCAGGTCAGCAGTACCCCTGCCTGAGCGGCGGCGCTTCCTCCGCCTCGCCCTGGCCGCGGTTCCGGCCTTCACTACCGGCACGGCCGCCAAAGGCATCTTCTCCTCGGCCACTCCGGCCCGCATCCCAGAGATTCCCCTCTATTTTCCCGGTCTGCCCCCTGCATTGCAGAGACTGAAGATTCTCCAACTCAGCGACATCCACATCGGGCCTTACATCCACCTGGGCCACCTGGAGGAACTGTTGACCCGCGCCGCCGCCCACCAACCCGATCTGGTGCTGATCACCGGCGACCTGTGCGACGACGTGCCGGCTTACCGGGACACCCTGCGCCTGATCGAGGGCCTTCGGCCTCCCCTGGGGATTTTTTCCTGTCTGGGCAACCACGAGTATTTCCGCGGCCTGAAACAGATCAAGCAGCATTTCGCCCGCAGCACCATCTCCCTGCTGGTGGACGAGGGGTTAGTCCTGCAAAAAGACGGCACCCCTTTCTTCCTTGGCGGCGTCGACGATCCGCGGCTGTTGCGCAGCCCAGAATCCTACGGTGTCCTCCAGGGTTTTGTGGAGCGCACCCTGCAGGACGCGCCGGCCGGGGTTTTCCGCATCCTGATGAGCCACCGCTCGCAGGCATTAGATTATGCCGCCCCGCTGGGTGTGGAGTTGGTACTCGCGGGCCACACGCATGGCTTCCAGCTGGGGCACCAGGGACGCAGTTTCTTTGAGTCGTGGATGCCGGAGCGTTATGCCTGGGGACTCTACCGCAAGGAGGGCACCCAACTCTACACCACTTCAGGGGTGGGCCATTGGTTCCCCTTTCGCCTGGGCTGCCCGCCCGAGGCGCCTTTGTTCACGCTGCAGCAGGCATAAACTAGTCGCGCGCCAGCTCCTTCAACTTATAAACCCTGGCTCTTGGCTGGCAGAAGGAGGGGCGTTCGCGTTTGGAAAACGCCCCCAATCTAAGTCGAGAGCCGGTGTTGCTTCAAGACCTCAATGCGGAGGGAAGTGTGGTACGGCGGTTCATGGAGCAGACAAAAAAAGCTGCGGAGGAGCGGCTCCGCAGCCCTGTACCAGCCCCCACCCTGTTGGGGCAAGGGGTTGGTGGCTGTTATTAATACTAACACCCGCGCCGGCGCCCCGGCGTGATCACCGTCACGCTCCAGGCTGGCCAGGGAACAAACTCCCTGGGCTCAGACCCGTTCCAGCCGGGGTTGGGCTTTGCCGTGGGTGTGATCCCACAGATGGCCGCGCCGCTTCTGGCCTTCCATGGTGGTCTCGAAATAGATCGCCCGGATCGGGGCGTCCACTCGGGGTAGATCGTGGTGGTCTCCCCGAGCCGTGGCTACGCAATCGCCGGGCCCCACCAGATAGAGCACGCCCTCCGAATAGGCCAGACCGCTGCCCTCGAAGAGAATCCAGTACTCGTCGCAATCGTGGAAGTGGTTGTCGAAGTTGGTGAACTTGGGGTACTCCGTCCGGTCCCCATTATCCTGGGGTTTCTCACTGGGAGCCCCGGTGAAAATCCCGGCACCCCCCACCTCCTCCCCCCAATCCCCGCACATACGAATCAGCACCGTGCGCTCCTCCACTTGGCCCACCACAAAGGGGCTTTCGCCCTCGCCCAGATCCAGTTGGGCTTTCTCCTCGGCGAGCACCTCCCGGCCAGCCAGGGCGACGCGGCACCTGCCCCGTCCTACGATCAATTTCTCCTTTTTGCCCTGGCGCTCATAGGTGTGCTGCTGGCCAGGCAGTATTTCGACGATGTCGAAGTACTGCATTTCGCACCAGGCCGGCGCCTGGCCCTCACCGCTGGTAAAAACCGGCATGTGGACCTCTCAGTCTTTGAATGGCACCTGGACCACCCGCTGCTGCAGGGCCGCCTGCAGCACGCCTATTTCGGCCTTGACCCTCGCCACCACCTCGGCAAGGGGCACCTCGGTGTTTTCCAACTGGCCGCGAATCTTGAGTTCCACCACCCCTTTTTTGAGTGAGCGTTCTCCCAGGGTTAGGCGCAGGGGCAGACCGATCAGGTCGGCGTCGTTAAACTTCACCCCCGGATTCTCCGGCCGGTCGTCGAGCAGCACCTCCACCCCGGCTTCCTGCAACTGGACGTAGAGCAGGTCAGCTGCCTCGGCCCCTGGCCCCGCCCCCTTGGCCAGGCTCACCAACTGCACCTGGAAAGGCGCCACCGAGATGGGCCAGATGAGGCCCTGCTCGTCGTGGTGCGCCTCGGCGATGCAGGCCAGCAACCGGCCCACCCCGATCCCGTACGACCCCATGATCACTGGCCGGGCCTTGCCCTCGGCATCCAGGAAGGTGCAGCCCAGGGCATCGCTGAACCTAGTGCCCAACTGGAAAATGTGGCCCACCTCCACCCCGCGCGAAGCTGAGAGCGCCGCATCACACTCGGGACAGGTATCCCCTTCCTGAGCCACGGCAATATCGACGAGTAACTCGGCTTTATAGTCGCGGCCGTAGTTGACATTCCTGAGGTGAAATCCCTCCTCGTTGGCCCCGGCCACCAGATTCGGCGAGGTGGCGACTGCTTCATCCACCACCACCAACGCCCCTTTGACCCCGATGGGAGAGGCGTACCCAGGCACGGCACCGCTGGGGCGAATCTCCTCGTCGTGGGCTGGCCGCAGGGCCTTGGCCTTGACCGCATTGCCCAGCTTGGTCTCGTTGACCTCCATGTCGCCCCGCACGATGGCCATCACCAATTTTTCGCTCTCGTCCGCCTGCCTGGCCATCAGGAACACCGCCTTGGCCGTCTGGCTCGCGGCAATGCCCAGCAACTTTGCCAAATCCTCGATGGTCTTGGTTTCCGGGGTGGCGATTTTTTCCACCGGCAGCGGCGCCTCGGCTTTGGCCGCTGGCTTGCGGAAGCAGGCCACTTCCCGGTTGGCGGCGTACCCACAGGCAGCGCACAGGATCAGGGTATTCTCGCCTATGGGCGCGAGGTACATGTACTCGTGCGCCACCTTGCCGCCCATCATCCCGCTGTCGGACTTGACGGTAATCGTCGGCAAGCCGCAGCGGTTGAAGATGTCAAAGTACGCCTGGTAGTGCGAGCGGTACTGCGCCTCCAACCCCTGCCAATCCGCGTCGAGGCTGTAGCTGTCCTTCATGGTAAACTCGCGCACCCGGATCAGGCCGGAGCGGGGCCGGGGATCATCGCGCCACTTGGTCTGGAGTTGGTAGATCAACTGCGGCAGTTGCCGGTAGGACTGGACTTCGCGGCGCACCAAGTCCCCCACCACTTCCTCGTGGGTCATGGCCAGGACCATATCGCGCTCGTTCTTGTCCTTGAAACGGCCCAGCTCGGTGCCAACCTGGTACCAGCGACCTGTCTCCTTCCAGAGATCCGCCGGGTGGACCACCGGCATGGTCATCTCCTGGCCGCCGATGGCGTCCATCTCCGCGCGGATGATCCGCTCGATCTTATCGATGGTCCGCCGGGCCAGGGGTAAGTAACTGAAAATCCCACTGGCCAATTGGCGGATAAAACCGGCCCGCAAGAGCAGCCGGTGGCTTTCCACCTCGGCGTCGTTCGGGGCTTCGCGCAGGGTCTGGCTGAACAACTTGCTCATGCGCATAGGGCGCGTTTTCTCCTCTGTTCAATGGTGGGGGCTCTAGTATAAGGCCCGCCCTTCACCATCGCAATTTCAGAAATCGTAGGTGATCGACCAGTCCAGTTCCTGATTCCCGTGCAGGGTCCGCTCCAGGTAGGGTTCCCAGGAGAAGGTGCGGGCATTGCCCCAGATGGGAAAGAAGGCCGGGATATAACTACAGGTGGCGCTGACCAGGCCAAGGAGGGGGTGGCGCTGGACCACAATCAGGGGCCGATCGGCGCAGTGGTCGAGGGCTTGGAAATACCCCGTATCCCAGGGCCAGTTCTTGCGGCGGATGAACCCATTGGCCCCCATTTCGTAACCGGGATTCTCGGGGAAGGAGACCGGGATATTGAACTTGATCAGCTCGTCCGTCTGGGGGTGGGGATAGAAGGGATGGGGGTACCAGCGCAGGGTGAGGCTCCCCTTGGGACCGTGTTTCAGCCTGGTCTGAGAGCGCACGCTGCGTTCGAGCAGTTGTACGGTGCGCTCCAACTCAAAGGAGAAGTCCCCCAGCTGCTGGTGGGTGTTGAAGCGCAGGAGCGTGGCCTCGACCTTCACCTCCCACTGGCAAAAATCCAACACCTTGCGCTCCTGCAAGTCGCACACCCCGATGCCGGGCACCAGGGTCTGGTTGCCGGCAACGCCGTCTCGCTGCGCATGGGTGCTAAAGGCATCGGGGATACCCTGGCCGTCGAACCAGTTGAAGGCGTCCGGATAGGTGGGCCCGGTCATCAGATTTCCCAGGCGGTGGTCGGCGATCTGAAAGATGTACCCCCCGGTGCAGTAGCGGGTGCCGAAGCGCTCCTGGTCCACCACCGGGTCCAGAATAGTGACTTCGAGCTGTTCGTTTTTGAGTGTGTACATACGGTGTCCTTTCTAAGTCAGCCAACGGATGGAGACGGGTGAAACTCAGTCTTCTTCGCGCTCTATAGGGGTAAAAAACTAACTCGGTTCGTCCATTCCTCTGCCTCTGTGGCAAGCCAGATCAACATGAGCTCCTCCACCACAGAAGACACCGATAGATGCTGAGGTACGACGAGCAATCCCGGGCTTGTCCCCTGGGCGATAAATTCCGCGAAATGGTGTGGCATGGTCCTGTGGTCATGGGTGATGAGGAGCCGACCATCTCTTGCGGACAGCTCCAGTACCTCTCTGTCCTTCAGCCTTGCCAACCCTGCGGCTGTGGCAGTCTGAAAGTCCACAGCCGGCTCCTGTCTAATTGTCGCCAAGAGGATGATCTGGTTCAGGTCGGCGTCAGCCTGGAAGCGAACTCTCATCGCTGAGCCGCCTGCATTTGCCGCCGGGCATCTGCCAACTTCTGGTAGAACATTGGGTCGGTTTTATGTGCCTGTTGGCGCAGTGCCTCAAAATCATCCCTGCCCTTTTCCAGGTAAGCATCGATTTCCTCCCGGTTGGCTAGATAGTACGCAATGGCCCCATAGACCTGTTCCAACGCGAGGCTGGGAAATGCTTGGGCGATGCTCTCTGCTGTCTGGCCATCTAGAAAGGCATACACTATAGAGTCAAGGGAGATACGCGTTCCTGCTATCCAGTACCCACCTTCTCGCTGCTCGATGTATTGATTGTTCATACACTTTCCTCCTGATGGACCCTTTGTAGGCGGGCAGCCGGCAAACATAACTCAAGGACTCCACTACCAGCTCGAAAAAGGACTGCCCAGGGATTCATTTATGTGGTGCAGGCTGTGGGGATCGGTGAATCGGATATGCGCTGTAAAGAAAACCCTGAGTCCAATATACAACCACTTATACAACCGCTCCAGAAATGGCTCAATTCACTCACCCCTGCGCCCCCTGATCTTCTCGCGCAACTCCTCGAGACTCTGGCGCGCCTTGCCTTCGGTCCTGACCACGGCAAGGGCCTGGCCCAGGACACTGTCGGCCACCGCCGGCTGCGCCAGAGCCAGGTGACAGAGGGCCAGATAGTACCAGGCCACGGGCACCTGGGGGGCAAGGGCCACTGCCCTTTGGTAGTGGACAAGGGCGTCTTGGGATCTTTTCAGCTGCATGCAGGCCTGGCCGGCATTCATGTGCGCCAGGGCAAAATCCGGGGATAGCTGGTATGCCCGCTCGTAGCGTTTGAGCGCCTCCTGCGGCCGCTGCTGGTGTAAGAGGATATTGCCGATGCGGTTGAGGACGCGGAAATCCCCGGGACGCAGTTGGAGCGCCCGCTCAAACTGGTTGAGGGCTTCGGCTTCGTATCCTTGCTCGGCGTAGAATATCCCCAAATTGAGATTGTGCTGTGCCTCCTCCGGGGTGTTCATCACCGCCTTGCGCAACTCGCGCAGGGCCTTGGCCTGGTCCAACCCGCGCGCGCTGAGCTGCTGCAAGTGGCCAAAGACCGCCATGGCCGAGTCCGCGTACCCGGTTTGGCCCAGCTTGCGGGCCAGGGTCGCGGCGCGGAAGTAGGCCTCCTCGAAGCCGATGTCCAATCGGGCGGCCTGTTGATAGGCCCCCAGCGCCTCCGGTTCTCCACCGAGCGCCTCGAGGGCCTTGCCCAGGGAAAAATAAAGCGTGGCGTCCCCTGGATTGAGCAGGATGGCCTGGCGCAAGTGGAAAGCGGCGGGACCCGGCTGCTGGTCGTTGAGGTAGAATTCGCCCAATCGCCGCAGGACTACCGGTTGGTCAGGCGCCAGTTCAAGGGCCCTTTTCAGGTGGGGTTTGGCGTTCTGGGCCTGGCCCAACTTAGTGTAGATCCCCCCTAAGTTGACGTAGCCCAGCACATAGCGGGGATCGAAGCGCAGGGCGGTTTCGAGCTGCTCGATGGCCAGGCTGTACCGGCCTTCGCGAGCATAGATAGCGGCGATGGCAGTGTACAGGGGCAGGGCGGTGGAGTCCTGCGCCAGACCTTCCCGGCACAACTGGAGGGCCTCTTCCTGGCGGCCAGCCGCCAGCAGGGCGTTGGTCTGGGAAACTCGGCTCTCCACCTCCAGGGTCTGGGCCGAGGCTGCCGCTCCTGCCAGCAACATCGCCCACCACACCCACTGCCGGCTCCGGCTCAGCACTTCACTCCCCAAATGCCTGCTTATCGATATGGATCTGGGCGGCGTATTTCAGCCGCAAATGAGCGATATAGCGGTCCATGGCTTCCTCCTGCAATCGCGCCAATACCTCGCCCCTGACCTCCTCGAACACGGCAGGCCTTGGCGCTATTTTTTCTGTCACCCTAAACAACGCGAGACCCCCTCCCTGGGGCACAGGCCCCTGCAACTGCCCTGGTTCTGCGGCATAAGCCAGGGTGAACAACTCGCCGTACCCTGGGGTCTGGGAGGTCAGCAACCCCAGATCCCCGCCCGTTTGCCGGGCCCGCCGGCGCCGGGTGTACCCCCTGGCCAGCTCGCCCATGTCGGCCCCGGCCAGGATCGCGGTTTTGAGCGAATCGGCCAAGCGCGCGTCACCCACTAGAATCTCCTGCACCTTCACCCCAGGGGGCAAGATAAAACGATCGCGGTGCTGGCCGAAGTAAGCGCGCTGCAGCGAATCCGAGGGTGGGCCCTCGGCCTCCACCCGGCGGGCAAAGAGCATTTGGCCCCAGAGTTCGACCTCTTTGGACTGCCGCCGGTGGACCAGGGCTGGGTCCTGGTCGTAGCCGCGTTGGCGGGCCCAGGCCACCAACAGGTCGTCGAGGGTGAGCTGCTCGCCGGCCTTGCGCGCTGCCGCGGTGTCGGCCAGGGAGTTGCGCACCCCGTAGATCAGGCTGCGCTTGAGGTATTCGGCCACAGTGAGAGACCCACCCTGCCAGCGGGCGACCAGGGCAAGCGAGTCAGCGGCAGTAGCTCTGGCGTGTTGGCGGCCGACCAAGCCCCGGGCGACCTCGGTCTCCCAGACAAATCCCAGGCTGTCGCGCAGGGCCGCACCTAGGCCCTGGCGCACTGTCTGGCCCTCTCTAAACCGCCCCGCCGCTACCTCCCGCGCCTCGATGAGCTGCAGCAATTCCTTCCTTTCGTACTGGTCCAGTTCCGCGCGCAACTGGGGATCGGCCCCCAAGCCCTGCGCTTCCCCTTCGAGCCGCAAAAGTTCCCGGGCGATGAGCAATTCGAGCACCTGATGGGGCTGCTTCCCGGATAATCTTTCCACCTGGGCCTGCAGCTCCCCGGCGCTGATCTGGGTCTTGCCCACTGTGGCCACCACCGGATCAGCGGCCCGGACAGACCCCGCCGCACCCAGGACCAATACCAGCCAAACGCTGTACCACCCCATCAGCCTTTGTCCTCCGCATGTTTCACCAGAAAAACAGGTAGTTTTCGCGCATGCCCATAAACCCGTCGATCACCAACCACCAACCCCCAGCCAGATAGTGGCCCAGAATCAGCCCCAGAAAGAAGGGCCGGGTGGAGCGGTACAGCCTGACCCCACCGTAGTGCAGCACGGTGATCTTGGTCAGCCAGGCCAGGAACATGCTGACCATCACCTGATGGGTACACCACACCGCGCCGATGGGAAAACTGAGGGGGTGCAGGGGCCACCAGGGCAGGCGCTGGTACGCCAGGGTCATCAGCAATTGGAGCAGCGCCCCCACCCCCATAAACCCCAGGCCGTCCCAGCGGGTCTGGCTGTTGTTGCCCTGGTGGTAGGCGATGAAATCGTAGATCACCCCTCCCGAGGCATTGCCGAAGAACCAGTAGCTCAGATTGATGCCCCCGTAGCGATAACCCAGCACCAGCATGGTGGCGATGGAGCTGCCCAAGGCCACGGCGATGGCCAGCCCCACCGCTCCCACCAGCCAGCGCCGGCGGCCGGCCACGTGGGTGTCGGCCAGCTTCAGGCCGTTCATCAGGGCCGCCATCATCGTGGTGCGCATGTGGCTGGCCACCGGGATCATCATGCCCAGCACCCCCAGATTGGTCGCGCCCAGATTGGCCCCACCCAGACTGCTGATCACCGCGTCGCTGGGATTGAGCGGAGTGACCATCACCGCCAGCCCACCCTCCGCCGCCACCCGGGCCAGCCCGATCATCGACAGGAACATCACCGCCAAGAGCAGGGGGATCACCCACCAACTCATGCCGGCCACCGCCAGCCAGCCGACCATCACCACCAGGCTGAACACGAGGAGCAGGCAGGCCTGGCGCGAGGTCAGGATATCCCGATGGTCGTCCCCTGCCCCGCTCCAGGCCCGGGCCCAGGTCTGGCGAAAGCGCCCCCGCCCCCCCCATAAGACCACCAGGGCAAAGGTCAGCATGGCGCCCAGGCCCTGATAGGCCGGATACCCGGTGGGGCTGGTGCCGTAGAAGAAGCGCTCTCCGCTGGACACCCCCAGGGTGCTGAGGACCACCTCCTCGGTGATGGTCAGGGCCCCCATGACCCAGATCGAGAAACTCAGCTTGGTGCTGAGCAGGTACCCAAAACCGGTGCCCGCGTAGTTGAGGGTCCAGGGAATAACTACCGCGCCGTTGGCAAAGGAGATGGCCCACCACAGGGGGATGCCCTCGGGGATGGCCGGATTGTACTGGTTCAGGGCCCGCAGGCTGTAGAAGACCAGCGGCACACTCACCCCGGCCCACAGGGCCCGACTCCTGAAAATAGGGGCCAGGCCCCGCCGGTCCTCCTCCCCTGCCTCCCCGATCATGGCGATGGGCACCTGCACCATGGGAAAAAGCAGGCGCTCGTCGACCACCCACTGCTGGCGCAAAAGCACCACCATCGCGGTCACGGCCCCGAAGAAACCCGCCAAGAGCACCCCCCAGGCCGCCAGGGGCCGCACCCAAATCCCCCAGGGGATGTCGGCCTTGACCGAAAGCCCTTCGTAGAAATCCTTGATCCCCTGGGGATCGGAGACCATCAACCAGGAGGCCAGGTTGGGGATAACCAGATTGAGCCAGTTGTTTTCCGGGGTGGCGAAGTAAATGCCCCCGGACATGGCGGGGATGAGATAACCCACCAGGCCCACGGTGGGCAACACACAGGCCACCATCGCCATGATGTACACGGTGGCCAGTTCGCTGCGGCTGAAACCCCAGGAGGACCTCAGGCGGCCTAAGAGGGGGTTGACGACCAGCACAAAAAAGGAACAGAAAAAGACCGCTGCTCCCAGGCTGTAGTCGAAGTTCAGGGTAGAGCCGGAGACCATCAGATTTTCGTACGCCGCCCCGACCCCGATGAGAGCAGCGACCAGTGCCCCGGCCAGCAAGGCGCGGGTGGTGATTCCCTTTTCCGTCATCTGCCAGAGGGGGAAAGAGCCTCCAGCACCTGCTCGTCGATCTGGATCTGGTCTGCGTATCGTTGGTGCAGGCCGGCGATGAAACGGTCCATTTCCAGGTCGAGCCGTTGCTTCTTCACCAGCTCCCTGGCCTCCTCAAAACTGGCCGGGCGGTCGGGGATACGATGCACCACCCTGAAGAGGGAATACTCCCCACCCAACTCCACCGGCCCCTGTACGAGCCCCACCGGGGCCTGCAGGGCCAGGGGCAGCAGCGGACCGTACCCGGCTGAATCGCGGCTGAGCACCCCCAACATCCCCTCCTTGTCCCGGGCCCAGGCCCGGGTGCTGTGCTGGCGGGCCAGTTGGCCCATGTCCGCCCCGGCCAGGATCAGCGCCTTGAGCGAATCGGCGGTGGCCTGGTCTGCCAGCAGGATTTCCTGTACTTCGGCTCCCGCCGGGACGCGGTACTGATCTGGGCGCGCCTGGTAAAAGGCCTCTAACACCGAGTCGCTCACCGCCGCCTTCTGCGCCACTTCCTGGGCGAAGAGCCGCTCTGCCAAAAGTTCGGCCTCCCGCGCGTCCAGCCGCCGCCCTAGGCCCGGTTCCCGATGGTACTGCCGACGCCGGGCTTCGGCCAAAAGCAAGTCCTCGATGACCACCTCTTCGCCCCGCTCCCTGGCCAGGGCAGAGTCGGCCAGAGTCTGCTTGACCCCAAAGGAGCGGAGTCGCTTCAGGTAGGCCGCCGCACTGAGCTGGCCCCCCTGCCACTGGGCGACCAGTGCCACCGAGTCAGCCGCCGTGGGGGTGGGCCGCTCTCGGCCGATCAGGGTCTGGGCCACCGCGGCATTCCAGTAAAAATGATACTGCGCCCGGAGCCGGCGGCCAAGGGTATTCCTGGCCTCCTCCTGGTGCCGCTGCCCCAGCTCGGCCACCAGGGCGGGCCGCAGGGCCTCAAGGGAGCGCTGGCGGCGCTCCTGCACCCTGATCACATGGTAGCCCAGCCGCGACACCAGGGGCTCGGGGCAGAGCTGACCCTCGCCCAAGGCCCAAACTGGCTCCCTGAACTCGGGCAGCAGCATGTCCAGGCGCAGATAGCCCATGTCCCCACCCCCCAGGCCGCTCAAGCGGTGCATGGAATAGCGTTTGGCCAGTTCCCCGAAGGAGGCCCCCTGCTGCAATTGCGCGATCAGATCCCGGGCCTGGACCTCGCTCTCCACCAGGATCTGGCTGGGCCGGACCTCCTCCCCCGAACCCCATTGGTGATAGAGTTCGGCCAACTCCTCTTCCCCGATCGGGCCGGGCTGGTCCAATCCTTCCCGCGCCTCGATCTCCTGCAGCAGCAGCTTGCGCTCCAGTTGGGCCAGATCAGCGGCAATTTCTTCGCTTTGCTCCAGCCCACGGGCCCGGCCTTCGGCCCGCAGCAACTCCCTGGAGATGAGCAATTCGAGGAGCTGGCGGCGGTGCTGTCCGTCCTGGGTGCCGGGAAAACGGGCTTCCTGTAAGGTCAATTCTTCGGCGGTGATGGGCTGGCCGGCCACCCTGGCCACCACGGGTTCCTGGCTCTGGACGCGGCAGGCAAGCCAAAGGCACAGCCCCAGGGCCAGGAGCAAATGTCTGGAGGGAGTCATCGAATCGCCGTCAAGCGCAGAGAGGAGTTCAGCGCACCCCGGCCATCAATTGCTGCGTGACCGAGCCTTCCTGGGTGAGGGCAAAAACCACGGTGTTGAGGGCAAACTGCAGCGCGCGGGTCGCATCGGCCTTGACCTGGTGGGTGCTCTGCTCGCCAAGGCTGCCGGCGGCGGTCTCCATATCGGGCCCGCCGTTGAGAAAGACGGCCAAGCGGTCGCCGATCTGCAAGCCTAGGTCCTTGGGCAAGGGATTGTACGAAGAGTGCTGATTCATCTGGTTGGCCCGCACCGCCGCGTCGAAGTCAAAATAGGAATGGTAGATGGCGTGGGTGGGCTCCAAGACCACAAAGCGCCAGTCCCCCCCTTCGTTCAGGTTTTGGCTCTTCATGGCCCGGCGGAGGATGTCGAAGATTCCGGTCTGGCGCTTGACCACTTCGTTGGACCCGCTGTCGGGAGGCAGGGTGGCGATGGCAAAGCCGCCGGCGCCCAGGTAGCGGCCAAGGTTGGCCAGTTCGGCCTGGCCGATGTCCAGGCTCAGCAGGTTGCTCAAGAGCAGCCAGGGCACGTCTAACAGATTGGGATCGTCCAGGGGCAGGGCCCCCACATAGTCGGCTTCGATGCCGGTGTACTCCTTCAGCGCCTTGATCAGCACGTCGAGGGGATTGAACTTGATGTCGTAGGCCGGCGCCGCATAGAGGAATTGGTTGGAGCGATGCACGCTGTACCCTTGGGCCACGTGCAGGAACCCTTTGATCTTGCGCCGGTTGTTGGGGTCTTGGACCACCATGGCCTGGTACTGCCCGGTGTCCATATCCTTGACACTGAGCATGTCCAGCTGCATGTCCACCTGCTGCCTGGCCTCCTTCACCCCTTGCACCGCCTCGACCCGCAGGGAAGGTTCGGGCAATCCCAAGCCGGCTGCCCCCAAGGCCGCCGTCCCGCCCTGCACCGCCAGACTGCCCTCCCGACGCATGGCCGAGGGCATCACCTCTTCCATCTGCAGATCCTCCAGCAGCGCGTCGGTGCGCAGGGCCGCCAGGGCCTGCATCTGGTCCACCCGCTTCTGAGCGGTGTCCCGCTTCTGCTTCAGGAAGTAGCCCTGGGGCACGGGGACCTTGCGGAACTCCATGGTCTTGGCCGTGGCCGTTGGCGGTTTGACGAAGAAACCCGGAGGCGGCATCCGGTCCAGGGACACGCGCTGGATCGCCTTCTCCACCTCGTCCTCGAACATCGAGTAAGACCCCATGATCGTCAGGTGTACTGCCAGCGACAGGCAGATCGCGGTCAGGACGTTCCGCCTGTTGACATGGGCAAGGGCGTCGTATTTTTGACTGATCATCTTCCCCTTTCCTCCGGCGGCCAAAGAACCGGCGCGGCTGCCCAATAGGCAGCCGCGCGCTG
>CAMAVQ010000038.1 GCA_945861755.1 Gemmatimonas phototrophica
CCCAGCCACCGGTGATTATCGATGGGCCGCGTATACGCGAGAAGACTACCCAGAGCCTGACGGTGGAATGGGAGACCGACGAGCTGTCCGACAGCTTTGTGCGTTTCGGTAGCAGCGATAAGTTGGGGGAGGAACTAGGCCAGGCCCGCGACGAAGTGGTGCATCAAATCACCCTCACCAACCTGACGCCGGGCCAGAAATACTATTTTAAAGTGGCGTCTACCGATCCCTCGGGCAATGGGGCCACCGAAAGTGGCGTGGCACTCTCGACCACTGCGGCGGAGGTGGATCTGAGCCCGCCGCGTTTCCTCGACGAGCCAAAGGGGCTGAGCGCCGCCGACGACGAGGCGGTGATCGCCTGGCGCACCGACGAAGCCGCCTCGGCCCGGGTGGAGTACTGGGTCCAGGGTAGCGAGGTGCTCACCCGCCGCACCCTGGAGCGCTTGGCAGATCAGCGTCTGGCCCTGACCAATCTCAAACCCGACACCGATTATCTGGCCCGCGTCTATGTCACCGATGCCAGCCAGAACGAGGCCCGGGCAGGGGTAGATCTGCGCTTACACACCGACCGCCTGCCCGACCTGAGCCCACCACAGTTGCTGGGCGAGCCGGTGGTCAGCCAACTGAGCGACCGGGGCGCCACCATCGAGTGGACCACCGATGAACTAGCCAACTCCTCGGTGGATTACGACCTGACGCCCTATCTGGGCGCGGTGGCCGGCAACCCCGAATACACTACCCGGCATCGGGTGATGCTGACCGGCCTGCAGCCGGGGGAAATTTATTATTTCAAGGTCGGGTCCGCAGATCTGTCCGGCAACGGTCCGGTGCACAGCGAGGTAAGCTCGCTGACTACCTTGAGTGCGGCCGACGACGAGGCCCCGGAAGCGCCCAAGGGCTTGCAGGTGCGCTCCGGTACCCGGGCGCTATTGGTCAGCTGGCAGGCCAATGGCGAACGCGATTTGGCGGGGTACAATCTCTACCGGTCCGAAGAGGGCGAGTTTGCGTTGATCGCCAGCGCCCTGGCTGGCACCTCGTATCTCGACGAAGGGCTGAGCGAGGGCCGGATGTACCGCTATCAGCTCAAAGCCCAGGACCGGCAGGGCAATCTGGGCGCCGCCTCAGACATCGCCAGCGGGGTGCCGATCCTTGAGGCGCAGGCCCCAAAGGTGCTGGGGCTGGAGCAGGGCACCGCGCCGGGACTGCCAGTGCTGCTGATCCAGGCGCCGGATCAGGCCGAACCCGGACTGAGTTACACCGCCCAGGTTTCCAGCCGCGCTGATTTTGGCGACGTGGTGGATCGCGGCGGCAATCTTCAAGAAGGAGTGGGCGGGCTGACGCGCTGGCGGGTGGGCCGCACCCTCGATCCGGCTCAAGGGTACTGGTGGCGGGCGCGGGCTTTCGACGGCTTTTTCGAGGGTTCCTGGAGCGCGCCGGTGCAACTGGTGCCCGCCGAGGCCGAAAAGCCAACCCTCACCGAGGACTTCGACGGGGATGGCAATGTGGGTTTTGGCGACTTTTTCCTCTTCGCCGACGGCTTTGGCGGCAACGACCCCACCCTGGACCTGGACGCCGACGGGGTAGTGGGTTTTGGCGACTTTTTCCTCTTTGCCGATCACTTTGGGCAGTCCATCGCCAACAAACCGCGTTGGGCGCAGCAGGCTCAGGTGGCCGAGGGCACGGCGCTGATGGTGGAGGCCAAGGCCCTGTCGCCCGTGGAAGTGGTGCTCACCCTGCATTTGGCTGGGGTGGAACAGGTGACCGGCTACGGGCTGATCCTGGAGTTCGACCCCCCGGTTCTGCACTATGTGGCGTCCGACTCGGTTGTGGGGCCAGGAGGCAATCTGCGCCTGGTCCGCCAACTCGACGACCAACTGCTGCTGGCCGAACACCTAGGTGGCCGCCAGCAAGGGGTGCCGCCCACCCAGCTCTTAGGTGGGCCCTTGCACTTCCGGGTCGAACACGGCCGGCTGCCTGCCCTGCGGGTGCGGGTCAGCGCCGGGGCGATCAGCACAGGCCGGGGCCGTGGTTGGCGCGTGGCCCAGAACGGGCAGGCGCGGATCGTGCCCCAGGGGTACGCCCTGCTGCCCAACTACCCCAACCCCTTCAACCCGGCTACTACCCTGAATTTTGCCCTGCCGGTTGGCGGAGAAGGGCGACTGGAGATCTGCAATCTGTTGGGCCAGACCCTGCGTCACTGGGAGTTGGGCCAGCTGGGCCCTGGGTATCACGCCCAGGTCTGGGATGGCCTGGACCAGGAGGGCCGGCCCACGGCAAGCGGGGTGTACCTGGCCCGCTTGCGGGCCGGGTCCTTCTCGCAGACCCACAAACTACTCTTGCTGCGTTAGGGGGGACGGGATGCGCGGGTGGCTGCTGATCGCGGCACTGTGGCTGCTGGCCCCGCCCCTGCGGGCTGGCGGCCAAGAAGTGCTGCTCTCCCTGGACGCCCGCACTTCGCGGCTTTCCCTCTTTGAAGACCACGCACTGCGGACTTCCTACCTCACCCCGGCCTTGGTCCGCCCCGAAGGGGCCTGTGGCCTGGCCTTCACCGGGTACAGCGCCTTCTTCATCGATGCCACCGACACCGATCAGCTCATCTACGAACTCAATCCCCTCGATGGGACGGTGTGGAACACCCTGCCGGCCCCGGCCCGCGGCATCGACGGGCTGGCCTATGACCAGGGGGTGCTCTTCGCCCAGAGTTTTGCCGAGGATCGCATCTACCGGCTCGACCCGGTCACCGGTGAGGTGCTCGGTATCCTGGAGCCCGGGGTGGACCTGGTGGGGGGGCTGGCGGCTGGTGAGGGCCGGCTCTTCAGCTGTCGTCTGCGCCCGCCGGCCCTCTTCGAGCTGGAGCCCCGCACCGGGCAGGTGTTGAAAGAGTTGCCCACCACTGCCCAGTTGCCCTCGGGCCTGGCCTACCTCGCCGGCCTGCTCTACATCGGCGACTTCCAGCAGAGCCGCATCTTGGTCACCAATCCCGACAGCACTGGGCAGGAGCAGGTCCTGTCCCTCAATGTGGGCAAGGTGGCGGCCTTGGATGGGGGGGTATGGTCTGGGCCGGTTCCGTACCACCTGAGTCTGGAACAGGTCGAGGACCAGTTGCAGGACGACGGTGCGGTGGAGTTTAGGGTGCAGGCCTCCTTGGTGGATGCCAAGGGCAGACGGCTGAGCGCCAATCAGCGCAGCGAACTGGCCTTTACGCTCCAAGGTCCGGGGGAACTGATCTCCGCGCCGCTGCAGCAGGTTGCCGACGGCGTGGTGGAGGTGCGACTGCGTATGCCCGCCGGGGCCGATGCGCGGCTCGCCGCCAGCCTGTCCGGCCTGCAGGACGGAGTGCTGCCGCTGTGGGCCGTGCCGCGTATCGCCCGCATCGAGGTCGAAATCACCCCCAGCGCCCCAGATTCCTCGGTACTCCAGGTATACGCCAGACTGTGGGACGCGCTGGGCAATCCGGCCACGCAGGACAGCGGTACGGTCCACTTCTCGGTGGCCTGGGGCAGTGGGGCCCTGGTCGGTCCGGCGGCCGTGCTGGCCCAGGACAGCCAGGCCCGCACCTGGGTCCGCGCCATGGGTGGCCGCGGCCAGCTTGCGGTGGAGGCCAGGGTGCGCGCCGTCCGCCAGCGCGGGGTCTGGAGTACACCTTCGTCGCTGCCGGCCCAGTTGCCCCTGGCCAGAGGTTTGGTCACCACCGTCGAGCGGCTGGGGTCCACGGATCAACGCCTGCCGGCGCCCCCCACGCAGGTGCGCGCTGCGTTGGCAGGAGAACGGGTGCAGGTGAGTTGGGCGCTGTCGGCCGACGAGGATCGGGTGAGATGGGTTCCTTACGGCGATGGCCTGATCGGGCAGTCGCTGCTGCGAGGCTACTGGATTCTGCGCAGCGACAAGGGCGGGCTCTACGCGCCCCTAGGCAGGGTGGGTACGGGGATTGGGCTCTTCACCGACAGCCTGGGCACAACCCCGGGCATCTATCGCTACAAGGTGTTGAGCGAAGCACCGGAGAACTTGGGCGACGGCCTGATCCAACCCGGCTCAGCCGAGGATCAGCTGCGCACAGTGGTGGTGGGGTGGGGGGTGCCGGTGGATGCGGGGGGTCAGGAGGTGCTGGGGTTGTTCAACGACGATCTAGTGGTCAACTTCGACGATTTCTTCCTCTTAGCCGATCATTTCGGCACCCGGTTGCAGGGGGCTGGTTTCGACACCCGCTTTGATCTGGACCAGGACGGCATCGTGGGCTTCGGGGACTTTTTCCTCTTTGCCGACCACTTCGGGCAGGTGGTGGCCAGTTATCATTGAGGTCTCTCAGGCCTCGGCGGCCCCGGCAGTCCCGGCGACCCCTGGGGGGCCTTCCATGGGCAACATACTGTCGACCATAAAGCTGGCGGCATGGGGGTGGCCGCCCCCGCCGTACTGTCTGGCGATTTCCCCCACATCGACCCCATCCCTAGTGTTGGAGCGCAGGTTGTAGACCACCCTGCTGTCGGTGGTGACAAAAAACACCGCCGCAAAAGGCTGGCCCTCGGCCAGGGCGTTGCCGATCTCCGAGCTGAGGCAGGTGGAATTGGTGACTGGCACGCGGTAGCCGCTGATCTTTGCCCAGGCATGGTTCTTCACCCGCGGCCGGATCAGGCGGTCCTGAAAGCGCAGGATGGCGCTGCCTTCGATCACCAGTTCTTTGGGTTGACGCTGGGCCATGCGATCCCAGACGCCAAAGACCCGCGGGTAGGAGCCTACCGCCGCGTTGATGGCGCGGGAGTCGGGCAGCTTCCAGGTCCACAGATCCTTGTCCTCGGTGTAGTCGACCAGCCAATGTACATTGGCTGCTGCCTCGGGGTCGGTGGTGGAGAAGTGTTCCCAGGCCAGCCGGGCGCCCGACTTTTCCAGATCGAAGACACAGAAGTCCAATCCCTCCAACTCAGCGGCGGCGGTCTGATGGTGGTCGAGCACCCACAGGGAGCGGGCCTTGTTCTTCATCTCCAGAAGCAGAGGGCGCGGGTAACTGAAATCGAGGATAACCACGTCGCGGTCGGCCACGGAGGGAGGCTCCGAACCGAATTGCACGGCGCGAAATTCGGCGCTGGAGCTGACATAACGGCGGTAGATCCAGGCGGCGCAGAAGCCGTCGCTGCAACTGGCGTGGTAGAGCACCAGGGTCGATTTCATTGGTTGATCGATCTAGACGAAGAGGCAAAAAAAAGCCCGCCAGGCCCTCGGCCTCGCAGGGGGGACTGGCAAAAAATATACTGGGCGATCCCGCCGAAAGCAAACCAGGGGTGGGCGTAGTTTTTTTTCAGCCGCAGCGTCGGCGGAGCGATATATTAAGTAGGATCGAAGGGCTTAAACGCCGAGGAGGACCATGGCCGTGAAGAACAAAACGATTTTGCTCTGCGGCCTGTTGCTGGCGGGTCTGGCGCTCCTGGTTGCCGGCCAGGCCTTGGTCGGCGCCTGGGGCCTGGGGGCCGGGGTCTTGCTGCTGGTGGGGGCGGCGGTGTTGGCCCATAGACAACGCCGAGGCCGGCGCCCTCAGTCCCGCCTGGTGGGTGAGTACCGCGGCGAATTGGCCTCAGAGGCGGGCTTCGTCCCCTTGCGCGCTGCCGAGGAGGAACTCCGGCAGCAGGTACAGCGGCGTTTTGTCGGCCAGCCCCAGCGGGCGGCCGACTCGGTGCGCGGCTTGCTGGGGGCACCGGTCAAGCAGGCGAGGGCTGCCCGTCCCGAGGCCGTGCCGGCAAAGGCATCCGACAAGAGGAAGGCGCCTTGACAGGGCAGGGGGAGAGGCATACGTTTACGCGCGCGTTTAAGTACTTTCAGCGACTGGCCTTAAATTATGTCCCCCAGGATCGGTACCGCCACAGAAGCCGGACTCGATCCAGCCCGCCTGCAACAGACTTATGCCTTGCTGGACCACTGGGCGCAGTCGGGCCGGGTGCCTGGCGGGGTCCTGGCTGTGGCGCGCCAGGGGGTGCTGGTGCCCCCCCGCGCCTTTGGGCAACGCCGGTTGGCCGGGACTTCCCAACCCATGGAAGCCGACGCGGTTTTTCTGGTGGCCTCGGTGACCAAACCTGTGACGGCGCTGGCTGAGCGGGTGGCCGAGGTGAACCTGCCCGAGGAAGAGCAACGCCTGGATTGGACCTGGAACCAGCCCTACTGGCAGCACTTTGGCGCGCCCTGGGGCGGTATGTTCTCCACGGTGGCGGATCTGGCCGCCCTCTTGCAGCTCTTGCTGGAGGAAGGACAAGGGCTGCTGGGCGTACAGACGGCACGGGCGATGGTCGCCGACCAAACCAGCCGTCTGCCGGGTCTTTCGCCCGAGGAACGGCAACGGGCCCAGGCCTGGGCGTTAGGCTGGTGTGTGGGCAACTGGGCCGACCTGGGTTCGGCGCGCAGTTTCTGGCACGGGGGTGCCACCGGCACCCTGGTCGGAGCCGATCCGGAAAGCGGGCTGCTCTGCGCCCTGTTCACCACCCAGCCCGATGGCCCCCTGTATTACGCGGTCAATGCCGTGCAGGGAGCCGTGGTCTAAAATGAAATAAAAAGAGATTTCCCCCTAGTTGAGCCTTCACCAAGAGGAGACCAAGCCATGGAAAAAGCCTACAAAGTGCGCGCTTCGCACTGCGACCACCGGGCTTCGGAGGAGGAGATCTACCAGGTGCTCAAGCGCACCACCGCGCCTCTGACCCGTTCCTGGGAAAAGATCGAGAAGGCGCACAAGATCGTGCTCAAGTTCAACATGATCAAATACCGCGAGCGCATCGAGTATTTTGCCGGGCGCCGGCGCGAACTGGTCGACGACTCAGTGTGTCGGGCCCTGCTGCGCCTGCTCAAGGAGCGCACCTCAGCCAAACTGGTGGCCACCGACACCTTTGTCTACGGCAATGGCTATCGCACCCCCGAGGATTTCAACTACCGGCACCTGCTCGATTATTACGGGGTGGAATACGTCGATTCCAACCTGCCTCCCTATGCCATGTACGAAGTGCCCGGCGGCGGCAGCATGTTTGACCGCTACCTGCTCAATGCTTGTTTCGCCGACGCCGACGAGGTGATCTCGGTGGCCAAGATGAAGAACCACGCCTTCATGGGCATCACCCTGTGTATGAAGAACCTCTTCGGCCTGCCCCCGGTGATCCCGCCCGAAGGCCGCACCCGCTCCTACTACCACCATTTCATCCGCCTCTCCTATTTGTTGCCCGACCTGGCCAAGATCACCAACCCCTGCCTCAACATCGTCGACGCCCTGACCGGGCAGTGGGGCAGGGAGTGGGGGGGCGTGGGCCGCATCTGCAACACCTTGATCGCCGGCGACCAGGTGACCGCCACTGACGCTTGCGGCATGACCCTGATGGGCCACGACCCCAAGTCCGACTGGCCCACTCCGCCCTTCAAACGCGACCGCAACCACGTGCTGATCGCCGCCCAACACGGCTTTGGCACTGTGGATCTGGACCAGATCGATTTCCAGAGCGAGGTCAAGGGGCCGCTGGCCGAGTTCGACTCCGAGGAAACAGACGCACCCGAGACGGTAGCCAGTTGGCGGCGCACCACCTGCGAACAGGGGCTGATCTACCGCGAGGAGCAAAAGAAGATCATCGACAAACACCGCGGCGAATTTATCTATATGCAGGACGGCTCGGTGGTGTGGAGCGGGTCAGACCCCACCAACCTGGGCAGCCGGCGCATCCTCAGCGGCGACAAGAAGGACAGCGCTCTGTGGCTCAAATACGTGGACCCGGAAGAACGCGAAGGGGAACACTACGAGGCGTACGAAGAATGTCTCAAACTCGCATCCTGAGGAGGCGGCAACCATGAAGGTACTCGGCATCGACATCGGCGGCACCGGCGTCAAAGGCGCCCCAGTGGACAGCCGCACCGGCGAACTGCTGGCGCCCCGTTTTCGCGTCGCCACCCCCCAGCCGGCCACCCCCGAGGCCCTGGCCAAGACCGTGGCCCAGGTCACCGCCCATTTCAACTGGAAGGGCCCGGTGGGCTGCGGGGTACCTGGGGTGGTCCGCCACGGCAAACTCTTCACCGCCGCCCACCTGGCCCCCGAGTGTATCGGGGCCGATATCCGCAGCGCCTTCGAACAGGAGAGCGGCTGCACCTTCACTGTGGTCAACGACGGCGACGCGGCCGGCCTGGCCGAGATGCGCCTGGGCGCGGGCAAGGGGCGCAAGGGGGTGGTGTTTATGTGTACCCTGGGCACGGGCATCGGCACCGCGCTCTTCGTCGACGGCGTGCTGGTGCCCAATACCGAGCTGGGCCATATCGAGGTCCGCGGCAAGGACGCCGAGTTGCGGGCCGCCGAGAGTGCGCGGATTCGCAAGGGTCTTAGTTGGAAGAAGTGGGCCGCCCGAGTCGACGAGTATCTGATTCACATCCAGGCCTATCTGTGGCCAGAACTGATCGTCGTCGGCGGCGGGGTCAGCCAGAAACACGAGAAGTTCCTGCCCCTGCTCACGGTAGACACCGAAGTGGCCCCGGCCCAGATGCGCAACGAGGCCGGGATCGTCGGGGCGGCGTTGGCCGCCGCCGAAGCCGGCCGGAAGTAGGGCTGCCGACTTGGGCAAGGCACAGAAGTTGTTGGCCGAGCAGCAACGTCTGGAGGAGACCCGGGATCGCAATCGCCACTGGCGGCGCTGGGGCCCCTACCTCAGCGAGCGGGCGTGGGGGACGGTGCGGGAGGACTACAGTCCCCACGGGACTGCCTGGGAATACCTGCCGCACGACCAGGCCCGTTCCAAGGCCTACCGCTGGGGAGAGGACGGTCTGGGCGGAGTCTGCGACAACCATCAGCGGCTCTGCCTGTCGCTGGCCCTGTGGAACGGCCAGGACGCCATCCTCAAAGAGCGCCTCTTCGGCCTGACCGGCAACGAAGGCAACCACGGCGAAGATGTCAAGGAGTGTTACTTCTACCTCGACAGCACCCCAACGCACTCCTATATGAAGTTCCTCTACAAGTATCCCCAGCAGGCCTTTCCGTACGAGGAGTTGTTGCAGGTCAATCGCGAGCGGGGTCGCAGCCAGGACGAATATGAGCTGATCGACACCGGGGTCTTCGCCGAACAGCGCTATTTCGATGTCTTCGTCGAGTACGCCAAAGCCGATCCAGACGATCTGCTGATCCGGATCACCGCCTGCAACCGCGGACCCCAGGCCGCCCCCCTGCATCTGCTGCCCACCCTGTGGTTCCGCAATACCTGGAGCCATGGCGAGACCGGACCCCGGCCGATGTTGGAGGAAGCCATTGCCCTGGAGAATTCCCAAGGGGTGGAAGCCCAGCACCCCGGTCTGGGAACCCGCTGGCTTTTTGTGCCCACTGGAGTGCCCCTGCTCTTCACCGAGAACGAGACCAACTGCCAGCGGCTTTACGGCCGTCCCAATCCCACGCCCTACGTCAAGGATGGCATTGAGCGCTACCTGATACACGGAGAAACCCTGGCGGTCAATCACGGGCAGGTGGGGACCAAGATGGCCGCCCACTTCTACCAGGAAGTCCCGGCAGGTGGAGAGTGGTCCTGCTGTCTGCGGCTGATGGATCGCCTGCCCGAGACCAATCCGCTGGGCAAGGACCAGATCGGGCTGATCGACCAACGCCGGCAGGAGGCCGACGAGTTCTACACCTGGGTGGCCGGCGAGGGGTTATCACCGGATGCCCGCAATGTCCAGCGCCAAGCCCTGGCCGGCCTGCTGTGGTCCAAGCAGTTTTACCACTACGATGTGGGCACCTGGCTCAAGGAGGATGAGCGGGGAAAGGAAATCCATCGCCAGAGCGCGCGCAACCGCAATTGGGCACATCTGTACAACGAAGATGTCATCTCCATGCCCGATAAGTGGGAGTACCCCTGGTATGCCTCCTGGGACCTGGCCTTCCACTGCATACCCATGGCGCTGGTCGATGTGGACTTGGCCAAGGACCAGCTGATCCTCTTCCTGCGCGAATGGTACATGCATCCCAATGGTCAGATGCCGGCGTACGAGTGGGCCTTTGAGGATGTGAACCCGCCGGTGCATGCCTGGGCGGTGCTGCGGGTGTACCGCATTGAAAAGCGCTTGCGGGGCAAGGGGGATCGGGAATTTCTCGAGCGGGCCTTCCACAAGTTGCTGCTGAATTTCACCTGGTGGGTGAATCGCAAGGACGCCGCCGGCAACAATATCTTCGAAGGCGGCTTCCTGGGGCTGGACAATATCGGCGTCTTCGACCGCTCGGCGCCGCTGCCCAGCGGCGGTCATATCCAGCAGTCGGACGGGACCAGTTGGATGGGCATGTTCTGCCTCAACATGCTGGCCATCGCCATGGAGCTGGCCAAAGAAAACAAGGGCTACTCGGATATCGCCAGCAAGTTCTTCGAGCATTTCGTCTACATCGCCCACGCCATCAACAACCTGGGCGACCAGCAGTTGCAGCTATGGGACGAGGAGGATGGCTTTTTCTACGATGCCCTCTGCCTGCCGGACGGGCACAGCCAGTTGCTCAAGGTGCGCTCGATGGTGGGCTTGATCACCCTCTTTGCGGTGGAGACCTTAGAGCCCGAACAGGTGGATGCCCTGCCCGGCTTCAAGCGGCGGATGGAGTGGTTCGTCGAAAACCATCCCCAACTTCAGCACCACCTCAGCAGCCGCCACCGCCCCGGAGTTCCCCATCGGCGCCTGCTGGCCATCGTCGGCCGCGAGCGGCTGCGGCGGGTCCTGCGCCCCATGCTCGACGAGTCGGAGTTCCTGTCCCCCTTCGGCATCCGCGCCCTCTCGCGTTTCCACCAGGACCAACCGTACGAGCTGACCCTCAACAGCAACCAGTACCGGGTGGACTACGAGCCGGCCGAATCGCGCAGCGGCATGTTTGGGGGCAATTCCAATTGGCGCGGCCCGATCTGGTTCCCGGTCAACTATTTGATTATCGAATCGCTGCAGAAATTTCACCATTTCTATGGGGACGACTACAAAGTTGAGTGCCCCACTGGATCAGGGCAAATGCTTTCGCTCTGGGAAGTGGCGGCCGAACTGTCGCGCCGGCTCAGCCGGCTTTTCCTGCGCGACCCGGAGGGACGGCGCCCGGTCAACGGTGGGCACTCCATGTCCGACCAGGATCCTCACTGGCGCGACCTGGTGCTCTTCTACGAGTATTTCCACGGCGACCACGGACGCGGTTTGGGGGCCAGCCACCAGACCGGCTGGACGGCGCTGGTCGCCAAACTCCTGCAGCAGAGCGGGGCAGGAATCTTGTGAACTCCGGAACCGGGGAGGAGACATGCTCAGAGGTGACAAGGAACTGATCGTCGTGGGCGACCGGGTTTTGATCCGGATCGACGACGTCGAAGAGCGCACCGAGGTCGGGCTGTACCTGCCGCCCACGGCCATAGAAAAGGAAAATGTGCAGAGCGGCAGGGTGGAGGAGGTGGGTCCGGGGATCCCGCTGCCACCCAAGCCCGAAGACGACGATGCGCCCTGGAACCAGGAGAAAGGCGAAAGAGCCCGCTATATCCCGCTGCAGGCCCACAGAGGGGACACCGCAGTTTTTCTCAAGCGGGATGCCATCGAGATCAAGTTCGACAGCGAGAAATACATGGTTGTGCCCCAGAGCGCCATCCTAGTAATTGTCCGCCCGGTGGTGCCCCTGGTAGAGGGACAAATCTGAAACTTGAGAAAATGGATGAAAGGTTCCTATCTCGTCGCCGTATTGCTCATCGCCGCCCATACCAGCTATGCGGGCACCATCAAAGGGGTGGTCAAGGCCAAGTTGACCAGCGTGCCCCCGGCGACAAAGGTAAAAATGAATGACGACCCCACCTGCATGGCGAAACATCCCACGCCGGTAATGGAAGAACACCTGGTCCTCGATGCCAGCAAAAACGTCAAATACGCTTTCGTGTGCCTCAAGTCCGGTTTTCCGGGGGGGCAAGTTTTCAGGGCGCCAGTGGAACCAGCGGTCCTCGACCAGAACGGCTGTATGTTTTCTCCCCATGTGGTGGGCCTGGTGGCCGGGCAGGGGCTGAAGGTGCTCAACAATGACGGGGTGCTGCACAACGTGCATCTCCTGGGCAAGATCAACCACGAACTCAACAAGGCCATGCCGGCATTCACCAAAAAGATGGTCCTCCCGGGGACCAATTTCGCGAAGACGGAGATCATTCCGGTCAAATGCGATGCCCATCCCTGGATGAACGGTTTTGTGGTGGTGGCGGGCAATCCCTACTTTGCGGTCACCGCCGCGGACGGGAGCTTCGAGATCAAGGACGTACCGGCCGGCAACTACCTAGTCGAAGTCTGGCACGAGTACCTGGGCACCAAGACCCAGGACCTCGAGGTGGGCGACGGGGTCGCTACCGCAAACTTCACCCTCACAAAATAACCCTGGTCGGTCCCTCAATAAAAAACCCCTGGTCCTCGGAGGACCAGGGGGGTGTCTATCAGCCTCCGGCGAAAGCTGGAGGTTTTTTGTTTCAGAAGGGGACGGTGGCGTTCTTGAGAAACTCCACGGGCGGCGGGCCTTCCCAGCTGCGGGTCGCGTAGTCCTGCATGGTCAGCACCAGCAGGATGAGCAGCCAGAAGAAGCCGGCCGCGGCAAAGAGCCACATCACCGGGGTATTATAGCGCACGTGCATAAAAAAGAGGATGACGATGGTGGCCTTGAAGAGGGCAATCGCCAGGGCGACTGGGGTATTGCCCCAGCCCAGGTCGACAAAAGCGACGGCCACCGTCAGTCCGGTCATGATCAGCAGCAGCGCAAAGACGCGGAAGTAGACGTTGAGGGGGACGATATGGTGCTCGTGCTGCGACATCAGCCGTGCCTCCCGCCGACGAGATAAAGCAGGGGAAAGAGGAAGATCCAGACAATGTCAACGAAGTGCCAGTAGAGGCCGAAGTTCTCGATGGGGGTAAAGTATTCGCTGGTGTAGGTGCCCCGTTTCACCTTGGGCAAGAGCCAGAACATCAGGCCGATGCCGATGATCATGTGCAGGGCGTGCATCCCGGTCATACAGAAGTACAGGGAGTAGAAGATCTTCATCGGGCCGGCGTGGGCACCCTCCCAATGGAAGGAGGAGCCGGGGATGAGGTGGTGATGGTACTTTTCGGTGTATTCGATGACCTTGACGCCCAGGAAGATGGCGCCCAGGATCATGGTGCCGATGATCCAGCGGTAGGTGCCCTCCTTGCGGCCTTGCTGGGCGCAGCGCACGGCCATGGCCATGGTGAGGCTGCTGCCGATCAGCACCGCGGTGTTAAAGGTCCCTAGGCCGATATCGAGGTGATGGCTGCCTTCGACAAAGGCGTCGTGGTATTCGTTGCGGTACACCGTATAGGCGCCGAACATGCCGCCGAAGAACATGATCTCTTGGACAATGAAGGCCCACATCCCCATGTTCGCAGCCGAGTACTGCTGTTCGAGTCCGTCGAACTGGTGGTGCAGGGCGCTGCCGTGGGTGTCAGACAAGATGCTCCTCCTGCTTCTTGGCGTCGGTCTGTTGCGGTTCGGCCGGCAATTCGTCCGGCTGTTCGTAGGGGTAGGCTTCCCAGGTCACCACTGGGGTGGAGGCAAAGTTGCTGAGTATCGGCGGGGAGGGGATCATCCATTCCAAGCCCTTGGCCGCCCAGGGATTGGTCGGGGCCTTGGGGCCTTTGTACAGGGACCAGATGAAATAGGTGATGAGCAGGCCGTAGCCCAGGCCCAGCACCGTGGCACCGGCCGTGGACATGATGTGGTAGATCTGGAACTCGGGCGGGTAGGTGTAGTAGCGCCGCGGCATGCCCAAGTAGCCCATGATGAACTGGGGGAAGAAGGTCAGGTTGAAACCGGTGAAGACCAGCACGGCGCTTACCTTGGCTAAGGCTTCTGGATACATGCGGCCGGTGATCTTGGGCCACCAGAAGTGCAGGCCGCCCAGAAAGGCCATCACCATCCCGCCGACCATGACGTAGTGGAAATGGGCCACCACGAAATAGGTGTCCTGCAAGTGGATGTCCACGCCCAGGGTAGAAAGAAAGAGCCCGGTCAGGCCGCCAATCAGGAAGAGCCCCATGAAGCCCATGGCGTAGAGCATGGGCGAATCCATCGAGATGGATCCCTTGTAGAGGGTGGCCGTCCAGTTGAAGACCTTCACGGCAGTGGGCACGGCGATGAAGAAGGTGATGAAGGAGAAGACCATACTGGCGTACATCGACTGGCCGGTGGTGAACATGTGGTGCCCCCAGACCAGGAAGCCCAACACGGCGATGGCCAGACTCGAAAAGGCCACAAAGGAATAACCAAATATCGCCTTGCGCGAGAAACAGGCGATAATTTCGCTGATAATCCCAAAGCCAGGCAGGATCATAATGTACACTGCCGGGTGGGAATAGAACCAGAACATGTGCTGGAAGAGGATGGGATCACCGCCATAACGCGGGTCGAAGATGCCGATGTGGAAGAGCCGCTCCAGGCCCACCAGCAGCAGGGTGATGGCCACTACCGGGGTGCCCAGCACCATGATCAGGCTGGTGGCGTACTGGGCCCAGACAAAGAGGGGTAGGCGGAACCAGGTCATGCCCGGGGCGCGCATCTTATGCACGGTGACAATGAAGTTCACGCCGGTCAGGATGGAGGAGAAGCCGTTGAGAAACACCCCGAATACCACCAACGCTACGTAGCTGTTGGCATAGGTGCTGCTGTAGGGCGTATAAAAGGTCCAGCCGGTGTCCACCCCGCCCAACACCATCGATACCAGCGCCAGGACCAGGCCACTGGCGTACATGTACCAGCTCAACAGATTTAGGCGGGGGAAGGCCACGTCCCTGGCGCCGATCATGATCGGCATGACGAAATTGCCGAGCACCGCAGGCACCGAGGGGATGAGGAAAAAGAAGATCATCAACACCCCGTGCAGGGTGAAGAGCTTGTTGTAGGTCTCTGCTTCGACCAGATCCCCCTGTGGGGTCATCAGTTCGGCGCGGATCGCGCTGGCAAAGAATCCTCCCACGAGAAAAACCGCGGTGATACACACCAGGTAGAGGATGCCGATGCGTTTGTGGTCCAAGGTGAAAAGCCAGGACTTGAATCCGTACCCGATGTTGAGGTAGTTCTCGGGTTCACCATGTCCGTTGGTGGCGGGCTGGGCCGCGGCAGTGCTCATTTTATAACCTCGCCTTATTTTTTCGCTGCACTCAGAGACTTTACGTATTCGACGAGCTGGGTGAGGGTCTCTTCGCTGACCTGCCCCTGGAACGCCGGCATGATGGGCTGGAAGCCCTTAACCACTTTGGTGCCCGGGGTCAGGATGGATTCACGCACATAGGCCTCATCCACCGTCACCTTTTCGCCGGAAGCCAGTTCCACTGGTTTGCCGAAGGTGTCGGTCAGGATCGGACCACGGCCTCCCGGCTCCATCTTGTGGCAGGTGATACAACCCAGCTGTTGAAACTGCTGCTCGCCTAGTTGCGCCATGCTCTGACCAGTGGCCTCGCCTCCGGCGGAGGTGCTGCTGAGCCAGCGCTGATAATCCTCCTGCTCCATGACGATGACCTTGCCGATCATGCCCGCATGCTGGGTGCCGCAATACTCGGCGCAAAAGAGATGGTACTCACCGACCTTGGTGGCCTCGAACCACATGGTGTTGTAGCGGCCGGGGACGGCGTCTTTCTTGGTGCGGAAGGCCGGAACAAAAAAGCTGTGGATCACATCCTCCGAGGTCAAGGTCAGCCGGATGGTCTGATTGACCGGCACATGCAGGGTGTTGATCTCCCGCTTGCCTTCGGGGTGTTGGATTTTCCACATCCATTGCTTGCCCACCACATAGATATCGATGCCGTCGGCTGGGGTGTGGTAGATGGTAAAAAAGAGGTTGGCGCCCAGGGCAAAGACGCCGATGGCCATGAAGGTGGGGATGATGGACCAGGCCAGCTCAAGGGTGATGTTGCCGTGGATGGGTGCGGGGCGTTCGTCGTCGGACCGCCGGCGGTATTTAATACAAAAGTAGAGCAGTATGGCGACGACGGCGACCGTAAAAAAGACGGAGAGCACTGTGAGCAAGATATACAGGGCGTCCACCTGCCAGGCAAAGGTCGAGGCTTGTTCTGGAAGCAGGGCATACCACTGGTTGGACATTGATAGTCGTCCTCGTAACCGCTAGTGATGGTTTACTGTCAATTCCCGCCGCCGGTTCCGCCGTTCTCGCCTCAGGGTGGTGACGAGGTAGATGGCGAGCACCATGACCGTCAGGCCACCGGCGATACGCAGAATATTGAGTATGGCCAGGGTGTACTTGCCGCTGGCCGGGTCATACTGGAAACACAGCAGCAGGAACTCGTCAATGGGGCTGCCGATTTGCTCGTTCGAGGCTTCGATCAGGCCCAGGCGCAGATCCTTGGGCGAAAACTCGATCCCGTAGAAATAACGCGCCAGCCGGCCAGTCGGCGTCAGCACCACGATGCCGGCGGCGTGAATGTACTGATTGGTGCGCTCGTCGAACTCATAACGAAAGCCGACGGCCTTGGCCAGTTGGTCAATCTGGTCCTGGGTGCCGGTCAGGAAGTGCCAGCCGGCCTCGGCTCCGGGTTTGCCCAGCGTCTTGACGTACTCTGCTTTCTTGGCGGCTGCCAACTCCGGGGTCTCGCGCGGATCAAAACTAACCGTGACCACCTCGTAGTCACGGCTCATCTCAAAGGAGAGCATACGCAGGGAACGGACCAGGCCGTTGAGCACTTGGGTACAGAGCATGGGACATTCGTAATACACCAAGGTGAGCACCACCGGCTTAGACCCAAAGTACTGCTCGAGTTTTACCTGCTGCCCCTGTTCGTCCTTGAAGACCAGGTTTAGGGGCAATTCTTCGTCGAGATGCTGGTCGATGCCGATCTTTTCGATCTGTTCCTTGGTGAGCAGCTGGGCCTCGAGTGCCGCCCTGCTGAACAGGCAAAGCGCGATCACCGCCAGCACGGCTGGCGACAAGCGTGAAGGTCTAGGGCGGGGGCTGCTCATGGCTTGGGGACGGGTGTTTCGGTGGTTTTCAGCACCGGCAGCTGCTGCTGCCGGGCAACCAGTGCAATGGCCCGCTCGATGGGGATGCGCACCAGGCGCTTTTCCTTGTCAGTCCAGTCGTAGCTGGTCAGCACCTGGTTCTCGACGGCCCGCAATTCTTCCTTGAGGGCCGGGGGATCTGGCTGCAGCTTGGGTGCGGAGGAGACATAACGGCTGTCTGCCAGCGGGTGGCGGGGCCGGTCAGCCCTAGGTTCATAATACTCCAACACCTTAAAAAGAACCACCATGGCCACGATGGAAAACAACACCAACCCGGCCAACGCCAGGGCGGTCTTGACCAGCGGACGAGGGTGGACGTCGCTGACTTCGTAGCCTGGATGTATACCCCCGGTGGTATGCCCGGCGGTACTCGGCGCGTGTTTATCCATGATGAGGTCCAGAATCCTTGCCTATCAGGTCGGAGAAACGGGGGTCGTTGAGAGCGATGAGGCTGCGGTTCTTGAGCTGCCAGAAGAAAGCGCCGACAAAAATACCGCCAAGCGCCAGTGGGGCCACCAAGTCGAGGATATGGGGTTCCAGGCCCGAATGGTGCATGGCCGGGGCGGTGATCCAGTAGAGGTCGATCAGGCGCATGACAATCAGACCCGAGGCGATGGCGGTGAGGGCGCGGGTCTTGGCCTTGATCTGGCTGGAGACCAGCAGCAGGAAGGGCACCGCAAAATGGAAGAGCATCAGCAGGACACCCAGGTAGCGCCAGCCGCCGTGTAAGCGGGTCATATACCAGGTGATTTCCTCGGGCAGGTTAGCCGACCAGATGATCAGCAACTGCGAGAAGGAGGTGTAGGTCCACAGCAGCACAAAGGCCAGGGTCAAGGTGCCAAGGTCGCGCAGCCGCTGATTGGTGAGCAAGCCGGACAGGGGCTTCTTCTCAGAGAGCTGGACCGCCACGATGGTCATAAAGGTCCAGGTCAGCAAGCCCTGGCCGATGATGAAGATGAGCCCGTAGATGGTGGAGAACCAGTGGGGTTCCAGGGACATGATCCAGTCGACGGAGGCCAGGGTCATGGTCAGCATGAAGAGGATGATGCCCGGACCGCTGATCTTCTGCATCCGCCGGGTGGGGGCGGTGTTGGTGGTTGCATCTTGTTGTAAGGACCATTTATTGAGCAAAAAGGAGAGGGTCAGCCAGATGGCGAAGTAGATGGCAGCCCGCACCAGGAAAAAGGGGATATTCAGATAGCCGCTCTTCTGCTGCAGCACCGGATCCCTGGCCACCACTTCGGCGTGGGTCCACTCATATAGCTCGTGCATGCCCAGCAGCACCGGAATAAAAAACACCAAGACCAGCGGCGCGGTCCGCGCCGCGGCTTCGAGCAGACGGCGGATGGCAAACCCCCAGGTGCCACCGGCCAGGTGGTGCAGCATCAGGATGGCCAGGCTGCCCATGGGTAACCCCATGCAGAAGAGGAAGCCCAGCAGGTACGAGCGAAAGAACTGCTGCGGGTCCACAACGGCGGAGATGGCCAGGATAACCAGCCCGATTCCACCCACGGTGAAGGCGCGCTTCTGGAGGCGGTCGAAGTAGGGACGGAGTGCGGCGGTCTGCTCTGCGATTTCCTGTGCTTGGTTCATTGAAGTTGCCTTTGATCCTCTGCCGGCAGTTGGTCGAAGGAGGCGTCCTGGCTGAACTGCAGGGTGCGCACGTAGGCGGCGATGGCCCAGCGGTCCTGGGGTGGAATGCGCGAGGCGTAGCTGGGCATCACCCCGAAGCCGTTGGTGATCACGTCGTAGAAATAACCCACTGGAGCGGTGCGCAGGTTGACGCCGGCACCAGGGGCGTCGCCAGGGGTGCGGTCCTGGTGGAAAGAGGGGGGGCGTTTGAGCCCGCGCTGGACGATCATGCCGTTGCCCCGGCCGGTGCGGTCGTGGCAGGGGGAACAGTAGATGTCGAAGCGCTGCTGGCCCCGCTCAAGTAATTTTTCGGTAAGCGGCATGGGCAGGGTGGTTGCCAGGCCGGTATCGCCCTTGCCCTCATAGAAATGTTTGTCGAGGCGCAGCTGGCCGCGGGCGATGGTGCCGGCCACCGGATTGCGGGCCGAGCGGCCGTCGGGAAAGAAGCTGCTAGCCGCCATGGCCTTGTATCTGGGCTGGTTGTACATGGCCTGGCGAAGTTCGCAGCCAGGCAGCAAGAGCAGGGAGATCAGGGCTCCCTGCTGCAGCCAGCGGCGGGCGCGGGTTCTGGTCTCAGGGGTCAACGCGGAACACCTCGTGTGGATTCAGACTCTGGAGGAAGGTTCTGGTTTTTTCCGGATCGAACTGAGGATCAGTGGACTCGACACACAAAAAGAAACGGTCCTGACTGGCCCGGGCAAAGGCCTCCACGTTGAAGAGCGGATGGTAAGGCATGGGCAATTTGTTGGCCAGCAACATGCCGATCGCTGAACTGAAAGACGCAAAGAGGATGCCGCACTCAAAGGTGATGGGGATGAAGGAGGGCCAGCTGAAGAAGGGGCGGCCGCCGATATTGAGCGGGTACTCGATCGCCGAGACCCAGTATTGCAGCGACAGGCCGATGAGCGCACCCAGCAGACCACAACCCAGCACCAGATAGGGTAGCCGGGTGCGTTTCACCCCGATGGCTTCGTCCAGGCCGTGTACTGGATAGGGAGAGAACGCATCGATTTTGCGATAGCCCGTCTCGTAGGTCCGCTTCGAGGCAGTCAGCAGTGCGTCGGGATCGGCAAACTCGGCCAGCAGACCGTAGATTTCTGGCGTGCTTTTATGCTCTTGCATAGTTCAGCTCACTTGCCTTTTTCGCTCTCGGGCACCAGGGCGCGGATCTCGGCGATGGCGATCATCGGCAACACGCGGATGAAGAGGAAAAAGAGGGTAAAAAAGAGTCCAAAGGTACCAAGATAAAGCCCCCAGTCCCATTTGGTCGGGCTGTACATATCCCAGGAGGAAGGCATGAAGTCGCGGTGCAAGCTGGTGATCACAATGACGAAGCGCTCCAGCCACATGCCCACGTTGATGAACATCGAGACGATCATCAGCCATATCGTATTCAGGCGGCAGCGCTTGATCCACAACAACTGGGGCACGATGACGTTGCAGAGGATCAGCATCCAATAATAATGTCCGTAAGGCCCAGTCTGGCGGTTCTTCATCATGAACTGTTCCCAGGTGCTGGCGCTATACCAGGCCATGAAGGCTTCCATGAAATAACCGTAGGCGACGATCAGCCCGGTGGCCAGCATCACCTTGGCCATGTTGTTGAGGTGGCGGTCGGTGATGATCTGCTGGAGGCCGTAGATCTTGCGGATGGGGATGGCCAGGGTCAGCACCATGGCGAAACCCGCGAAGACGGCACCAGCGACGAAATAGGGGGGGAAGATGGTGGTGTGCCAGCCGGGGACCAGGCTGGTGGCGAAGTCAAAACTGACGATGCTATGCACCGAGAGGACCAGTGGGGTGGAGAGGCCGGCCAGCAGCAGCGAGGCCATTTCATAGCGGTGCCAGTGGGCCGCAGAATTGCGCCAACCCAGGGAGAGCACCCCGTAGATCACCTTGACGGCCCGGTTCTTGGCCCGGTCGCGGAAGGTGGCCAGGTCGGGGATCAGGCCCAGGTACCAGAAGACCAGCGAGACGCTAAAGTAGGTGGAGACCGCAAAGACGTCCCACATCAGCGGGCTGCGGAACTGGGGCCAGACACCCATGGAGTTGGGATAGGGCATCAGCCAGTAGATGGCCAGCCAGGGGCGGCCGGTGTGGAAGATGGGGAAGATGGCGGCACACATCACCGCAAAGATGGTCATCGCTTCGGCGAAGCGGTTGATGGCATTGCGCCACTGCTGGCGCAAAAGCAACAAGATAGCGGAAATCAGGGTGCCGGCATGGCCGATACCGATCCACCAGACAAAGTGGACAATGGCGAATCCCCAGCCCACCGGATTGTTGAGTCCCCAGATGCCGACGCCTTCGTAGACCAGATAGGAGAGAGAGACGAGGAAGACCTGAAAAAAAACAAAGGCGATCAGAAAAGCGATCCCCAAGCCCACTGGGGTGCGCGGGGTGAGCACAATGTCGCTGATCTTGGCGGTGACAGAGGTGTAGGTTTGCCCCGCAACGAGCACCGGCGCCGGAGGCTGGTACTTCTTGTCGGATACTTCGCTCATAGGAGCTCCGGATTGAGATTTTTTACACGGGCCAGGTACGTGGTGCGCGGGACCGTATTGAGGTCAGCCAGGATGCTGTAGTTGAGCGGACTGGCCTTGAGCTTGGCCACCTGGCTGCCGGCGTCCTTGATGTTGCCAAAGGTGATGGCGTCGGTGGGGCAAACCTGTTGGCAAGCGGTGAGGATCTCCCCGTCGGCGATGGGCCGGTCGTCTTTCTTGGACTCGATGCGGGCGGCGTTGATGCGCTGCACGCAGTACGTGCACTTCTCCATCACCCCCCTGGAGCGCACGGTGACATCTGGGTTGCGCTGGAGTTGCAGGCTGGGGGTGTCCCGATCCACATACTGGAAGAAGTTGAAGCGCCGCACCTTATAGGGGCAGTTGTTGTTGCAGTAGCGGGTCCCCACGCAGCGGTTGTAGATCATCTCGTTGAGGCCTTCCTCGTCGTGCAAGGTGGCCCCCACTGGGCAGACCAGTTCGCAAGGGGCATTTTCACAGTGCATGCAGGGAACCGGCTGGTGGTAGATCTCCGGATCGTTTACATCGTTTTTGAAATAGCGGTCGATGCGGATCCAGTGCATTTCGCGGCCGTTCAACACCTGTTCCTTGCCCACGATGGGGATGTTGTTCTCGGCCTGGCAGGCGGCCATGCAGGCGTTGCAGCCCATGCAGGAGCTCAGGTCGATTACCATGCCCCAGGCGTTGGGAACCACCGAGTCGTGTTCGTGGGCCGGGTAAAGGGACAGGTCAGCGGGAGGCGCTTCCGCTTCTTCGGCGGCGAAATGCGGGTTGCGCTGGTATTCCTCCACCGAAGCCGAACGCACCAGGTGGCGGCCCTCCATGCTGCTGTGATCCTGCACGCAGGCCAGCTTATAAGTACTAAATGTTTTGTTGACCTTTACCCCGGCGACATGCCACGGAGCCTCGCTGGTGCGCAGGACATAGGCGTTGAAGCCCACCCCGGTGCCCACCTTGCCAGCCTGGGTACGGCCGTACCCCAGATGCAGAGTCAGGGTTTCTTCGGCTTGGCCGGGCAAGAGCCACACCGGCACCTGCAGCCGGCGTCCCTGTACCTCGAGGTCAACCATCATTTCGTTGCTCAAACCGTTGCGCGAGGCGGTATGCGGACTGACCAGTAGGGCGTTGTCCCACATCAGCCGGGTGAGGGGCCGGGGGATCTCCTGCAGCCAGCCGTTGTTGGCGTGCCGGCCGTCCCACAGATTGGCGTCGAGGCGAAAGGCCAGCTCCAGCCCCTCAGCCCGGGCACCCCGCGCTTGGGCAGGGATGTTCAGGGGCTTCTGCAAGGTCACCGGCAGGGGCTGGGAGGTGGTGCCGGCCAGCAACCCATCGTGGAGAGAAACTTTCCAATAGGTCTCGAAATCTGGGCCAGTGGCCTGCAGGCTCCAGTATTCGCGCAGCAGGTCGTAGATGGGCCGGCCGCCCTGGCCGATGAGGGTGCTGAGCACCTCGCAGGCGGATTTGGTGTTGTAGAGCGGTTCGATCAGCGGTTGGACGATGGAGGCGGTGCCGTCGAAGGTGCGGGCATCTCCCCAGGCTTCGAGGTAGTGGGATTCGGCCACGTGCCAATGGCAGAGCTGGGAGGTTTCGTCCTCGTAGAGGCCCAGGTGTACGCTGAGGCCCACTTGGCGCAGGGCCTGGCCAAAGTTGAGTTCAGCCGGGGCAGTGTACACCGGATTGCCGCCCAGGATCAGCAGCACCTGCACCTGACCGGCATTCATCGCCGCGACCAGCTCGGCCAGGGATTGGCGCTGATCGATGGGTTTGACGGCGACCGGATAGGTATAAAAGACGGTGGTGCCCACATTGCCCAGCACCTGGTTGAGGGCATGGGCCAGGGCGTGTACCGCTGGCGGCTGGTGATCGCCCGGAATGACAGCGCTGCGGACGGCCGCTTTTTTGAGGTCGCCCGCCAGCGCTTCGAGCCAGTTGGCCTCGAAGGAGGGCAGCTCGCCTTCGGTCTGGAAATCCGCGCCCAGCTTCCGGGCCAGGGCAAAGGCCAGGGCCTCGATCTGGGAGGGAGACAAGGCAAACCGGTGGTCGGCCAGGCTGCCGGTGGCCGTCGGGGTGCTCTCGGCCACGTACAGGCGGTTCATCTTGGCATGGTCGTCGCGCACCCGGCGGCCGGCGGCGACCTGCTTGGCGTAACGCACGCTGCCTGAGGTGCTGTTGAGGAAATCGGCGTCGAGGGAAAGGATGACCTCGGCCTGACTCAGGTCGTAATAGGTATTGACCGGCTCGCCAAAGGCCAGTTGCGCTCCACCCTGCGCCTGATCTTTGTTGCCCGGTTCGTACTGGTGCCAGACCGCCTGGGGGAACTCGGTCAGCAGGGTGTCGATCTGGTCACCCAGCAAGGGCGAGGTAATCGTTTCGGTGAGCAGGTGTAAACCGGCACCCCCCTTGCCTTTCTGGGCCGCGAGGGCCTGGCCCAGCTGCTGGGCCAGGGTGTCCCAGGTGCTGAGGCGGCCGGCATTGGTGACCGCCTGGGCCCGGTCCGGATCGTAGAGGGTGAGGATGGAGGCCTGGGTGGCGGCGTCGGTGGCGCCAAGACTGGCCGGATGCTGGGGATTGCCTTCGATCTTGGTGGGTCGGCCCATGTGGCTTTCGACCAGGACCCCGGTGGCTACCCCGCCCAGCGTGGCGACCGTGGCGTAAAAGAGGGGTTTGCCGGGAATCAGGTGCTCCGGGGCGCGCACATAGGGGACGATCTTCTCGGGGGGCTGAACCGTACATGCCGCCAGCCCGCCGAAGGCCAGGGAGGCGCTCATCAGTTTGAGGAAATTGCGCCGGCTGACCGGATCGGCCAGTTCAGAGGCCTGTTCGGGGAATTCGCGCTGCACCATTTCCTGAAAGGCATTGGTGCCGGAGAATTCGTCGAGGCTGCGCCAGTATTCAGGGCCGGTGGACTCTTCCAGGCGGACGCGCATCTGCCCCAGGTCCAAACTCTTGCGGGTGAACGCTTCTTCTCTCATCGATGGCAGATCGAGCAATTGGTGAGTTGGCTGGTCTGGACATGGTACTCGGCCACGAGTTGTCTGCCCAGAGCCTCCTGGTTGGCGGGGGGAGTATAGAGCATGTTGAAAACCTGGTCACGAGGACGGAGAAAGAGGGCTGGATTTCGGTGGCACTCGAGACACCATTCCATATTGAGCGAGTTGACTTTGAACATCAGGGGCATTTGGTCCACCTGGCCGTGGCAGGTCTGGCAGCCAACCCCCTTGTTGATGTGGATGCTGTGGTTGAAGTAGACGAAATCGGGCAGGTCGTGAACCCGGGTCCATTGCAGCGAGGTGTTGGTCCGCAGGCTGGCCCGCACCGGCTCCAGGATGGGGGCCTCGGTCCAAATCTGCGCATGGCAGCTCATGCAGGTCTCGGTGGCCGGGATGCCGGCAAAAGCCGTGGTTTCGACCGTGTTATGGCAGTAGCGGCAGTCAATGCCCATACCCGTGACGTGGTGCTTGTGGCTAAAGGGAACCGGTTGGTCCTTGGGGATATTGACCTGATTGACGTAATAAATACGATTGATATTGAGGAGGAGGCCTAGGAGAACGATGACGAGGATCAAAGCCGAAATGATCAGGACTTTGACCGTGCTATTGGCACTGCGGTGGAAAATCTGGGCCATATTATTCTTCTAGCGGGAAAGGTTCCCAGGGAGTTGGCTAAAAAAGAAAGACCAATAATACGACTGAGGGGAACCAAAGTCAATATTGGCGGCTTTTTTTTGGGTTTTCTCAGTTGACTGCACCGGGGAAGTTTCCTATCCTCTTTTCGTTCCGTCTTGCTGGATGCCCTCCATCGCCGATTGCCCGGAGCAAGGGAAGGCCCTCGTAGCTCAGTCTGGATAGAGCGGCAGATTCCTAATCTGTAGGTCGCGCGTTCGAGTCGCGCCGAGGGTACCACCTTCGCTTTACCGATTCCAGAAAGCGCGAGCGGGTCATTGAGTCCGTCGCCCCTGGCCCCCAGGGCCGGCGGCTTTTTTGCTGTGAGAACATATCGCGATGCTCAAGCTTTACAACACCGCCACCAGAGAGAAAGAGGTCTTCGTACCTCTTGAGCCGGGCCGGGTCCGCATCTACAGTTGCGGGCCCACGGTTCACAACTATGCCCATATCGGCAATTTTCGCGCCTTCCTGCTGGCCGACCTCCTCAAACGGTACCTGCGTTTTAGTGGGCTCGAAGTCCTCCACGTGATGAATATCACCGACATCGACGACAAGATCCTGCGCCGCATCAGTGCCGAGGGGCGCTCCCTGGCCGATCTTACCCAGCAATACAGCGAGGTGTTTTTCCAGGATCTAGAGTCGTTGAACATCATGCCCGCCGAGGTGTACCCCCGCGCCACGGCTCATATCCCCGAGATGGTGGGGCTGATCTCCCGCCTGCTGGAGCGAGGGTTGGCCTATCAGCGCGAAGGGTCGGTGTATTTCTCCATTGCGCGTTTCCCCGAATACGGCCGTTTTGCCCGGCTCGACACCACCGGCATGAGGGATGGGGTCAGTGTCGACAACGACGAATACGACAAAGATCACGTCCGCGACTTCGCGTTGTGGAAGGGCTGGGTGGAGAGCGACGGCGAGGTGGGCTGGGACGCCCCATTCGGCAGGGGCCGGCCCGGCTGGCACCTGGAGTGCTCGTGTATGTCGATGAAGTACCTCGGGGAGAGCTTCGACATCCATACCGGTGCGGTCGACCTGATCTTTCCGCACCACCAAAACGAGATCGCCCAGAGCGAAGGTGCCACCGGTAAGCCTTTTGTGCGCTACTGGGTACACAACGAGTTCCTCAACATCAACGCCAAAAAGATGTCCAAGAGCCAGGGCAATTTCTACCTGCTAGAAGACATCGGCAAGCGCACCGAAGACCTCATGGCTTATCGGTACCTGGTGGTCACCTCCCATCACCGCACGGTGCTGAACTTCACCTTCGAAAGTTTGGAGAGCAGCAGGGCGGCCCTGCGACGGCTGACCCAACTGCGGGAGCGGCTATTGCAGGTGGAAGAGGAACCTAGCGGGGGAGACTGGCCAGCCCGGGCCGACCAGGCCCTGACGGAGTTCCGGGCGCATATGGACGATGACCTCAACACGCCCCGGGCCATTGCCGCGGTCTTCGGGCTGGTCAACCAGGCCGAGAAGGCCTTCAACCAGGGCGAGTTGGGCAAGAGCGGCGCCGGAGCGGTGCTGGGCTTCCTGGAGCAGGTGGATCGGGTGCTGGGGATCTTTGGCCAGGCGGAAGGCGCTTCGTCCCGCCAGGCCGAACTGCCGACGGAGCTGGCCAGTTTACTCGAGGCCAGGCAGCAGGCACGTCTGGCCAAGGACTGGAAGAAGTCCGATGAACTGCGCGATCAACTCGCCGCCGCCGGGGTAGTGGTCAAGGACACCAAGGTCGGATATGAGTGGACCTGGGCCTGAACGCGGGGCCTTAGGCGCGGTCCGCCTCCAGCTACAGGAATGCCTGGAGGCCCTCGGCGGACTCTCCCCCCTGTGTGGGGTCGCGGCCAGCGAGACGGGCAGAATCCTGCGATTGCTGCTGGTGGAGTTATCGCTGCTCTGCACCGCGGAACCCCCGCCCGGCTCACGGGGGCGGGCCTTGCGTGCCTGGCAGCAGTTGCAGGCCCTCTGGCTTCGCTCCGAAATCACCAGCGCACCGTGGCGGCCCTTCGACCTGCGCGGTCTGCTGGTCGATGCCGTGTTGGCCGACGATCACCTGTTCCTCCGGCAGGCTGAATCCAGGCCTTTTGCCGCGCTGCGCCCCGAGTTGGTGGCAATGATGCGGCAGGACCTGCGCCAGTTACAAGTGGTCGGGCAGGCGGCGTTACAGGTATGGATCGAAGTCTTGGCCGGACTCCAGCCCACGGCCCACCCCGACCTGGCCGGTCAGCCCCCCATGGAGGCCGCAGTCTGGCCCTGGGAGCAGGTGGCTGGTCTGCGCGAGCGACTGAAGCACCACTTTGACGCCGTGGCCGACTGGGGTGGGCTGGCTGAGGAGCTGGCGTGTTTTGCCCACACCCACGGTCTGGGGGCATTTGGCAGTAGCCCGGCATTCAGGCTGCGGGGAATCCCGGGAATGGCCCAATTGGAGCCCATAGCCGCCTTCTCCGGTTTTGCCCTCGCTTGGCTGAAGGGAAACGAGGAACGCACCGAGGTGGTCCGGCAAAATACCCTCCATCTGCTGGCCGGGCACCGGGCGCACAATGTGTTGATCTGGGGGCCAAGGGGGTGCGGGAAGTCCTCCCTCATCCGCGGGCTGATCACCCAGTATTACCCCCAGGGGCTGCGCGGTATTGAGATCACCCCCCGCCATTACGGCTTGCTGGACGAACTCTTCGAACTGGTGCGCAGTCGCCGCGAACGTTTCATCGGGGTTCTGGACAATGTCTCTCTCAACCGGCACGATCCAGAATTCCGGTTCCTGGCCAGTGCGCTGGAAGGGCACCTGGCGCAGATGCCGGCCAATCTGGTTTTCTACGCCACTTCGAACTTCAAGGACCTCATCGACCGGGAAGGGGAGCGCCCCGAAGGCCTGGGGCGGCTGCAGATGGACGACGACGCGGAAATTGCCAACCTGGTCAATCAGGGTAGGCGTCCTGCTCAGTACGACCCCCAGCAATCCGAACGCCTCGATGAACAACGGGCTTTGGACGACCGGTTCGCCCTCAAGGTGTTTATCGATTTGCCGCGCAAAAGCGAATACGAGCAGTTGGTGCTGGCCTATGCGCGGCGGGCCGGGATCCCCATGGCAGAGACCGATTTGCTGGCGGCTTTTAACATCTGGCGCATGCGCCATAACCACGATCTGGTCGGAGGGCGGACCGCCCGCGATTTCATCATCGCCATCGCGCCTCAGTTCGCCACGCTGCCTCCATCCCCGACTTGAACCCAGGAGCGGACCTATCTTCAGCTCCGCGACATTCACCCAATTTTGCCAGCAGGTCGAAGCTCAGACCCCGCGGGCCCTGCGCCGCTATCTCGACTACGGGAAAAGGGCCCGGCAAGGCATCGGGCTGGGCGAGTTACGCCAATGGTTGGGGCGCATCTTGTTAGACGACAACGAAGTCTACTCCCCCCAGGATCAGGCGCTGGCCTTTGAGATCAGCGCTGCCGAGCGCATCGCCGATGGTTGGCAGGAATTGAGGCGGGCGATCCCCGATTTAGTGATTTTCAGTGGGCCGGTTGACAAGGTTTTCCTGTACCGGCAGATCCTCTCTGACGAGGGCGGACTGGAGCGCCAAGCGGCTTTTGCCAAGATTCTCGAAACCGGGTACCCCAAGAGTTGGGACTGGATTGTCGGGCGGGCCGCTGCTAGGAACTCGGAAGGAGAGGGGCACCACCGAGATCTGTTGTTGGAGGAATTTCTAGCCCGGCTCGAGAGCCTTTCACCGCTGTCCCGCGAGGGGCTGGGACAGGCTCGCCTGGTGGGTTTCCTGCAGCAGGAGGTCCGCGACAAGGAAGCGGCTCTGCGCCGGCTGCGGGACGACCTGGAGTTTGCCGAGCAGCGGACCCGCCGGGCGCACCAAAAGCTGAAAAAGGGCGAGGAAGAGGGCAAAGAGCTGCAGAAACAGCTGCGGGAGGCCCGCGAAAATGGGGAAAAGCTGCGCCAGGAGCGCAGCCGGCGCATCCAGCTGGACCGGCAGGCTGCTGAGGCCGGG
>CAMAVQ010000039.1:0-28232 GCA_945861755.1 Gemmatimonas phototrophica
CCTGGCCGTGCTCGTGGGGATCGCGGTCTCGGCCTACTTCATGTTGTACCTGTCGTACCAGTACGGGGCCGGCAATTTCCGCTCGTGGATCTTCGACCCCGGGGCCGGGGCCGGCGGTGTCGCCTTTGACGCGGTAGTGCGGGAATTGAAAGATCCCATCGGCACCGATTGGGGGAAGTTAGGGTATTTCGGGCTGGGCTCGCTGATCTTCTCGGTGCTGTCGGTATGCCAGTACCGCTTCTACTGGTGGCCCCTGCACCCGGTGGGGCTGGCCCTGGCCAGTGTGTGGATGATCCAGCGGGTGGCCTTCTCAGTATTCCTGGCCTGGGCCTGCAAGAGCCTGGCCCTGCGCCTGGGCGGGGTGGCCCTCTACCGCCAGCTGCGGCCCTTCTTCATCGGCATGGTGGTGGGCTTTTTCATCGGGGTGGGCATCTCCTACGCCGTAGACGCCTTCTGGTTCTTCGGCAAGGGCCACGCCATCCTCAACGGCTGACCAATTCGTGTCTAGTCGCAGCGAATTTGGTCTAGTGGTTCCCTGACCTGCAGCGGATCGCTGAAGTACTTGGCATAGCCCCGGTAGCGCACTTCACAGACTTTTTCCAGATCAGCCCCGTGGAGGGCGCGGCGCACATGAATCCCGCCGAGGGGGTCCGCAAGCAGACCGACCTTACCACAGGCCATGCCCGGCACTGGCTCCTCGCCAGCGATGCGGCCCGGCGAGACGGGGACGCGGTCTGCAAAGCGGGAGGCCCAGCCCTCGCTCTGGTCCTCGAAGCGCCGGCCCAATCGGGGGCTGGCCGCGTTGGCGATCGCTCTGCCTGTTCCAACCGCGTAGATCATCTCTCGTCTTCCTCTCATTGTCATGTCGCTACCCCACCTGTTCGACCTGCCGCCACACACTCTCGCACGACCCCCCAGTAACCTTGGGTCAAGTGGATACGCGCCCTGAACTCGGGGATGGCCATGAGGCGGCGATGCAGCTCCCGAAGCCGGAAAGACGGCACACTCGGATAGAGGTGGTGCTCAAAATGATGACCGATATTCTTGGGTGCCAGGAAGATGCGATCAAAGAGCGAGGGAAGGGTGGTGCGCGTCTCCGCATAGACCTCCTCGCGCCCTTCGATGGCAAAGTGCTCGGCAATACCCCGCAGGCGGTTGGCCAGTTGCAGCCAGGTAAACAGGGGGATGAGCCAGAACAAGAGGACGGGAAGCCAAAGGTGCGTGATGGTGATAGCGGCCAAGGCCAGCAGGAGGAAGAGCGCACGTCCCAGGACCATCAGACGCTCGTCTGGATCATTATTGAGGGGCTGTGGGAGCGCCAAGGCTTCCACCTTCTTCCTGCCGGCAAAGTATTTGATCGCCCCGATGCCGACCAGATCCTGGACCACCAAAGAGAGCATACCAAACCACGACCGGGGGAATTCCCAGTCGGCATTTTGCTTCCGCACCCAATCTGGGTCGGTCATGGTATTGAGGTGGCGGTGATGGGGGATGTGGTGCCGGCGGTACTGGCACATGCGAATGAAGGGAAAGGGCCAGGTGATCAACTCCCCGACCCAGTCATTCAGCCGGCGATTTTCAAACAGGCGGTGATGCGCTGCCTCGTGCATCATGATCAGCAGCCCATGCTGGCGCCCGCCGATAAAGGCGATGGCGAGCACATAGGCCGCAGGGTGGTGGATCTGCCACGCTGCCCATCCGGCGGCGAGGATCAGCGTCCAATCGAGGAGGATATGGCCGAGGCTGCGCGCCGGCGAAAGCCGCGACAGATCTCGCAACTCCTCGACGGGCAGCAATCGGGGCGAAAACCGCTCCATCTCGTCGGGTCTGGGGCTGGCAGGACTGGGGTTCATGCGTTTCGGCTCCTTCCGCATTGCTGGTCTTCCGCTGTCGGCGGGATAGTGCCCCTAGATCCAAGTACAGCTCGATCCCACCATAGCAACCTGCATACCATGGGAATTAATACAGCCTAACACATTTATAATTTGAATGTTATGATAATAGGAGAGAAAACGGCGCTAGCGATAGTCATCGCCCGGTACGCCCGTATGGGGGCGTACCGGGCAGTGGCGCAGGGTCTCAAGGGATTGGTTCAGCGGGATTAATCAGGAGGGAGGCAGAAACTGACTCTCGTCGCTCAGGGCGATCTTCCGGTAGAGCTTGTTGCGGTGGATGCCCGGCAGGAGGGCCGCCTGGGTGATGTTGCCCTTCGCCTGCTCCAGGGCGCGCCGGATCAGACCAACTCCGCCGCTGCCAGGTCGAGTGGCAGCTCTTCCATCCCCACCCCTGGGGGTGCGGCACGGCGCACCGGCTGCGGGGTGGCCGGCAGGAAACTCAGGTGTACATGGCACCCTTCGATGGGGCCGCCCCCGCTTTCGATGAGGGCCCGCTCGATGGCGTTTCTCAACTCCCGCACATTGCCCGGAAAGGCGTACTCCTGTAACAATTTCAGGACCTCGGGGCTCAGGTTCGGTACTGGCACCTTGAGTTCAGCGGAAAAAAGCTGCAGGAAGTGCCGCGCCAAGAGCGGGATATCCTCGCGGCGCTCGCGCAGCGGCGGCACCCGCACCGGGAAGCGGGCCAGGCGGAAATAGAGATCCTCGCGAAAACGACCGTCTTGGATGCGGGTCACCAGATCGACGTTGGTGGCAGCCAGCACCCGCACCTCCACCTTCTTCTCCTTGCGCCCACCCACCGGCAGCACCACACCGTCTTCGAGCACCCGCAACAACTTGGCCTGCAAGTCGAGGGGCATATCGCCGACCTCGTCCAGGAAGAGGGTCCCGCCGTGGGCCAGCTCGAAGTACCCGGCCCGGTCGGTGTCGGCCCCGCTGAAGGCGCCGCGCACGTGGCCAAAGAACAGACTCTCGGCCAACTCGGCGGGAACAGCCGAGCAATTCACCGGCACAAAAGGGCCCTCCCCACCAGCACCGCCAAAGTGCAGCGCCCGGGCGATCAATTCCTTGCCAGTGCCGCTCTCTCCGGTGATCAGCACCGGGATGGCCGCCTGCTGCAGCCGCCCCACGGAGCGCAGGATCTGCTGCAGGGTTTCGCTCTGGCCGACAAAGTCGGCAACGCCCCAGCGGCGGCGCTCCTGGTCGGAGAAAAAGGAGAGTCGTTGGTCCAGGCGGATACGGCGGGCGACTTCGTCCTCAAGTTGCTGGTTTTTGCGCGCCAACTCCTCGTTCTTGGCAGCGAGGGCTCGGTTCTGCTCCTCCTGCTGCCGAACCAGGCGGCCCAGCTGCACCTGGGTGGCCACCCAGGTGCGCAACTCCTCGCTTTGGAAGGGTTTGGTGATATAGTCCACCCCGCCGGCAGAGAAACCCGCGACCAGCATCGCCATATCGTCGCGGGCGGTGACAAAGACGATGGGGATCGCGCCCATTTGGGCATCTGCCTTCATGCGCCGGCAGACCTCCATGCCGTCCATCTCCGGCATGAGCACATCGAGCAAGACCAATTCCGGAGCGACGAGGCGGGCAACCTGCAGCGCCTCCGGACCACTGGAGGCGACAAAAAGCTCGTAGCCCTTGCCGGCCAGCGCCTGTTCGATCACCTCGATGTTGGCCGGATGGTCGTCGACGATCAGGATGCGCGCCCCGCGCAGATCCACTGCACTCTCAGCCATGGGAAATCACTAGGCTAACCTCTAGAAGGCTCGTCCCGCTCGGCGCGGGCCTTGGCCGCCAGAGCCGGCAAGTGCGCTTCGTGCTCCATCACCTGGCGCAGGTGGCGCATGCGGTCAACCGAGGCCGTGGCCCGCATGATCTCGGAGTGCAGATGGTCGATCCAGAAGCGGGCGTGGGCGCCCACATAGTTCTCCAGATCGGCAATCTCTTCAGGGGTCTGACAGTGGCGGCAGCAGTTGAGGGTAAACATCCGCCGGGCGGTGCTGCCGCCAAAAGACGCGTGCATCAAATTATGGTTGAAGGCCACCACGTCGCCCGGCTGGATGGGCAGGGGCAGGGCCGGCACCTGGCGCCCGGAAATTCCCCACAGCTCCTGGGACTGGCCCGCCTTGCGGGCCTCCCAGCTCTGCTCCACATCTAAACGATGGGTGCCGGGGATCACCCGCAAGCAGCCAGTCTCCGGTTCCAAGGGGTCCAGGTAGATGGCCACCTTGAGGAACTTGCCCACCCGGTGGAACCCGTCGCTGTGCCAGTTGGTATCGCCGCTGTAGTAGTTGCCGTCCCCGCCCACATAATTGAAATCCTCCCCCAAGAGTCCCCCGATCAGCATCTGCAGGCGCGGATGGTCCAGCAAGGTACACAGCCGCTCCCGCTGGTCGATAAAGGGCACGATGCAGGAGCGCTTGCTGCCGTCGTGGACCACCCCGCGTTGGACAAAGGCCTGCTCGAATTCGCTGCTGATCCAATCCACCTCGTCGGCCAGCAGGCCGGGCAGGGCGAGAAAACCAAAGGTCTCGAAGAAATGTTTTTGCTGGGCGCTCAGTTCCATGTCGGTCTCCACAAGGTATGGTTCGGGCTGGGTTCGGGAATGGCAAAAATATATATTCTCTCTGCTCACAGCTCCAAGTCCCCAAGCAGAAAGGGTATGAAATGAGCGAAAAAAAGAAACCCCGCAAGATTCGCGTCGGCGTCGTCGGCGTCGGGCGCGGGCAGACCTTTATGCACCAGGCGCCGGCGGCCGGCATGGAACTGGTCGCCGTCTGTGACCTGTGGGAGGAACGGCTCGCCGAGGTCGGCAAGCGCTACGGCATCGCCACCTACACCGACTACGACGCCTTTCTCGAACACGATCTGGACGCCGTGGTGCTGGCCAACTATTTCCACGAGCACGCCCCCTTCGCCATCAAGGCGCTGCGGGCCGGCAAACACGTGATGAGCGAATGCGCCGCCTGCAGCACCCTGGCCGAAGGTGTCGAGCTGTGCCGCACCGTGGAAAAGACCGGCTGCATCTATCTCTTCGCCGAGAACTATCCGTACACCGCCTTCAACCTCGAACTGGCCCGGCTGTACCGCGCCGGGGAGATCGGCCGGGTGCTCTACGCCGAGGGCGAGTACAACCACCCCATGTCCCTGCAGAGCCGCCTGGCCATCTCCCCTGGCCTGCGCCACTGGCGCAACAATCTGCCGGCCACCTACTACTGCACCCACGCCATGGCCCCGCTGATGGCGATCACCGATACCATGCCGGTGCGGGTCAACGGCTTCACCGCCCCCCTGCCCGAGGACAGCAAGCGGCCCCGGCTGTGGCAGCAGGCCGATGTCGGGGGCATCATCCTGGCCAAAATGGACAACGGCGCGGTGTTCAAACTGCTACAGGGCGGGCTGCCCGGGCACAGCATCTTCTACCGCCTGCACGGCGAAGGGGGGCTGATGGAAACCGGCCGCGGCCCCGGATACTGGGGACCTGGCAGTGTGCGCATCGCGCACGACGAGTGGGAGTTGAAAAAGGGGCAGGTGCCGGAAAAAACCTACTTCCCGCAATTTCCCGCCTGGGCGCAGGCAGCGGCCCGGGCCGGCCACGGCGGCGGGGACTGGTTCACCAACCACTACTTCGCCGAGGCCATCCGCAGCGGGAAACAGCCCTACCTCAACGTCTACCGCGGAGTGGCCATGTCGGCGATCGGCATCCTGGCCTGGAAGAGTGTGCTGGATCAGGGCAACAGTTACGAAGTGCCGGACTTCGCCCGCGAATCCTCGCGGCGCAAGTGGGCCAAGGACACCTGGCGGCCGCTGGATCTTGACGACCCGCAGGCTCCGCCGGTGTGCTCGCAGGGCAAACAGCGCCAGGTACTTCCCGGGGGGTTAAAAAAAGCCCGCCAGGTGTGGAAGAGCATCGGCTACCAAGGCACCTGAGCCGGCCTATTCGCGGATGGCATGGCGGTGCCGGTCCACCCAGAAACCCCACAACACCAGTCCTTGGTGCTCCAGATCGCCGACAATTGCCACCGCCTGATCTCCACCGTACAGACGCTCATCTGAGGAAGGAAACAACCATGCGTATTTTTGCCTGCACGCTGGCCACCGAAACAAACACCTTCTCGGCACTGCCGACCTCCATCGATGCCTACAGGGAAAGTGTGTACCTGCGCCCCGGTGAGCATCCGCAGGAGACACCGCTGATGTGTACCGCGCCCCTGTGGGTGGCGCGGCGACGGGCCGCAGCGGAGAGTTTTACCCTGATTGAGGGCAGCTGTTTTGCTGCCAGCCCCGCCGGCACCACCAACCGCGCCGACTACGAGGCGATGCGCGACGAAATCCTCGGACAGGTGCAGGCCGCCCTGCCGCTCGACGGGGTGCTGCTCGGCCTGCACGGGGCGATGGTAGCGCACGGCTACGAAGACGTGGAGGGCGACATCGTCGAGCGGGTGCGCGCCATCGTGGGGCGCGATTGCGTCATTGGTATGGAACTCGATCCGCACTGCCACCTCACACTCAAGCGCGTGCAACACACCGACATTATCATCCTTTACAAAGAATTTCCGCACACCGACGTGGTCGATCGCGCCGAAGAGCTTTTGACGCTGGTATTGCGGACGATCCGCAAGCAGATCCGGCCGGTGATGTCGATGTACGACTGCCGACAGATCGGCTCCTACCCAACGACGCTGCCGCTGATGCGCGGCTTCGTCGACCGGACGACGGCGATGGAGGGCACCGATGGGATCCTCTCCATTTCGATCGGGCACTGTTTCCCCTATGCCGACGTGCCCGAAATGAGCGGCCGCATCCTCGTCGTCGTCGATGGCGAAAAAGCCAAGGCCGACCGACTCGCGACGGCAATCGGCGAAGAGTTCGTCTCGATGCGCGGACGGACGGCACCCGACTATCTCGACGTGGAGGGCGGCATCTCTGCGGCCCTCGCCGCCAACGCCTACCCCGTAGTGATGGCCGACCCGGCGGACAACGCCGGCGGCGGCGCACCCTCCGACAACACCACCATCCTTCGCCGCCTCATCGAACGCGACGTACAGGAAGCCGCCCTGGGACCGATCTGGGACCCGATCGCGGTGCGGCTTTGTTTCGATGCCGGTCTGGGTGCCACCTTCCCGCTCCGTTTCGGCGGCAAGATCGGGCCGGCTTCGGGCATGCCGGTCGATGCCCTGGTGAGGGTGACGGGGCTGGCGCGCGATTGCCGACAGACCTTTGGGCCGACACAGGTGGGACTTGGCGACTGCGCCTGCGTCGTGGTGGGCGGTGTCGAAATCGTGCTGATCACCAACCGCACCCAGGCGCTGGGGTTGGAGCTTTTTCGCAATGTCGGCGTGGAGCCCACCGAACGCAAGCTGGTGGTGGTTAAGTCGACCAATCACTTCATGGCCGCCTTTGGGCCGATTGCCCAGCGCGTTATTTATATCGACGCCGATGGGCCGATCCCGCGCGACTACCGCAAGATCCCCTACACGCGCCTCCAGCGCCCGATCTGGCCGCTCGACGAGCACACCCATCCCGGCCTGATCTGCTGAGGTGATCTAACCGGTGCAGGCGAGGTCTGTCACCATAAGGCACAAAACATCACACCCATAATTCAGGAGGAATAACGTGGATCTTCGGGTTGGACTGATCGGCGCGGGAGCGATCGCGAGTGGGCAGGCAGATATCTTGCAAAAAATGCCGGGGGTTCGGGTCGTCGCCGTCAGTGGACGAGGCGCGGATCGGGGACGGAAGCTCGCGGACGATCTGGGCGCAAGGTACTTTACCGAGGTGCCGGCAATGTTATCCGCACCGGTCGATGCCATCAGCGTCTGCACCCCCCACGCCTTCCACTGCGAAGGAGTCCTCGCGGCGGCAACAGCCGGCAAACATGTGCTGGTGGAAAAGCCGATGGGCTGTACGGTCGATGAGTGCGACCAGATGATCGCCGCCTGCCGTCAGGCGGGCGTCACCCTCATGGTCGGCCAGACCTTTCGCTTTCAGGCCGAGACCATCGACATTCGGCGACTGATCGACGAGGGAAAGCTCGGCGAACCGGTCGTTGCCATCGATGTGACCGCGTACGGCAATATTGCTCTTACTCCATGGTACTTCGATCAGCAGCTCGCCCGCGGCGGTCTGATGATGTCGAGCGCCAGCCACCGGATCTACCGCCTGCATTACCTGGTCGGCAGCCCGATCGTCGAGGTCCATGCGCGCCTGGGAACCTTTGCCCATGCCATCGAGACCGAAGACACGGCGGTGCTCTCACTCCGATTTGCCAATGGCGCCCTAGGGACCATCGTCCAATCCTGTCTGGATTATCCGCGGCCATCGGAGCTGGCGCTGCAGCTTCAAGGCACGCGCGGCGCGATCCGCCTCACCGCCGGAGGCGCACTCGAATACTGGGGTGCAGAGCACGCTTTCCAGACCCGCTATGAGGGCGACAACGCGATGCAAAAGGAGTTAGCCGAGTTCGTCGCGGCAATTCGCGACCATCGCCCGCCAGCAGTGACCGGCGAAGACGGACGCGCCGTCGTGGCAGTGTTAGAGGCCGCCTATCGCTCGGCGAAGAGCGGGAGGGCGATAGCAGTAAAGGAAGAGAAATAAAAAATGGCGTGCCCAACAGGACTCGAACCTGTGACCCCCTGCTTAGAAGGCAGGTGCTCTATCCAGCTGAGCTATGGGCACACCCAAAACACGTCCTATAATTAACTACCCAGGAGGGGAGCCAGGCAAGGCCTCTTAGCCGGCAGCGGGCGAATTGGTTAGATTTTAATGTTTTGGGGCCGGCATGTGGCCCGGCCCCTCTCTTCGAGATCTCACCAGCGCGAGGATATGCATGGCAGTCAGCGACGCGGAGGCAGTGGCGCAACTCAAGGCCCTCAAGGAGCAACTCTACCGGGAGGTGGGCAAGGTCATCATCGGCCAGCACCAGATCGTCGAGCAGATGCTGGTGGCCCTGCTGGCCGGCGGCCACTGTCTGCTCCTTGGTGTACCGGGGCTGGCCAAGACCACCCTCATCCACACCCTGGCCCAGACCCTGGACCTGTCCTTCAGCCGCATCCAGTTCACCCCAGATCTAATGCCCTCCGACATCACTGGCACCGAGGTGCTGGAGGAAGACGCCCAGACCGGCCGCAAGACCTTTCGTTTTATCAAGGGGCCTTTGTTCGCCAATATCGTCCTGGCCGATGAGATCAACCGCACCCCGCCCAAGACCCAGGCGGCCCTGCTGCAGGCCATGCAGGAGCACGCCGTCACCGCCGCTGGCCAGACCATGAAGCTGGGCGAGCCCTTCTTTGTATTGGCCACGCAGAATCCCATCGAACAGGAAGGCACCTATCCCCTGCCCGAAGCCCAGTTGGACCGCTTCCTCTTCAACCTGTGGATCGACTACCCGGCCCTGCACGAGGAGGAGGAGATCGTCCGCCTCACCACCAGCGCCCACCAGGCCCAAGCCGCCCAGGTGCTGGGGGCCGAGCAGTTGCTTTTCCTGCAAGGGCTGGTGCGCCAGGTGCCGGTGGCCGACCATCTGATCAACTACGCGGTGCGCCTGGTGCGCAGTTCGCGGCCCGGCGACCCGCTGGCCCCGGCCTATGTGCGGGAACTGGTCAACTGGGGTGCCGGCCCGCGCGCCTCCCAGTACCTGGTGCTGGCCGGCAAGGCCCGGGCTATCCTCGATGGCCGGCCCTGCGTAGCGGTCGAGGATCTGCGCGCCGTGGCCCTGCCGGTGATGCGCCACCGCATGGTGCTCAACTTCCATGCCGAGGCCCAGAACCTCAATGCCGCTGGCCTGGTGGAGCGCCTGCTGGCCGACGTGACCTACGACCAACACGCGTGAACACTGCCCCCGCCCTCTCCTCCTACCTGGACCCAGAGATCCTCTCGGGGCTCACCCGACTGGACCTGATCGCCCGCCTGGTAGTCGAAGGCTTCATCACCGGCCTGCACCGCAGCCCGTACCACGGCTTTTCGGTCGAATTTTCCGAACACCGCCCCTACCTGCCTGGCGACCCGCTGCGCGATCTGGACTGGAAGGCCTACGCCAAAACCGGCCGCCTCTACATCAAGGAGTACGAGGAGGAAACCAACCTCAAGGCCTATCTGCTGCTCGATATCAGCGGCTCCATGGCCTACAAATCCGGCGGCTCCATGAGCAAGTTCCGCTACGCCTGCTGCCTGGGAGCGGCCCTGGCCTATCTGATGCTGCGCCAGCGAGACGCCGTGGGTCTGATGCTCTTCGACGAGCGCATCCACTCCTATGTCCCGCCCCGCTCGGTGCAGAGCCACCTCCAGGTCTTGCTCCGGGAGATGGACCAGGCCAAGCCTGCCGCCGACACCCGCATGGCCCCGGCCTTCCACGACCTTGCCGAACGCCTCTCCCGCCGCGGGTTGGTGGTGGTGCTCTCCGATCTGCTCGACGACCCGGCAGAGGTGCTCAGCGGCCTGCGCCACTTCCGCTACCGCGGGCACGAGGTGGTGGTCTTCCACTTGCTGGACCCGCGCGAGCGCGACCTCGATTTCCGCCGGCAGGAGACCCGCTTCTTCAGTCTGGAGAACCCGGATCAAAGCCTCACCACCCAGCCCTGGCATATCCAACAAGAGTACCGCCAGCTGATGGACGAGCTGATCCAGACCTACCGCGCCCGCTGTGCCGACGCCGGCATCGACTACACCCTGATCGACACCACCACGCCCTTCGACCAGGCCCTCTCTCGTTATCTGGGGCGGCGCAAGAAACTGGGATGACGAGGAGACCGGCGGGGCGGTGTTAAAAAAAGAAACACTCCTCTACCTGCTCGGCTTTGCCATGGATGCCTGCGCCGGCCTGGCCGGTCTGGGCGTGCCCCTGCTGGCCATGAGCATCGGCGCCGATTACGGCGATCTGGGGGCCATCGGCGCCACCGGTTCCCTGGCCTATTCGCTGGGCTGTTTCTTCAACGGTCCTCTGGCCGATCGGATCGGATACCGGCGCATGATGACCCTCTGCAGCCTGGGCACCGCCCTGGTCTTCTGTGCGTACCTGGCGGTGGGGCAGCTCTGGCATCTTTTTGTTATCGCCGGGGCCAACGGCCTGCTCAACTCCGGCTTCTGGCCCCCCCTCCAGGCCTGGCTGGGCAGGGGCAAGGGCCGCCGTCCCCTGCTGCAGGCCGTGGGTCGCTTCAACGTGGCCTGGTCGCTGGGGTTTCTGGTGGGACCGGCTCTGGCCGGCACCTTGTACCCACAGGGGGTGGCCTATGTCTTTGGGGTGGGGGCGGCGCTGGCCGCGCTCTTGCCGCTGGGATTGTTGCTGGTGCGCCTGCGCGAGCCGGCGCCCGAGGAGATACAGGCCGAAACCGCCACCCTGGCCGCCGCCCGCCTCTTCCTGCCCATCGCCTGGGTGGCCAACTTCTCCACCTTCTTCGCCAACGGCACCATCCGCGCCCTTTTCCCCAAGTTCGCCACGGATTTGGGTATGACCCCCGGCCTGTTGGGCTGGCTGATCGCCCTCATTGGTCTCACCCAGACCACCGCCTTTCTATTGATCTCCCGCACGGATCGCTGGCAGTTCCGCCTGGGACCGCTGGCCGGCATCCAGTTGCTGGCCGCCGCCGGACTGTGCCTTCTCACCTTTGGCCAATCGCCGGCCACCTTTGCCCTGGGCCTGCTGATCCAGGGCATCCTGGTGGCCGCCACCTTCACCGCCAGCATCTTCTACAGCCTGCACTCCGAAAGTCCGGGCGGCCGCCGCACCGGCATCCACGAGGGGATCGTGGGCAGCGGATTTCTGGTGGGACCCCTGGCCGGCGGCCTGCTGGCCGAACACATCGGCCCCCGCGCCCCGTACCTGCTGGCCTCGGCCGTGATCCTGGCCGCCGTCCTCCTCCAGGTATTCATGCTGCGACGCGGGCGCAATAGCGCTGCGGCTACACCCTGAACAACGGCCTGATCCCCTCGAGGATGGCGTCCAGTTCGCGGTGATCCTCGGCGTCCAGGCCCAGGGTACCCGGCGTGCGCATGGCCGCGCTCTTAAACACCCCGCGCCGCACCAGCACCTCCTTGCACACCGGCAGCCCCATGATCAGAATGAAGTTGATTAGCGGCAGCAACTGATTGAAGACCTGCCGGGCCTTTTTCTCGTCGCCGGCCTGCCAGGCCTCCCACACCTGCACGTGTACGTCCACTGCCTCCACCGCCGGCATGAAGCCCGTGGCCCCGCGCCGCAACTCGGAAAGCATCCAGCGGTCATGGGCCCCGCCGAACACCCCCCAGCAGGCCTCCCCGGCCCCTTGGACCACTGCGCTGATCTGGTGGGCGCTGGGGTGCATCTCCTCCTTGATATAGCGGATATGCTCCACCTCGCTGAGCAGCTCGGAAAGCAGGGAGGCATCCATGCCGGCCTGGGAGTGCTGGATGAACACCGGGATGCCGGCGGCTTTGGCCACCGCCTCGTAGTACTGGCGGATTTCGGCCCGCGTCCCGCCCGACAGGTAGGGCGGCAGGGCAATCACCGCGTCGGCCCCGGCCCCGGCAGCGTGGCGGGCGTGTTCGGCGGCCACCTGCCACACCGTGCCGGCCGCCCCGGCCACCACCGGGATACGCCCGGCCGCCTGTTTGATCACCACTTCTACCAACTGACGCCGCTCGGTATCGGTCAAAAACTGGAACTCGCTGCCCAGCACCGGAAAGACCAGGCCGTGTGCGCCGGCCTGCACGCAGAAATCCACCTCCCGCCTCAGGCTGTCCACCTCGATCTCGCCGCCAGAACCCACGGGGGTCTGCAGCACCGGAAAGATGCCCTGGAATCGTTTTACCATCCTTGTTCTCCTCTTAATTTTGGCCCGATAGAGTACAATCTCCGACTTTGGGCCGTGGGCAACAACACCTAATCTTGACTTTTTTGTCAAGATTCCTATCTTTTACCACTGCTGCACTGGTGATCGCAGCTTTTTTTGACGCCAATCACGGCTTTTTTTGCGATCAAGGACCCCGCCCATGAGCCAATCCACCACCCCCGAAATCGCCGAACTGGCCACCCGCGAGTACCAGCACGGGTTTGTCACCGATATTGAGGCCGACTCGGCCCCGCCGGGCCTAAACGAAGACATTATCCGCCTGATCTCCGCCAAGAAAAAGGAGCCGGCCTTCATGCTGGAGTGGCGGCTCAAGGCCTACCGCCACTGGCTGCAGATGGAGGACCCCACCCGCCGCCCGCCCAGCCAACGCTGGGCCAAGGTCAGTTACCCGAACATCGACTACCAGAGCCTCATCTACTATTCGGCCCCTAAACAGAAACTGCTGGGCAGCCTCGACGAGGTGGACCCCAAGCTTTTGGCCACCTACGCCAAATTGGGCATCCCCCTCAACGAGCAGAAACTGCTCAGCGGCGTGGCGGTGGACGCGGTTTTCGACAGCGTCTCGGTGGCCACCACCTTCAAGGGCAAACTGGCCGAAATGGGCATCATTTTCTGCTCCTTCTCCGAGGCGGTGCTCAACCACCCCGAGTTGATAAAGCAGTACCTGGGATCGGTGGTACCCTACACCGACAACTTCTTCGCCACCCTCAATTCGGCGGTGTTCAGCGACGGGTCCTTCGTGTACATCCCCAAGGGGGTGCGCTGCCCCATGGAGCTGTCCACCTATTTCCGCATCAACGCCGCCAACACCGGCCAGTTCGAGCGCACCCTGATCATCGCCGATGAAGGGGCGTATGTATCCTATCTCGAAGGCTGCACCGCGCCCATGCGCGACGAGAATCAGCTACATGCCGCAGTGGTGGAGCTGGTGGCCCTGGACGATGCGCAGATCAAATACTCGACAGTGCAGAATTGGTACCCCGGCGATGTGGATGGCAAGGGCGGGATCTACAATTTCGTCACCAAGCGAGGCGCCTGCCGCGGCCGCAAATCCAAGATCTCCTGGACCCAGGTGGAGACCGGCTCGGCCATCACCTGGAAGTACCCCAGCTGCATCCTGCAGGGAGACGAGTCGGTGGGCGAATTCTACTCGGTGGCCCTGACCACCAACCGCCAGCAGGCCGATACCGGCACCAAGATGATCCACCTGGGTAAGAACACCCGCAGCAATATCGTCTCCAAGGGCATCTCGGCAGGCCGTGGCCAGAACACCTATCGCGGCCAGGTCAAAATTCTCAAGAACGCCCACGGGGCGCGCAACTACACCCAGTGCGACTCCATGCTCATCGGCGACCAGTGCGGGGCCCACACCTTCCCCTATATCGAGGTGCGCAACGCCTCGGCCAAAGTGGAACACGAAGCCTCCACCTCCAAGATCGGCGAGGACCAGCTCTTCTACTGCAACCAGCGCGGCATCTCCACCGAAGACGCGGTCTCGCTGATCGTCAATGGTTTCTGCAAACAGGTCATGGAAATGTTGCCCATGGAATTTGCCGTCGAAGCCCGCAAGCTGCTGGGCATCAGTCTCGAAGGAAGCGTCGGATGAACGGATCCCATATGATAGAAATCATCGATTTGCACGCCAGCGTCGAAAATACCCCCATCCTGCGGGGCATAGACCTGAAGGTGAACCCCGGCGAGATCCACGCCATCATGGGTCCCAATGGCTCGGGCAAGAGCACCCTGGCCCAACTCTTGGCCGGCCACCCCGCCTACCAAGTCACCCAGGGCCAGGTGCTCTTTCAGGGCAAAGACCTGCTGGCGTTGAAGCCCGAAGAACGCGCCCGGGAGGGCCTCTTCCTGGCCTTCCAGTACCCCATCGAGATCCCCGGCGTCAACACTGCTTACTTTCTGCGCTCCGGCCTCAACGAAATCCGCAAACACCGCGGCCTCGAAGAAATCGACGGCTTCGACTTCCTGGGCCTGGTCCGCGAGAAGATGAAACTGGTCGAGATGGACGAGAGCTTCCTCAAACGCTCGGTCAACGAGGGTTTTTCCGGCGGCGAAAAGAAACGGCACGAGATCTTACAACTAGCGGTGCTCGAACCCCGGCTGGCCATCCTCGACGAAACCGATTCTGGCCTGGACATCGACGCCCTGCGCATCGTGGCCAATGGCGTCAACAAACTCCGCGCCCCGGATAAAAGCGCCATCGTCGTCACCCACTACCAGCGGCTGTTGGATTATATCGTCCCCGACTACGTCCACGTGCTGGCCAAGGGCCGCATCGTCCGCTCGGGCGGCAAGGAGTTGGCCCTGGAGCTGGAAGAGAAGGGCTACGACTGGATCAAGGAAGAAGTAGCAGCGGGGGGATGACTATCAGGGCCTTTCACCCAGGAGGGTCGGGGGTGCCCTGGAAGTGTCTCCCGGGGGGACGCGTGGAAGGGAAGTCCGCGTGGCCGGGGGCCGGGTAGCGGAGCGAAGCGAGCGAGAGTGAAGGACGCGCCTGGGGAGATACTGGAAGGGCAGTCCCGGCCCAACATACTCAGCCAACACATAAGATGACGCCAACTAGAGACAGCAACGCCAGAGAGCGATACCTCTCCAGTTTCAAGACCTTCGAGCAGAGCCTCAATGGCAAGGCCGACACGCCGCTGCACCAGTTGCGCCGCCAGGCCATCGCCCAATTCGCTGCCCAGGGTTTTCCCACCACCCAGGACGAGGAGTGGCGCTACACCAACCTAACTCCCCTGTTGCAGCACGCCTTCCAGCCGGCCCAGGGGGGCATCCTGAGCCCGGCCGATCTGGCACCCTGGCTCTTCGCCGGCCCAGAGAGCCCGCGCTTGGTGCTGGTAGATGGTCGTTATGCCCCAGAACTCTCGTCCCCCGGCAGCCTGCCCCAGGGTGTGAAGCTGCTCAACCTGGAGACCGCCCTAGAGCAGGTGCCCGACCTGGTCCTCTCCTGCCTCAACCACCAGGTGGACGGCGAGCGCCATGCTCTGGCCGCCCTCAACACCGCCTTTCTCCAGGACGGGGCTTTCCTCTACCTGCCCGCCGGTGTCGAAGTCGAGCATCCCATCCACCTGCTCTTCCTCTCCACTGCGCCGGCAGCCCCGGCCTTTTCCTCGCCGCGCCTGTTGGTCATCGCCGAGGCCCGCAGCCGGGCCACCTTGGTCGAGACCTGCGCCGGCCCCCAGGGCCGGGTCTACCTGACCAATGCCCTGGCCGAGGTGGTGGTAGGTGCGGACGCCCAGATCGAGTACTGCAAGATCCAGCGGGAGGGCGATGCGGCCTTCCACCTGGACCACACCAGGGTCCACGAGAGCTGCCGGAGCCGCTTCACCGCCCACACCATCTCCCTGGGCGCCCGGCTCAGCCGCAACCAGCTGGACACCCTGCTCGACGGGGAAGGCATCGAGTCTACTCTGAACGGGCTCTACCTGGCCGGCGGAGAGCAGCACCTGGACCACCACACCCTGATCGAACACGCCCAGCCCCACTGCTCCAGCCACGAGTTGTACAAGGGCATCCTCGGGGGCCGGTCCACCGGGGTCTTCCGCGGCCGCATCCACGTGTGGCCCCAGGCCCAGAAGACCGACGCGTACCAGGCCAACCGCAATCTGTTGCTCTCCCCCGAGGCCGAGGTCGACACCAGGCCCCAGCTGGAGATCTATGCCGACGACGTCAAGTGCAGCCATGGTGCCACCGTGGGCCAGCTCGACGAGGAGGCCCTCTTCTACGTGCGAGCCCGCGGCCTGGACCTCACCCAGGCCCGCGCCCTGCTCACCCAGGCCTTTGCCGGCGAACTGCTCGAACGTCTCAGCTCCCCGGCGCTGCGCCAGCACCTCGAGAGCCTGGTGGCCGACAAACTGGCCACCATAGCAGGAGGCCGGTCATGAGCGCTGTCTCGGCTCACCTCGCGCCCCTGGACGTGGAGGGGCTGCGCCGCGACTTCCCCATCCTCAGCCAGCGGGTGCGCAACAAACCCCTGGTGTACCTGGACAACGGCGCCACGACCCAGAAACCCCAATCGGTGATCGACGCGCTGGTGCATTACTACACCACCGAAAACGCCAATATCCACCGCGGGGTGCATTACCTCAGCCAGCAGGCAACCTTTGCCTACGAGCGCACCCGGGGGCGCATTCGCCGCTTCCTCAACGCCACCGACAACAGTGAGATCATCTTTGTGCGCGGCACCACCGAGGGCATCAACCTGGTGGCCCAGTCCTATGCCCGGCCGCACCTGAATAAGGGCGACGAGATCATCGTCTCGGAGATGGAGCACCACTCCAACATCGTGCCCTGGCAGATGGTCTGCGCCGAACGCGGCGCGCAGCTGAGAGTAATCCCGGTGGACGATACCGGCGAGCTGATCCTGGAGGAATACGAGAAACTGCTCAACCCGCGCACCCGATTGGTGGCCATTGCCCACGCCTCCAATGTGCTGGGCACCATCAACCCGGTGGCCCGCATCACCGCCCTCGCCCATCAGCAGGGCGTGCCGGTGCTGGTGGACGGGGCCCAGGGCATCCCCCACCTGCCGGTGGATGTGCGCGCACTGGGCTGCGACTTCTACGTGTTCTCGAGCCATAAACTTTTTGGCCCCACCGGCATCGGGGTGCTCTACGGCCGCCGGGAATTGCTGGAGTCCATGCCCCCCTATCAGGGCGGGGGCTCGATGATCCAGAAGGTCTCCTTCGAGGGGACCACCTACGCCGAGTTGCCCAACCGCTTCGAGGCTGGTACCCCGCACATCGCCGGGGCCATCGGCCTGGAGGCGGCCATCGACTATCTCAACGAGGCCGGCCCCGAACGCCTGGCCGCGTACGAGACGGAGTTGCTCGGCTACGCCACGCAGGCCCTCTCCCAGGTCGAGGGCCTGCGCCTCTTCGGCACCGCCCGCGAGAAGGTGGGTGTGCTCTCCTTTTCTATGGAGGCGGCCCATCCCCACGACATCGGCACCGTGCTCGACAGCGAGGGCATCGCCATCCGCGCCGGCCACCACTGCGCCCAGCCGCTGATGCAGCGCTACGGCGTGCCGGCCATGGCCAGGGCTTCCCTAGCCTTCTACAACACCCGCGAGGAGATCGACGCCCTGGTCGACGCTCTCTGCAAGGTCAACGAGGTCTTTGCCTGATGTCGGAATTGCGCGAACTCTATCAGCAGGTCATCCTCGACCACAACAAAAAACCCCACCACTTCGGCAAGCTGGAGGGGGCCAACCGCTGCCAGGAGGGCTTCAATCCCCTGTGCGGCGATCACCTGCATGTGTACCTCCAGGTCGCCGGGGACCACATCGAGGACATCCGCTTCGAAGGCTCGGGCTGCGCCATCTCTAAGGCTTCGGCCTCGCTGATGACCACTCTGGTCAAAGGCAAGAGCAAGGAAGAGGTCCTGGAGTTGTTCGACCACTTTCACGAGCTGGTCACCGCCCCGGCCGACGCGCCAGTGGACGAGGCCCACTTGGGCAAGCTGGTGGTCTTCTCCGGGGTCCGCGAATTCCCCATGCGCGTCAAATGCGCCACCCTGGCCTGGCACACCATGAAAGCCGCGCTGGCCGGCCAAGACCAGCCCATATCGACGGAGTAGGACGATGACCGAATTGGAATTTCCTCCCGACAGCCTCGAAGCCAAAGTGGTCGAGGCGATCAAAACCTGCTATGATCCCGAGATCCCGGTGAATATCTACGAACTGGGGCTGATCTATGGGGTGCAGGTGGAACAGGAAGAGGAACGGGCCGCGGTACACGTCACCATGACCCTCACCTCGCCGGCTTGCCCGGTGGCCGGCTCTCTGCCTCCCGAGGTGGAGGAAAAGATCCGCGCCGTCCCTGGGGTCACCGAGGCCAAAGTGGAGGTGGTCTGGGAACCGCCCTGGACCCTGGCCCTGATGTCGGAAGGCGCCAAACTCCAGCTGGGCATCTTCTGAGCGCCGGCCATGAAACTCAGCTCCCAAGAGGAATACGGCCTGCGCTGCCTGCTGCACCTGGGCCGCCATCCCCATTCCAGCCTGACCATTCTCGAGATCAGCCAGGCCGAGGGCCTTTCCCCACCCAACGTGGCCAAACTGCTGCGCCTGTTGCGCCAGGGAGGGTTTGTGGAGAGCGTGCGCGGCCAGCACGGCGGCTACACCCTCTCCCGTCCCTCTGAACACATTACGGTGGGCGAGGTGTTAAACGTGCTGGGGGGCCGGCTCTACGAGCCTTCCTTCTGCGACCATTTTTCCGGCGCCGAAGATACCTGCCAGCGCTCCTCCATCGACTGCTCGGTGCGCGCTATGTGGTCCAGGCTACAGGAAGCCGTGGACCAAGTGCTCGGCCAGACCACCCTCCAGGACCTGCTCACCAGCGGCCAGGAGTTGCTCTCCCAGGAGAGCGGCCTGCTGGAGATCTCGACGCCCTCTTAAACCCCAGCCTCGCTGCGGAACCTCGGCGCTCCAGCACTGTTTCTCTTTGGCTACGGCGCTGAGGTCGCCAACTCTACCTGCTCAGTGTACCCGCATGCGGCACGAGCCTTGCTGTATTTCGCGGTTGGTGCTGATTGAACCTACCGTTATATTTTTGGCAAGGAGACGGCGATGAGCGAAAACCCTACCCCCCCTGCCACCCGCCCTCACCCTCCCGCCGAGGAAATGCACTGGGGGATCTCCTACTTGCGCGAGGATATCCAGGACCTTCGCCAGGAAATGCGCGAAAATGTCCAGGGCCTACGCAGCGAAATCCAGGGAGTGCGTCAGGAGGTTCAGGAGGTCCGACAGGAATTGCGCGGCGAGGTCCGCTCAATCCACACCCGCATCGACGAGACCAGCCGCTATCTAGCCGACCGCCTCGACTCGCGCTTCATGTGGCTGCTGGCCACGATGGTGGCCCTGACTGGGGTCATCGTGGCCGTGATCAAGATCTAAAGCTTGCCCTGCCCGTCGATGCAGCGCTGCATCCGGTCCAAAAGCTGCATGGTGGGCAGGCAGGCCAGGCAGCTGGTCAGGGGCTGCCGCCCCTGGGCAATGGCGCTGAAAAATTCGCGGTCCTGCAACTCGGTCCCATCCCCCGCCACCGGAATCTCCGCTCCCTCGTGATCCAGTAACTTCCCCTTCTCGATGCGCAGACTCGCCTCCTCGCCGATAAAGCGGTACGAAATATCCAACGGCCCGTGGTTGTTAAAGGAGTAGATCAGGCTGGCGATGGACCCCTGCGCTGAGCGCATGCCCACGGTCAGGTCCATGGGCACCTTGAGCCGGGGATGGGGTGGCCCGGCCTGGGCCCAAACCTCGATGTCTACTCCACCCCAGAGCCACGAGACAAAATCCACCATGTGGCAGCCCTGGTGCCAGAGCAGGTCGTCGGTCCAGGTGCGCGGCTTGCCGAAGCGGTTGATGTTCTCCCGGCGAAAGAAATAGGTCTGGGAGACCAAGTGGTGCAGTTGCAGACCGCCCTCGTGCGCCCGCCGGTATACCTCGCGGTGGGCCGGCGAGTAGCGCAGGGAGTGGCAGACCATACACACCAGGCCGGTCTTCTCCTCCAGCTCGGCGATGCGCTCGGCCTCGGCCAGGTTCAGGCCCATGGGAATTTCCACCAGCACGTGTTTGCCCAGTTTCAGCGCCAACTCGGTTTGGGCGCAGTGTATCTGGTTGGGGCTGGTCAGGATCACCGCCTCCACCCCCGGCTGCCGCAGGCATTCCTCCAAATTCAGCGACCAGTGGGGAATCTCCCACTTGCGGGCGAAGGTCTCGGCATCCGCCCCGATACCGCCGGCCAGGCTGACCACCTCAATCCCCTCAATCTTGCGCAGCGCCTCGATGTGGGTGAAGCCCTGCGCCCCTTCTCCTGCTAGACAGATTTTCATCACCAGTTCTCCCTTTTCAGCACTTGTGTTTTTAATTCTCCGTACCGCCTGGGCGCATAAGCCGGCGTCTGGGTCTCGCGCAGATCAAAACCAAAGGCCCGCTTGCTCAGCACGATGATGGGCGGGGCCTGGAGGCGTTTGAAATAGCTGGTCCGCAGTTGGCGCTCCACCCACTCTAGGTCCTCCACCCAGGCAGCGGCCGTGGGGAAGTACTCCCGGAAACGCGCTTCATCCTTCCATCCCAGTCGCTCGAACAACACCCCCTCCAGAAACCACTGCAAGACATCCGCCGGATGATAGCGGTACTCGATCAACTGGCGCAGCAGGGCGTCGTGGTACCCGTATTTGATCGGGTCGCCCAACCCTTTGGTCACGTCCTGGGCCTCGGAGAGTTCGGCGCTGGGCACAATCTCTCCGCTGAGGATGTTCTCCGGGATCACCTCGGCGTTGAAGACCTGTGCGTTGAGGTAACGCGCCAGGGCGAAGACCTGGACCTTGTACAGATCGGCGATGGGCGCCACGGCCCCGGCCACGTCCCCGTACAGGGTGCAGTACCCCAGCGCCACCTCGGTCTTGTTGCCGTTGTTGGTGAAGAGCAGCCCGTACTTGGCCGCCATGCCCGCCATGATATCGGAGAAGCGGATGCGCGCCTGGATGTTCTCGTCCACCAGCCGGGTGAATTCGCCCGGTCCCCGGGAAAATTCGGCGGTTTTGATCTGGGCCGCCACTTGTTCGTACAGGCCCTGGATGGGCAGGGACAGATAGTCGATGCCCAGAGTCTGGCAGAGCTGGCGGGCGTTGTCGCGGGTGACGGCCGCGTTGAAGCGGGTGGGCATATTGAGGGCAAAGACCCGCTCAGCGCCAAAGGCGCGGACCAGCAGACAGGCCACCACACTCGAATCGATGCCGCCGCTGACGGCCACCAGGTATTTGTTCTCGCTCCCGCGTATGTGGTCGAGGTGGCGCAGCCCGGTGAGCAGGGCTCCGTACACTGCCTCCACTTCGCCTTGGGCCGGCGCCGGTGGCTGGGGCCGGCGTGTCAACAGCACCTGCTCCTCCCAGGGCAGGGCTCGCTGCAAGATACCCCCGTCCGGGGCGTAGGCCGTGGTGTCGCCGTCGAAGACGAGGATGTTCTTGCCGTTGTTCTGCGCCCCGACCTGGTTCACATAGAAGAAGGGCAAGGGAGAGCGGCTGAGGATCTCGCGCACCACCCGGTTGCGCTTGTCCCCCTTCTGCCAGGTCCAGGGCGAGGCCGAGAGGTTGAACACCGCCTGGGCCCCGCGCTGGTGGTAAACCCTCAGGGTGTCGAGCACCTCCTGTTCGTAGTTGTAGTCCTGGCACCAGATATCTTCGCACAACTGCACCCCAAACTTGAAAGTCTCCCCCTCGCGGGTGGAGACCTCAAAGGGCACCATCCAGTCGTACACCGAACGCCCCTGCTCGTGGGCCAGCTTGCGCAGCGAGTAGAAATGGCGGTCGTCGTCAAAGAAACGGTAATTGGGATGCAGGGCCTTGGGCTGCACCCCGTCGGGCAGGCCAGGGGGTAAACCAGGCCGGGCGACGTACTGCCCGTCAGCGCAGACGCAGACGGCGTTGTACTTGCGACGCCGGCCGTCCTCGCCGATGTGCGAGGGGTCCACCACCACGTTGCCGAAGAGCACCACCAGCCCCTGGCTGGCCAGGCAGATCTGCTCGCTGTAGCTGGCGTAGTCCTCGACCAGGGCGTCCACCTCCCACAAATCCCCGATCAGGTACCCGCTCAGGCACAACTCCGAGAAGACCACCACCTCAGCCCCAGCCTCTCGGGCTTGGGTGATAAGACCGAGCATGCGGGCGGCGTTGAGGTCGGGCCGTCCGGGCCGGACCTCCATCTGGATCAGGGCAATGGGGGGAAGGGTGGATGAACTCATGGGGGCTAAATATACGAAATCAGGGGAAGCCGTTCCTTGTGTCCATCCTCATCAGTACGGATTTTATCTGCTCGACGAGGAGGAGTGCTGATGAAACCCTGGATTTTCATCCAAGATCCGCTCGAACGCTGGATGGCCGATTACCGCCGAACCTTCGACGCCTGGGAAGAGGGCGGAGTCTGCGGCCTGGCCTTCGGGTACCTGAACTTCCGCCAGCCCGACGGGACCCGCATCCCCATCTTTGCCCCTGATCCCAAAATATACACCGACCTCGGGGTTACACCGCCGTCGCCGGCTCCGCGCGACCTCGACAAGGAGAAACTCCTTCACGCCATGCTCGATGACGCGGCCGGACGGGGCTGGGACCTGCTGGCCTTTGGGGTCGGCGCGGCCGGAGGCCAGCGCCCCTTGGAGGAAGATCCCTTTGGCGCGGTGGGTTTTGCCGCCCAGGTCGGCGCACTGATGAAAGCCCTGCCCCAGGTGCGGGGAGTGATCATCGATGGCCCCGGCGAACAGCACTACGAGTTGGCCTTCCACCACGGCGGCGAACTCTTCGAGATCCGCGACTACTGGAAGGTGCGCCTCTCCCACCTGGGTTACGACCTGGACCGCCTCGAAAGAGGCATCGCCCATCTGCGCGAGAGCTTCCACCACCTCAGCCCCTCGCGGGTGCGCTACCACGCACCGGGGGGAATGCTGGGGGCCCTGCTGCTCTTCGACCTGAACGAGGACGCCCTGTACTGGCTGCGGGCGCGCCAGGAAAGCGGCATGGGGTATAACCGGGCCATACGCCAGCAGCTCGACGCCCTGGGCACCAAGGTGGCACTGGGCGGCATCCCGCGCAGCGCGGCCTTCTCCTCCCTCACGGCCCAGAACTACCATCTGATGGGGCCGCTCTTCGACTACCTCTTCCCCAAACACTATTTCTGGCACCGGGGTTTCGACGGCATGTACGGGACCGTGGCGCGCTGGGTGCAGGTGCTGGGGGAGTGGAATCCAGGGCTGGGGGAAGAGGACTGCTTCGCGGTGGTCAAAACCCTCTTCGGGCTCGAACTGCCCGACGTCCATTCGCTGATGGATATGGAGTTGGGTTTTCCAGAGGAATTCTTCGCGCAGGTGGTGTACAGCGAAACCCGCCGGGCCCTGGAAGCAGTGGGCGATCCAGAGAAGGTGATCGCCTGGGTCTCGACCGGCCGCGCCCCACACGCCGGCGACGCCATGGGCGCCGGCGATCTGCACGCTATTCTCCAGGCCTCGGCCCGGGCCGGCCTAGAGCGTTTCCTCTTTCACCCGGACCCGGACTTCGGTGCCGCCGAATGGCGGGTGATCTCAGGCCTGTGCGGCAAGCTATGGCAGGAGGACCCCAACGGGTACTGGCCCTCCGACACCCCCAGACCCGACCGCTTCAAAGGGGGGAGGACGCCGCCCAAGCGATAAAGGTGCATCGGGTCGTTCCCCGATGCGCTACCCTCAGACCCCTGCCAACACCCCAGCCCGCGCCTGGCGTATACATTCGCCCAGCACCGAAATGCCCTCGCGGATGTCGTCCAACGAGCAGAAGCCGAAAGCCAGGCGCAGGAAAGGAACTTCGTCGTTGCGGATGTGGAAGGCCGAACCCCGCGCATAGATCACGCCACGCTCAGCGGCCAGGGCCGCCAGCTGGCGCTGGTCCACGTCCTCGGGGAAACCCACCCACAGGAACATCCCCCCCACTGGCCGGGTCCAGGTGCAGATATCCCCCAGGTGCTCTTCCAGAGCCGCGAAGAGCGTGTCGCGTTTCTCCTTGAGGATGGCATTGGTGTGGGCCACATGCGCCCAGAGCCGGTCCTTGAAAAAGGTGGCGCAGATGGCCGCGGCCAGGGCGCTGTTGCCCCCGTCGTAGCGCCGGTCCAGCAGGCGCCCAAGTAGCGGCGGCCGGGCCAGGATATACCCCAGCCGCAGACCAGGCCCCAGGATCTTGGACAGCGAACACAGGTACACCGAGGGCAGTTCTGGGTCCAACGCATAGAGCGTGGGCGGCACCGGTCCCTCAAAATGCACGTCCCCGTAACAGTTGTCCTCCACCACGATCACCTGGTGCTTCTTGACCACCTCGATCAACTGCCGCCGGCGCGGCGTGGACATCACCGCTCCGGTGGGATTCTGGTAGGTGGTCAGGGTGTAGACAAAGGCCGGCGGCGTGCCCTGCCGCTGCAGCTGCTCCAGGGTCTGGTCGAGGGCATCGACATCCATGCCCTCCTCGTCCTGGGGCACCCCCACCAAGCGCGCCCCCAGCCCCTGGTACGCGCCGATAGTCCCCGAGTAGGTGAACTCCTCGGTGACAATCACATCCCCCGGCCCCCGCATCAGCGCCTCGGCCACCAGGGTAACCCCCTGCATGGAGCCATTGGTCAGCACGATGTGGTCGGGCGAGACCGCCACTCCCTCGCGCTGGGCCTCGCGGGCCGCCATCACCTGCCGCAGCCCCAGATGCCCCATATCCCCCGGGTACTTCACCAGCTCAGGACCCAGTTCCAAGACCGCCTGGCGGGCCGCCTCAGCCAGCTCAGCGGTGGGAAAGGAGCCTGGGTCCGTGCGACCGCTGCCAAAATCGTAGATACGCATGGCGATGTCCTCGCGGTTGAAAGGTGGAATATTAGGGCCGCGCCGGCGAACCGTCGGGCAGCCGGCACTGGGTCCACTGGATGATCTCGTCCTCGCAGGGGTACTTGGCGGCCAGCTTCTCGTCCACGTCGATGCCCAGGCCAGGGTTATCGTTGGGGTACATGTACCCCTTGCGCACCACCGGCAGGCCGGGAAAGATCTCGTACACGTGTTCGGGGAAACGGCACCATTCCTGGATGCCGAAGTTGGGTGCCCACAGGTCCAGGTGAAGATTGGCCGCGTGCCCAACAGGCGAGGTATCGCCCGGCCCGTGCCAGGCCGTGCGGATCCCGTACATGTTGGCAAAGGCCGCCACGTGCCGGGCCGGGGTGATGCCGCCCATCTGGCTGACGTGCATCCGGATGAAATCGATGAGCCGTCCCTCGATGAGGGGCTGCCACTCGCGCGGGTGGTTGAACAACTCGCCCATGGCGATGGGCGTGGCGCATTGCTGGCGGATGTTGTTGAACCACTCTAGATCCTCGGGGGCCAGGGGGTCTTCGAGGAAGAAGAGTTTGAATTGCTCCATGTCCTTGGCAAAACCCACCGCCTCGATGGGCTGCAGCCTTTCGTGGATGTCGTGGCACAGCTCGATCTCGTCGCCCACCTCGGCGCGGGCCCGCTCGAAGAGCTTGAGCTGCACGCGCATGTAGTGCTTGCGGTCGAAGTAGTCGCCCTCCGGTGCCCCGTCGGGTTTGTACAACTGCGCCGGCTTGCCGCCGTATCCACCGCACCCCAATCTCAGGTAGTGGTACCCCTGCTCCATCAGCTCGCGCAGACTGTCGATGGCTGCCTCGATGGTGTCGCCCCCGGCATGGGAGTAACAGGCCGCTGCCTCGCGGCACTTGCCGCCCAGCAATTGGTACACCGGCATCTTGGCCCGCTTGCCCTTGATGTCCCACAGGGCCTGATCAATCCCAGAAATGGCGTTGTTGAGCACCGGCCCATTGCGCCAGTACCCATTGACCATCAGCATCTGCCAGGTCTCCTCGATGCGGTCCACGTCGCGGCCGATGAGGAAGGGCTTGAGGTGCTTCTCGATGGCGGTGTGGACGGCGTGGAAGCGCTGGGTGAAGGTGGCACAACCCACCCCGTACAACCCCGGCTCCGAGGTAATCACCTTGACAATGATCAGCCGCGACCCGGCCGGCTGGGTGAGGATGGTCTTTACATCTTTGATGGTGACCGCAGCCATTTTACGCTCCTTTTCAGATGACGCCCCAAGGGTACTCCCCGGCCAAAGGCCTTGTCAAGAGAGCCGCCCGGCCTTAGCTTTGCGCCCAATCCGATGACTACCCTACAAGCACTGGTCCTGGGCCTGGTCCAGGGACTGACAGAGTTCATCCCCGTCAGCAGCACCGCCCACCTGCGGCTGGTGCCTCACTTCCTCGGTTGGGACGATCCAGGGACCGCCTTCTCCGCCGTCATCCAGCTGGGCAGCCTGCTGGCCGTCCTCACCTACTTTGCCGCCGACATCTGGAAGCTGCTCCTGGCTGCCCTGGCCAGCCTCCGGCACCGCAACCTCAACGATAGTTCCGACGCGCGCCTGGCCTGGTCCATTGTCGTGGGTACCCTGCCTATCGCGGTGCTGGGGTTGGCCTTCAAGGATTTTATCGAGGGCGACGCCCGCCAACTGACCATCATCGCCCTGGCCCTCATCGCCCTGGCCCTGCTCCTGCTCCTGGCCGAGCGGTTGGGCCGGCGCACCCGCCTCATGCAGGAGCTGGGCTTTGGAGAGATCCAGGTCATCGGCCTGTGCCAGGCCCTGGCCCTGATCCCGGGCTGCTCGCGCTCGGGCTCCACCATCATGGGTGGGCTCTTCCTGGGACTCAAACGCGAGGAGGCGGCCCGCTTCTCCTTTTTGCTGGGCCTGCCGGCCATCGGCGCCGCCGGCGCGTTGGAATTCATCAAATTGCTCAAGGACGGCCTGGGCGGCGAGGGGCTCCTCAACCTAGGCGTGGGCATCGTGGCCGCGGCCCTCAGCAGTTACCTGGCTATCGGCTTCCTGCTGCGCTTTTTGCAGCGCCACGGCACCCACTGGTTTGCCTACTATCGCATCCTGCTGGGCATCTTCATTCTCTACAGCCTCTCCTGACCGCCCCTCTCTTCCAAAGGAGCACCCATGTACCCTCATCCCCTCAAGCAGAAGCTGCAGCGCGGCGAGGTCGTCCTGGGCTCCGGCCTGCTGACCCCCTCCCCTCACGTGGCCGGCATGATCCTGGCCACCCAGCCCGACTTTCTGTGGATCGACACTGAGCACATGCCCTTTGGCAGCGAGGCCCTGGACTTTGTCCCCTCCCTGGCCCGCATGCGCGGCGTCGCTCCCCTAATTCGGGTGGCCCATAACGACCCAGGCCTGATCAAGAAAGCCTACGATGTGGGCGCGGTGGCAGTGATGGTTCCCCAGATCAACACCCCCGAAGAGGCGGCCCGCGCCGTGGAATACGCCCGCTACCCACCTCTGGGGCAGCGCGGCATTTCGCCGATGTGGACCTTTGTAACCGGCCAGGATTGGAACCAGGTGATCAAAAGCGCCAACGAGGAAACCCTGCTGGTCCTCCAGTTAGAGAGCCAGCAGGCCTTTGATAATCTGGACCAGATCGCCCGGGTTCCAGGTTTCGACGTGCTGCTGGTCGGCCCTCTGGACCTGTCGGCCTCGGTGGGCCGTATCACCGAAACCGGCTCAAAGGAGGTACAGGAGATCATGCGCGAGGTGCCCAAGCGGCTCAAAGGCACCGGCGTGGTCGCCGGCACCACCCTCTCAGATGTGGCCGAACTCCAGGAAAAGATCCGCTGGGGCTACCAGTTCCTCAACGTGGGCAATGCGGTCAGCTACGGCGTGCAGGTGCTGGACAGCCATCTGAAGACCCTGCGCACCAATCCCACGGGAGATAAATGAGGTGTCTGCCCTCGAAATCCCCTGGGCACCCCGCGTAATCCTGGCGGACCGCACCTTCCGCCTGCCTGTCCGGGCTGCCCAGGCCCCCTTCGAGATCCAGGCCCCCGGCTTTGAGCTGTTGGACCAGCGCTGGTCCGCGCTCGATACGGCCTGGTACTGCTATCTGCGCGCCCCCCAGGCCAGCGGCGACTACACCCTGCGCGTGCTGCAGCAGGGC
>CAMAVQ010000040.1 GCA_945861755.1 Gemmatimonas phototrophica
CGTGCCCCAGCTTGCCGCCGCCCAGCACCAGCCGCCGGCCATCCACGTCCTCGATGGCCAGCCAGGTGTAGATGTCCGAGGCCTGCGCCAGGGCCAGGGTCTCGTCGAAACTCAGCACCCGCTCGCTCTCGCCGGCCGGCTTGCCCACCCGATACAGATCCTTGAGATGCCCGTAGACAAAGCGGTCGGCATAACGGCGGGCCACTGCCGCCACGTCGCCGCCAGCCAGGGCCAGATGGCCGGTGTCGAAACCGGCCCCCACCAGTTCCGGGTCGAGGTGTTCGTAAAGCAGATCGATCTCGCGGCTGGTCTCGATGAAAAGGATACAATGATTGTGTAACCCCACCCGAACGCCGAGACCAGCGCAGCGCCGGCCCACCTCGTTGAGCGCCTCGGCGTACCGGCGCAACTGCTCCTCGCTGGGGCCGCCCACCGGCCGCAGGCCGCAGTGCAGCTCCAGGGTCTGCACCCCGAAATCGGCCAGCCGCCGGGCGGTCTGCTCCACCTGGGCGATCTCACCCTCGCGGGTGGCCGGATCGAGAAATCCTCCTCCCGCCGAACCAGCCGCGGCCTCCAGGCCATGGCGGTCGAGCAGGTCGCGCAATTCCCCTTCGCGGCCGGCGTACCCGTCGATATTGATCTCGATCCCGGCGTACCCGGCGCGTGCAGCCTCGGCACAGCAGGTCTCGAAGGAATCTCCCCAGGCGCAGGTGGCAATGCGGATGCCCATATGCTCTCCTCAGTGTTGACCCAGGGCCTCGATGGCCCGGGCCAGTTGGTCGCGATGCGCTTCGAGGGGCGCCGGGTCGCCGGTGAAGCGGGTCAGCTCGGCGCTCACCGATGCGGGCACCTCCAGCAGCGCTTCATCGCGGCGGCGCTCCTCCGCTCCCAAGCGGTCCCCCCGCTCAGCCAGCCCTTGCTTGAGCATGACAAAGTACTCGTAGTCCTCGATCCCGTCGCGCAGCATTTCCCAGCGTATGCTGTCCACTGGTCCACTCAGCACCGGCTCATGCGCCTGACCGCTGGCCGCTGCTTCGGGGGGATAGAGAAAACGCCCATCCCCGTTGCCCCAGGGCAGCTTGTTGCCCTTTTCGGTGCTGTACCCACTCACCCAACTCATCGGATCGGCATAGGGGTTTTGCGGGCGATCCGGGTACGCGGCGTCGCTGGTCCAATAATTGGTCTGCCACACCAGCACCCCCTGCAAGTGGCGCTGCCAGGTCTGCCAGAGCCAGACCCGCATTTCAGTCGCCGGGTGGTCGATGAAGAGCCCGGCATAGGGCGCTTTGGGAGAGGTACACACGTACCACCAGAACGAATCCCCGGCCTGCTGGCGCTGCACCACCGCAGCGGCATCGTACTCCGGAGTGAGGGCGCACCAGATATTCGGGCCGCCTATCAGCGCGGGCTCCACCTGCTCAGTGAGCATGCGGCGGATACGGGGGGCGTGCGCCTTCAACTTGGCAAACCCTCCCGTCACAAAGGCATAGTCCTTGGGCTCTGGCTCGTCGAACCAGTACACGTACGCCTCGTCCAGCCAGCCCTTTTGCGCCAGATGCTGCTCCAGGGCCCCCAGGTAGGCGCGCAGGCCTTCCCGGTACTGCGGGCTCTTTTCCCCAAATCCCTGCAACTTGGGCTCGGTCCGGTTCTGATAGGTGCCGCTGCCCAGGCCCAGCACCGGCAGGCGAAAGGAGTTGAAGCCGAGGGTGTCGATGGCCCGGCTCATGGCCCGGTCCCAGGCCTGCCACGAGAAGCTGGGCTTCACCGTGGGCGACCATTTCACCTCAAAGTGATCGAGCGGGGCCGGGTCATAGGGCGAGATCCGGTGGGCGCTGAAGTTTTTCAGGTACTGGTCCAGCACCATCCGCCGCTCCCGAGGGTCGGAGAGCTTTTGATAACGGAAGACCTCTTCGGGCGAGAAGCCGAAAGCCGTGGTGCAAGTCATGCGCCGGGGCAACTCAAAATCGTACACCTCCACCTGCACAGGCACCTGGGCGCTGAACCCTTCGGCCTGCAGTTCGATGACGCCGGTGTACCATCCGGCCGGCGCTCCGGGGGGCACATGGACCCGCACCCACAGGGGCTGGTTGGTGTTGGCGGGCACGTCGATGGGCCGGTCCAGCGGCGGCAGGGGGTCGGGCCAGAGCGCCGCGGTGCCGCGGTAGTCGGAAGGCTGGGCCACCGGCACATAGGCCACGCGCAGAATTTCGATCTGCCCGGCCGCGATGCGGGCCCCCTCCGGTCCCCGCAGATCCTGGGGCGTGGCGCGCAGGCCGCTCAGCCTGCGGGCGGGCCGCACCACCAGTTGGGCAGCCTCGCGTTCGTCGCGGGCAGCGCGGATGAGCAGGGCCTGCCCTTTGGCCTGAGGCAGGGGCCGCTGCCGGCTCACCTTCTGCCCGGAGGAAGCGCCCCACAGACCTATATCCGCACTCGACCCAGGCAACTGCTCCCCGTACCCAGTGGCGTAGAGCGACGCCAGGTACACCCCGGCCCCGGCGCGGAATTCGCCCAGAGAATACTCCACCCAAAAGCTGCCATCGCCGGGCAGTTCGTAGGGTGGATAGAATACACTGGGACCAGGGGGAAGTTCGGCATCACTCGCCCGGACGGACACCTCGGTTTCCCCATCCTTCACCACCCGCACCCGTTGGGGCAGGGAAAGGAGGTCCCCGGTGGTGTTTTCCACCTGCACCGCAATACGGTTGTCCCCTCCCGGCACCTGTTCACCCAGACCCGTGACCTGCACCTTCAGCCGGGGATCGGTGCCCTGGATCACCACAAACTGGGTACGCCCCTGGAGGCGCAGTGATGTGCCTTCTACTATCGAGCTATAGGTATAGCTGTGGACCTGGAAGGACCCCGGGGCCGAGTCCATCCCCAACGCTTCTTTGGCCCGGGCGCGCAACCGGATCCAGATTGCCGGCGCCGGCAGCAACTCGCCGGGCAGGGCCAAGCTGCGGCTGCCCGCCTCGCCCAAGGTGCCCAACTCGCGCCATCGCTCGCCATCGGCGCTGGCCTCCACCACCAGTTCCCCGGCCTGGTAGTAGCTGATGGTCACGACCACCTGGGCGCTGCGCTGTGGACGGCCAGCCAGCTCATGGCGGTAGACCACGTAGCTGCCCGCGCCAAAGACCCAGCGGTTGGTGTTGAAGTCGCAGCGCTGGGCAACTAGGGGCCGACTGTGATTGCGCGAGGGGCTGTGGAAAGGGGCCTCAAAGGTGTAGCGCCGGCCGTCGAGTTGCTCGCCCTCTCCCAACACCAGATCGCCTTGACGGGGGTACACCGGCTGGGCCTCGGCCAGCGAAACGGCGTCGAAGGCCGCTGTGCCTTTGAGGTGCCACTGCCCGAAACGCAGCCAGACCCGTTCCGCGTCCAGGGAATCGGGCGCGGCGAAAACCGAGGTCTGCTCGCCCCACTGCGTGCCCAGATCGCCCAGATCGCGGTTGCAGAAGACCGGCCCGCTGGTGGGCGTGCCGCCCCCGCCCTCCACACCGCGGGCCCTGAAGCGCAGCAGGTACAATCCCCCGGGCTTGAGGGCCAGCGGCGCCGAACGCCAGAAGCTGGTGCTCTGCCCATCACCCCTGATCGCCAGCGCCCGCTCCCCCTCGGCCCCGCCCTGCATCCACTCGCCCGTCCCCGCCAGCATCCATCCCACCGGCTGCCCCTGCCCCACCTCAAAAGAAGGATTGGGCACCGGCACCTGCTGGGCGTGTGCAACTAGGACCAGGCAGAACAACATCAATAGCGCCAGCCAACGAGCGGCGGGGAGATGACCCTGAAGGCCTTTCCCGGGGAGCGGTTGGGGAGGGAAGTCCGCGTGGTGGGGCTGCGGGGCAGCGGAGCCAGAGCGAGCGAGGGTGAAGGACACGCCTGGGGAAAAGCCGGAACGGGTCGCTCCCCGACGCGACCACGCAGGCAGAGCATCCTTCATGTCTTACTCCTCCTCATATGGCGCAACCCTCGGTCCTTGCTTACTGTACCTGGTAAATTGCGCCAACAACCAGCCCTCAGCCAGCGCTAAAAAAGCTGATCCCACGCAGGGCGATTTCACCGGAGCCAGATCATGAAGATCACCGAGACCCTCGCCCGTTGATGGAAAAGCCCCAGACCAGCCAGGTGTTGGCCGCCTACGAGGTGGGCCAGCTCCTGCACTTGGTCCCGGCCGGCGGCACTGCGGGCCGCACCTGGAAGGTCATCACCACCCGGGGCGAGTATTTCCTGCGCCGCCGGGGTGCCCGCACCTCTGGCGAAGTGCGCCTGGCCTTTGACCACGGACTGCGCGCCCACCTGGTCGCCCTCGGCATCCCCACGGTGGCCGCCCTGCAAACAACCACCGGCCAGATCTGGCTGCGCCGGCCAGAGGGGGTGTACGAACTCTACCCCTTTGTCACTGGCCGGCCCTTCGACCCACACCAACACGGCGAATTGGTCAGCGCCGCCCAGGCCCTGGCCCGCTTCCACCAGGCCGCCGCGCAGTACCGGCCCGCCGGGCCACCCGAATCCATCGCCCAATACACCGCCCTGGGTTTCTCCTCCGCAGTGAGTGGGCGCATGGACGATCCGCAACTGCAGCGCGAGAATCTGCTAGCGGTCAGAAAGCTGGCAACCAATCCAGCGGAAGAGGCCCTGGTGGACCGCTTCCTGGCTAGGGTGGCCGAGCAGGATCGCACCTACGCAGGGGCTGCATATGCTCCTCTGGAAGGCTGGGTGATGCACGGGGACTACACCCCGGCCAACCTGCTCTTCTCCGCAAAAGGGCAGGTGGTGGGCATCTTCGACCTGGACTGGGCCGTGCCGGGCGTCCGCTGCCGGGACGTGGCCGATGGGCTCTATTTCTTCGCCACTCTGCCCCGCCGCATCGACGCGGGGGACATCTGGTCCCTCACCGACGCGGCCCAGTTCGACCCCGACCGCTGCGCCCTCTTCCTGCGCGCCTACCAGGAGATCGCGCCCCTCGCCCCGGCCGAGTTGGACGCCCTCCCCCGCGCCTTTGCCGGCCGCTGGATCTCCATGCGCCTAGAGGGCATGGCCAAGGTCGCCCCGGATCAGCGTTTTCGTTTCTTTTCGCGCCAGGCCGAGGAACCGCTGCGCTGGCTCGACGAACACTGGCTGCCGCTGCGACAGCAACTCAGCTGAGGACCGCCATGGCACAGACGCCCGACTTCACCCACACCCTGCTGGGCCGCACCGGCATGCCCGTATGCCGCCTGGGCCTGTCAGCCACCTACCGCCCCGGCAAAGAGACTATCCACCAAGCCCTGGACGAGGGGCTCAACTACTTCTTCGCCTATGGCATCGATGGGCAGATGGTCCGCACCCTGCGCGAGGTCTTTGCCAGCCGGCGCGAGCACTGCGTGCTGGCCACTGGCGCGTACAACCTGGGCTTCGGCCATCTGAACCTGCGCCGCACCCTAGAGAAGCGGCTGCGCCAGTTCCGCACCGACTATATCGACGTTTTCCTGTTCCTGGGGGTGATGAAAGAGCAACACTTTTCCCCGCGCACCCGCGAGGAATTGTGCCGGCTGCGCGAGGAAGGAAAGGTGCGGGCCGTGGGTTTGTCCTGCCACGACCGCCGCTTCGCCGGCCGCCTGGCCGCCGAGGGGGCCCTCGACGTGTTCATGATTCGTTACAATGCCGCACACCGGGGCGCTGAACAGGAAGTCTTCCCGTATCTGGCAGCCCACCACCCGGGGTTAGTCAGCTACACCGCCACCCGCTGGCGCGGTCTGTTGCGCCGGCCCAAAGGTTGGCCCGAGAGCGGCCCGGTGCCCACTGCGGCCCAGTGTTACCGCTTCGTTCTCTCCAACCCCCAGGTCCACGTGTGTATGTGCGCCCCTTCCAATCCGGCGCAGCTGGCCGAGAACCTGGCCGCCCTGCGCCAGGGCCCGCTCTCCCCGGAGGAGATGGAGTTCATGCGCAACTTTGGGGATGCCGTGCACCGGGAGCAGCGCTGGTTCATGTGAGGGGTTGCTCCCACTCGTCGAAGACCGCTTCCACACTGCCGTCGCGCAAGAGCTGCCCGTGCCCCATCGCTACCCCTGCTTGCGGTACCACTCCTCAAAGGTGTCCTTGGCCTTCCACTTGAGCAAACGCTCTGCCTTGTCGGCGCGGAACTTGCCGTGGGGCAGCTCGGCGCAGATAAAAAAGACCTCGTGGGGCGAGGGCATCTTGGGTGCGCGCAACCCACAGAGGAAGGCTTCTCCGGTGTCCTCCCACGAAGTGGCAAAGGGATGGACCCCCTGGCCCCGGTCTTCGGGCTCGACCTTGCGGGGCAGGAAGGCGCAGAACAAGTAGGTCAGCACCTCGAGGCCCCGCTCCCGCGCGAAACGGTCGGTGAGGTGCAGGCCCAGATATTTGGTCAGCGCGTACAGGTCATCCCCCGGATGCAGGGGCACCTCGGGGACCACCTGAAAATCGTTCCAGTAATCGGCCCCGTGACCCATGGCGGTGTGGTACGGCCCGGTGTGGATCAGGCGTTTCAGCTTGCACGCGGCCGCTGCCTTGGCCAGGTTGAAGGCCCCCACCATACTGACGGTGAAGGCCAGCACCGGATGCGGCCGCACCACTGTCAGGTTGATGGCCGCGTCCATGCCTCGGCAGGCTTCGAGCACCTGCTCGTACTTGGTGATGTCCACCACGCGGTTCTCGTGCGGAGCACCCAGGAGTTCGGGTACCGGCGCCCGCGGTCCCTGGGGCGAAGGGGCCGCGGCGATCTCGGCCATGGGCTTGAGATCTGTCACCCGCAGCGTATAATGATCCTTGAGGGCCTGGATGGCCGCTGCGCCCACCGGGCCGCCGGCGCCGAAAATCACCACCTTGCCTTTTTTTACCGTTGCCATCTCAGTTGCCCTCCGCGCGCGTCGCAAAACGGCCTGCCGAGGCCACGTGATGCACTGACCAATGGTATTCCCTCTCCTTGCGCTCGTAGACCAGGGCCGCTTCCACTGCTTTGAGCGCGTCGGCACCGCTGGTCCCCTCGGGAGCGTCCAGCGTTCCCAGCCGCAGACAGACCACCTCAATCTTGCCGAGGCGGGCAATCTCGCGGCAAGTCAACTCAGCCATGTAGGGTGCCAGGGCCAGCCCCTCGGGCCGGGGCCGGGGCTCCCAATCTGGTCCCACCTCGTAGATCGCCGGATAGGCCTCCAGCAACGAGAGCTGGCTGATCAGCACCAGCCGCTTGATCCCCGCCTGGCAGGCCGCCTGTACCAGGACATAGGTGCTGCGGGCCACCAGGTCCAGCACTTCGCCCTCGGCCTCGATGCCGCTGCCCATCGGCGGATCAAAGGGCAGGGCGTGGACGATGGCCTGCGCCCCTTTGAGCAGCGCCGTCACTTCTTCGGGGGAACGCAGGTCTACACCCGCTCCTGCGGGCACCACCTCGCGGCCCTGGGCCAGGCCGAGGCACAGGAGGGCGCCCAGCGGCCGGTCAGCGCCGGTCACGACGAGTTTCATAGTTGGTTCCGACTTTCTACCAAGAGAGCTTGGAGGAGAGGTTGTGGAAGAAGTAGTCCGAATGAAAGTAAATCAGCCGGGCACTCTGCTCGGACCGGCAGATATGCACCTCCTGCCTGGGACTCATGGGGCCCAGTTGCCGGCCGTCGACCGTCAGGTACACGTACGGGTCCCGGGTCTGGGGGCTGATGTAGAGGCGGATGCGCGACTCGGGGGTCAGAATCAGGGAGCGGGAGGTGAAATTGTACTCGTTGATGCCGTCGAGGATGATGCAGCGCACGTCCGGCATGACGATGGGCGCCCCGGCGGCCAGCAGAAAGGCGGTGCTGCCGGTGGGGGTGCCCACCACCACCCCGTCGCCCTGAATGGTGCGGATCTTGGTGTCGTCGACGTAGACGTCAGTGAAGATCAGGCGGTTGCTGGTGCGCACGATCACTTCGTTGATGGCCCGTGCCTCGCCCCCCGGGTAGCGGCAGTGGAGCACCAGCCGCTCGCTGATGAAGAAGCGCCCCTCCAGCAGGAAGGTGATGATCTGCTCCAGGTCGCGGCGGTCGCCGGCGGTGAGGAAGCCGACGGTGCCGAAGTTGATAGCCAGCACCGGGCAGCCGGGAAAAAGATCGAGGGCCTTGAGCACGGTGCCGTCGCCGCCCATGGCCATTACCAGATCCAGGTCGGCGGGAGGCTGCCCCCCGGCGTCGAGGCGCAGCGCCTCGATCTGGCGCTGCGCGAAAAGGTTCTGCGCCTCCTGCACGGCGTGGGCCTGGACCTCTTCGCGGGGCAGGATGCCGACCTTGCGAAAATTCACCGGCGCCTTTCCCCTCAGCTCTTGCGGGCCTGCGTGCCGGCCTGCTGCTCGTAGGCCTTGATCAGCGCCTGGGTGCCTTCCTCGGCGCCACCGGCCCGCTCGACGATGTTGAAGTACTGGTGAGCCAGGCTCACCCCGGGCAGGGCCAGCTTGATGTCGTTGGCCGCCCCCAGCACTAACTTTAGATCTTTCTGTTGCAACCGCACCATGAAACCAGGGGCAAAATCGCCGTTGAGGATGCGCGGTCCCAGATTGCTCAACTGCCAGGAGCCGGCAGCCCCGCCGCTGATGGCGTTGAGCACCTTCTCCACGTCCAGGCCCGAGGCGGCGGCCAGCATCAGGGCCTCGGCCATGGCCAGGTTGTTCACCGAAACGGCGATCTGATTGCACAGCTTGGTGGTCTGGCCAGCCCCGTGTCCGCCGATGAGGGTGATCTTCTTGCCCATGGCCTCGAAGACCGGCAGGCACTGGTCGAAGACCGCCTGGTCTCCACCCACCATAATCGAGAGCGTCCCATTCTGGGCACCCACGTCGCCGCCGCTGACCGGAGCGTCTAACATCTCGACGCCCTTCTTCTCTAGCTCGGCGGCCACCTGCTGGGTGGCGCGGGGGGAGACGGTGCTCATATCGATGACCACCGCCCCGCGCGCCGCCCCGTGCACCACCCCCTCCTCGCCCAGGATCACCGCCTCCATATCGGGGGTGTCGGTGACCATGGTGATGATGATGTCGCTGGCCGCGGCCACTTCCCGGGGCGACGTACACAACACCGCGCCGGCCTCCGCCACCTGGCGGACTCGGGGACGGTCGCTGCGGTTGTAGGCCTTCAACTGGTACCCTGCCTTGAGCAGGTTGAGGGCCATGGGCGCACCCATGATCCCCAGGCCGATGAGACCGACCCGCGTCTTGCCTGGCTGTGCTAACATCTGTGCTCTACTCCTCTCAGAAGGTGAAGCCGAAACGAGGGCGGTTGTCCTCGATCTGGGCATTGGCGTAGAGCCGGTCGAACCAGATCTGCAGGGCCTCACCCTGGCGCTGGCGTAACAACTGATCGGTCAGCTGCTTGGAGGTAGCCTGGAAATTGGTCTCGTCCGCCGGGATCTTCTCCACCAATCTGATCAGATAGGCCCCGCGCGGCAGGGTGACCACCTCGCTCAATTGGCCCGGCTGCAAGTGGAAAGCCGCCTTCACAAAGGCGTTGCTGCGGCCGATGCCGGGCACCTGGTCGGCCCGGGCAAAGGGCTCGGTGGTGTGCGCCTCCAGGCCCAGGGCCGTGGCCGCCTGAGTCAGGCCGCCGGCTGCCTGTGCCCGCAGGGCCTGCAGGGTCTGGCCGGCCCGCTCGGCCTTCTTCTGGTTGAGCACCGCCCGCTCTACCTGCTGACGCACATCGTCCAGACTGGCGGTGCCCTTGGTGCGGCTGCCCTTGGACTGGGCCACCCAGAAGGCCTGCTCGTTGCCGCCCTGAGCCACTTCCCCGGTGGGGTTCTGCACGAAGTGATTGACCATCCAGGCCGAACCATCGCCTAGCCCCGGCACCGGTACACCCTTGCCGACAAAACCACTGTCGCGCACCTCCAGCCCGGCCGCTTGGGCGGCGGCCTCCAGGCCCTGCTTCTCGGCGGCGGCCTTGAGGGTGTCGATCCGGGTGCGCAGCTCATCCTCGGTCTCGGCCGAGGGGGAGAATTTGAGCAAGAGATGGCGGGCATGCACCTGTTCTTCGCCATTGGTGGTCAGATGCTCTTCGTTCTTGATCAGGTGCCAGCCAAATTGCGTGAGCAAGGGCTCGGAAACCTCGCCCGGCTTGAGGGCAAAGGCCACATCCTCGAAGGATTTTACCATACGTCCGCGGCCAAAAGTCCCCAGGTCGCCGCCATTGGGGGCCGACCCTGGGTCTTCGGAAAGGCTCTTGGCCAGCTCGGCGAAGTCGGCCCCCTGCACGATCTCTTGCCGCAGCTGGGCGATATCCTGGCCCACCCGCAGCGAATCGCGGGCGCTGGGCAGGCGGGGCAGGACCACATAGGACATCCGCGCCTGGTCGCCGTGCTGGTACTCGCTGAGGTGTTCCTGGTAATAAGCGTCCAGCTCGGCAGGCGAGACACTCACTTCGCTGTCCTTGACCTTGTTGCCGGGGGCAAAAACATATTCGACCCGGACCTTTTCCTGGTGATCAGTGAAGAACTGGCGCACTTCGGCGGGACTGATCTGCACCGCTTCGGTGACCAGGCGCTGCAACTTGTAGTTGAGCAGCTGGTTCTTGATGAGATTCTCGACCTGCACGACAAAGGACTTGTTGGCCGGATCGGCATAAGTCCTAGGATCACTGAGGAACTGGTTGTACTTGCCCAGGTCGAACTTGCCCTCGGTCTGGAAGGCGGCGAAGCCCTGCACCTCCCTGGGGGGCTGGGTGCGGGTGTAGTAGGCCAACTCCTTGTCGGTGACCTGGACGCCCAGCCGCTCGATCTCGTGGGAGGTTAACAGGTCTTTGACCAGCGCGTCCCAGACCTCACCCACCAGCTGCCCATCTTGGCCCTGGCGGCCCTGGCTTTGTTCCATACGGGCGGCGTTGCGCAGCGCCTCGCGGAACTGCTCTACCCCGATGGTGCGGCCGTTGATCAAGCCCACGGCCTCATTGGCGCTTTGCATCGAGGTGCTGGAAAAATCGGCACCCCATTCAATAAAAATTAAACCGACAAAGGAAAAAATAACGACCCATAGGACTATGGCCGTGTGCTGCCGCAAGCTCGTCATCATAGCGTTCTATTCTCCTGCCCTGTAGAATGATCTTGGTTTTGCCCTTCTTCCTCCGGAATACCCAGCCGGCGCTTGACCTCCGCCGGATAACGCAACAGACAGGCCACCTGGTGACCGCTTTCCAATTCCTCCAGGGAGGGGACCTGGCGGCTGCAGATATCCCGGCGCTCGGGGCAACGGGGGTGGAAGGGACAGCCCGGCGGGATGGCCGCCGGATTGGGCACATCTCCCTGCAAAATCTGGCGCTGGCGTCGCGCTCCTGGGGTGGGCGAAGGCACCGCCGAGAGCAGGGCGCGGGTGTAGGGATGAGCGGGGGCGGCGTAGAGCTGGTCGCGATCGGCCAACTCGACGATGCGCCCCAGGTACATCACCGCCACCCGATCCGAGATGTGCTGCACTACACTCAGGTCGTGGCCGATGAACATGTAGGTCAACCCCAGGTCGCGCTGCAGGTCCTGCATCAAATTGACGATCTGGGCCTGCACCGACACGTCGAGCGCCGAGACCGGCTCGTCAGCCACGATGAAGCGCGGCTCCACCGCCAGGGCGCGGGCAATGCCGATGCGCTGGCGCTGGCCGCCGCTAAACTCGTGCGGATAACGCCGCGCCGCGTTGGCAGGCAGGCCCACCATGTCCAACAATTGCCCCACCCGGCGTTCCAACTCTTCGCCCCGGGCCAGGTGATGGATCTTCAGCCCTTCGCCGATGATGCCGCCCACCGTCAACCTTGGATTCAGGGAGCTGTAGGGGTCCTGAAAAATGATCTGCAACTGCCGGCGGCGCGCCCGCATCTGGGCCGGCGGCAGTTGCAACAGATCGGTGCCCTCAAAAAGAACCTCGCCGGCGGTGGCCTCGACCAGGCGCAAGATGAGCCGCCCCAGGGTGGTCTTGCCGCAGCCACTTTCGCCCACCACACCCAAGGTCTCGCCCGGCCAGAGTTGCAGGGACACCCCGTCCACCGCCTTGACCCAGCCGCGCACCCCGCCCCACACCCCCCGGCGCACCGGAAAATGCTTCTGTAAATTCCTCAATTCCAAGAGCGGCACCTTCATCTCAGCCCGTCCCCGCCTTCCAGCAACTCACCTGATGTTGGGGCTCCAGCATCTCCAGCACCGGTGCCTGCTGCCGGCAGCGCTCCTCGGCCAGGGGACAGCGGGGGGCGAAGCGGCACCCCGACGGGAAATGCCGCGCGTCCGGCACCATGCCCGGGATGATGGCCAGCCGTTCCCGCCGCTGGCCCAGGCGCGGGATGGACTGCAACAACCCCCGGGTATAAGGGTGCAGAGGCCGGGCAAAAATCGCCGCCGGGCTGGCGTGTTCGACAATCTGCCCAGCGTACATCACCGCCACCTGGTCGGCCACCTCGGCCACCACTCCAAAATCGTGGGTGATCAGCAGCACCGCCATACGCAACTCTTCGCGCAGGCGCGCCAGCAGTTCGAGGATCTGTGCCTGGATGGTTACGTCCAGGGCGGTGGTGGGCTCGTCGGCGATCAACACCGCCGGGTTGCAGGACAGGGCCATGGCGATCATCACCCGCTGCCGCATACCGCCGCTGAGCTGGTGGGGGTACTCGTCGACCCGCTGCTCCGGGGCTGGAATGCCCACCCGCTTGAGCATCTCGATGGCCCGCGCCCGCGCCTCCTCCCTGGAGACCTGCTGGTGGAGGATCACCGCCTCGGCGATCTGGTATCCACAGGTGAGCACCGGATTGAGGCTGGTCATCGGCTCCTGAAAGATCATCGCCAGGTCGGCGCCCCGCACCTGGCACATCTGGTCCCCGGACAGCTGCAGCAGATCGCGCCCCTCCAGCAGCACCTCGCCCGACTCGATGCGCCCGGGGGGCGAAGGCACCAGGCGCATCAGCGAAAGAGCGGTCATGCTCTTGCCGCAGCCGCTCTCGCCTACCAGCCCCAGGGTCTGGCCCCGCTGCAAGTCGAAGGAGACGCCGTCCACCGCGCGGCCCACCCCACTGTGGGTGTGGAAGTAGGTCCGCAGCTGGCGGACCTGGAGGATGGGCTGGGAATCCGCCATGGCTCAGCGGTGGACCGCCCCGGTCCAGACCGGGTTGCCGTACTGGGTTTGCATCAATTCCACTGCCCGCCCTGCTTCTGCGGGGCTCAACACCCCCGGCTGCATCTCCACCCCCAGGTAGTCGGCAAAACCCTCGGCCAGACACCCGGCCAGCTGCTCCACATTCACCGACTCATCAACCCACTCCTGCAGGCAGGTGCTGCCCTCCTCCAGACGACTGGTGGCGGCGCGCCCCTCGGCCGCGCCAGCGGGCAGGAGTTCGAGCAGACGCCGGTGCTGCGGCCCGATGAGCAGGGCACCGTGTTGTAAGATCGCCCCCCGCACCCGACGCTGAGCGCTGCCGATCAGCTTGCGCCCGCCGCATTTGACCTCCCAACGGGCTAGGCTGGCAAAACAAGGCTCACTCACGCCCGTCTCCCGCGGACGCAGGGCCCGAGGCCGCGCCCGTTCCAAGATCGCTTCCACCCCAAACAGTCTCAATCCATGCACCAGGGCTTCACCGATGCGGCGATAGGTATGGCTGATGGGGCCGCCGCACTGGGGATCGTCGTCCCGGCAAATCACACTGTAGGTCAATTCCTCCCAATGAAGCACCGCCCGCCCCCCGGTGAGCCGCCGCACCACCTCGATGCCCGCCGCGCGGCATTTGTCCAGGTCCACTTCCCGCCAGGGCTGCTGGCCATAGCCAAAGGAGACCGCCGCCGGCGCCCAGCCATAGACTCGCAATACCGGCTCGCCGCTCCCCACCCCTTCGAGCAGGGTCTCGTCCACCGCCATGTTGAAGGCCCCGCTGGCTGGGCCGGTGTTGAGGAAACGCCAGGCACTCACAACGCTCCCAGGTGCTGCAGCGCATCCTTGGCCGCCATCTGCTGGGCTTCCTTCTTGCTGAGGCCGCGCCCCTGCCCCACCAGCCGACCGGTGACGATCACCTCGACGCTGAACACCTTGCAGTGTTCGGGGCCTTCTTCGGAGCTGACCTGGTATTTGGGGTGGCCGGCCCCCAGGCCCTGGGTGTGCTCCAGCAACTTGCTCTTGAAATTGGTGTGCTCCTCCTCGGCAATCACCTCGCCCAACCCCTGCAGCACCACCCGCTCGATGAAACGCCGGCTGGGCTCCAGGCCCCCATCGAGATACAGGGCCCCGATCACCGCCTCGAAGGCATCGCTGAGGATCGAAGGTTGCCGGCCCCCGCTGGACTGCCGCTCCTCGTGGCTGAGCAGCACAAACTCCTCCAGACCCAACTGGCTGGCTTTGCGGGCCAGCACCACGCGGCTCACCGCCACTGACTTCATCTGGGTCAGATCCCCCTCGCGTTGGTCGGGAAAGCGGCGGAACAGGGACTCTGCCACCACCAAGTCGAGCACCGCGTCGCCCAGAAACTCGAGGCGTTCGTTGGACTCTAAACCGCGGCCCTGGTTGGCGTAGACAAAAGAGCGGTGCTTCAGGGCGTGAATCAGCAGCTCCGGGTTGCGGAAGTGATAGCCGAGGCGTTCTTCCAGGGCCCGCAGCCGCGCTGCCGACAGGGCCCCCGGCGCCCGGCGCCAGCGGTGAACAAAAGCGGTCAGCCAGCCCATGTCCCCCCTGCCTCAACAATTCATCATTCGTCAAAACGCCCGAAGACCAGGGCCGCATTGTGGCCCCCGAAACCGAAGGAATTGTTGAGCGCGTAGCGCACCTGGAGCGAACGGGCCTGATTGGGCACATAGTCCAGGTCGCACGCTGGATCGGGATTTTCGTAGTTGATGGTCGGAGGCACCACCCCGCGCTTGAGGGCCATGATGCAGGCGATGCTCTCGATGGCGCCCGCCGCACCCAACAGGTGTCCGGTCATCGACTTGGTGGAACTGACCGGGCAGCGCCTTGCGTGGGCGCCGAAGACCGCCTTGATCGCCGCAGTTTCTTGGCTGTCGCCCAGGGTGGTGGAAGTGCCATGGGCGTTGATGTAACCGATGTCCTCGGGCGCCAGACCGGCGTCCTTGAGGGCGATGCGCACCGCCCTCACCCCGCCCTCACCCCCGGGGGCCATGGAGGTCTGATGGTAGGCGTCGGCAGTGAACCCCAAGCCCAGAAACTCGCCCCAGATCTCGGCCCCGCGCCGGCGGGCGTGCTCCAGCTCCTCCAGCACCAGGGCCCCGCCGCCCTCACCCATCACGAAGCCGTTGCGCTGGGCGTCGAAGGGCCGGCTGGCTCGCTCTGGCTCGTCGTTGCGGGTGGACAGGGTCTTGGCCGAGGCAAAACCGGCGATGGAGATGGGGCTGACCGCCGCCTCCGACCCGCCGGTGATCATCACCTCGGCCTCGCCGTACTGAATCTTGCGGGCTGCCTCGCCGATGGCGTGGGCTGCCGAGGCGCAGGCCGAAACCGTGGCGTAGTTGGGACCTTTGGCGCCCAGCTTCATGGAGATCATGCCCGGGGCCATATCGCTGATCATCATCGGCACGTAGAAGGGACTGACGCGATCCGGCCCCTTCTCCATGAGCACGGTGTGCTGGGCCTCGTGGGTCTGGATGCCCCCGATTCCCGAGCCAAAGATCACCCCCACCCGCTCCGGGTCGGTCTTAGCCATGTCGAGCCCGGCGTGGGCAAAGGCCTGGGTCGCCACGTACACCGCGTAATGGGTGAAGGGGTCGTTGCGCCGGACCTCCTTGCGGTCGAGGGCCGCCTCGGGGTCGAAATCCTTGACCTCGCCGGCGATCTTCACCTCGTGCCTGGAGGTGTCGAAACGGGTGATGGGCCCGATCCCAGAGCGTCCAGCTAGCAAAGCCGCCCAGAAGGACTCCAGATCATTGCCATTGGGGGCCAAGGCCCCCATACCCGTGACTACTACCCTGCGTCTGGACACTGCCGATCTCCTGGCTGGGTCTCTTAGGTCTTGCTGTGCTCCTCCAGATACTTGATGGCGTCGGAGACGGTGGCCATCTTCTCCGCGTCCTCGTCGGGGATATCGAGGCCGAACTCTTCCTCGAAGGCCATGACCAGCTCGACCGTGTCGAGCGAATCCGCCCCCAGGTCGTCGACAAAGGAAGCCTGCGGCGTCACCTGTTCCTGGCTCACGCCCAATTGTTCGACGACCAGCTCCTTGACCCGCTGTTCGATAGAAGCCATTTAAAACATCCTCCGTGGAGAAAGAGTGGATTTAGTGGTGCGATACGATATTTTGCGCCGGCGCTGCCCTACATCACCATGCCCCCGTCCACACACAACACCTGGCCGGTAATGTAGGCTGCCTGGTCCGAGGCCAGAAAGGCCACCGCATGGGCCACGTCTTCGGGAAGGCCCGGCCGCCCCAGGGGAATCTGTGTCATCAGTTTTTCCAGCGCCTTATCATCCAACTCGCCGGTCATCCCGGTCTCTGGGACCAGGCCGGGGGCCACCACATTGGCGGTGATGTTGCGGGAAGCCAGCTCCCGGGCCAGGCTCTTGGTGAAGCCGCACAGGCCCGCCTTGGAAGCGGCGTAGTTGGCCTGCCCGGCGTTGCCCATCAGCCCCACCACCGAAGATATGTTGATGATGCGGCCGCTGCGCGCCTTGACCATGGAACGGCCCGCCGCCTTGCAGCAGTTGAAGGCGCCCTTGAGGTTGGTATCCATCACCGCGTCCCAATCCTCCTCGCTCATGCGCAGGAGCAGGTTGTCGCGGGTGATGCCGGCATTATTGACCAAGATATCGAGCCGGCCCCATTCGGCCAGCACCGCCTCGATCAGGGCGCCGGCCTGAGCGGTCTGGGACACATCCGCCGGGCGGGCCAGAGCCCGCACCCCCAGGGCCTGCAACTCCCCGGCCACTGTCTGGGCCGCCTCCACCTGACGGGCACAGACCGCCACGTCCGCCCCTGCTGCGGCCAGGCGCAGGGCGATGGCCCGGCCGATGCCGCGCGACCCTCCGGTCACCAGAGCGGTCTTGCCCTTCAACGTTCCCATCTCAGTCATCTTTTTGTCCCCCACCCAGCGCGGCGATTTCCTCGGCAGTGCCGGCCCCCGCCACCTTCACCTGGGGGGCGGCGCGGCGGGCCAGCCCCCGCAACACACTGCCCGGCCCTACTTCGAGAGCGCTCTCCACCCCCAAACCAACCAGGCACTGCATGATGGCGGTCCAGCGCACCGGACTGGTCATCTGATCAATTAGTTGTTGCTGCAGCTGGTGCGGATCGCTCACCGGGACGGCGGCCACGTTGGTGAGCACCGGCACCTGCGGCGTCCTGAACTCCATCCCCTGCAGCAGGTCGGCCAGCTCTAGGGCAGCCGGCGCCATCAGCGGCGAGTGAAAGGCCCCGCTGACCGGCAGCTCCACCACCCGCTTGGCCCCTGCCGCTTCGGCCAGTTTCCCCGCCCGGAGCACCGCCTCCACTTCGCCGGAAATAACCACCTGCCCCGGGGCGTTGAAGTTGGCCGGCACCACCCCAGGCACCTGAGCGCACAAATCGATCACCTGCTGGTCCTCGAGACCCAGCACCGCGGCCATGCTGCCCTGCCGCTGTTCCTGCATCAGCTGCCCGCGCCGGCGCACCAGTTGGAGGCCAGCGGCAAAATCGAAGACCCCGGCGGCCACCAGGGCCGAATATTCTCCCAGGCTGTGCCCGGCCACCCAGGAAGGCCGAATGCCCCGATCCTGCAAGAGCCGACAGGCCGCTATACTGTGTACAAAAAGGGCCGGCTGAGTCACTGCGGTCTGGCGCAACTCCTCCTCGGGCCCCTCGAAGCAGCACTGGCTCAGAGGTAAGTTCAATAGATCGTCGGCCTGGGCGAAAAGCTCGGCGGCAGCGGGAAACCGGGCGCACAGGTCGCGGCCCATGCCCACCGCCTGCGAACCTTGCCCCGGAAAGAGAAAGACCAGGCCGCTCATTTCAGATCGCCCACCGGAACAGGGCACTGCCCCAGGTCATGCCCCCGCCCACCGCCGTCATCAACAACAGATCCCCCCGCTCCAGGCGGCCCTGATCGCAGGCTTCGGACAGGGCGATGGGGATGGTGCCGCCGGTGGTGTTGGCGTAGCGGTCGATGTTGACCATCACCTTGTCGCGGGCCAGGTGCATGCGCTCGGCAGTGGCCTCGATGATGCGCAGGTTGGCTTGGTGCGGGACAAAGAGTTTGAGGTCATCTGCCTTCAGGCCGTTGCGCGCCAGCAGGCTGAGGGAAACCTCGGCCATCCTGACCACCGCGAACTTGAACACCGTCCGCCCCTCCTGGCGGATGTAGTGCAGGCGCTGATCCACCGACTCGTGGCTGGCCGGAAAAAGACTGCCGCCCCCCTTCATGTGCAGATGTTCGCACCCCGCGCCGTCGACATGCATCTCAAAGTCGATCATGCCCATGTCCGGCTCTTCCGACCGTTCGAGCAACACCCCACCTGCCCCGTCGCCGAAGAGCACACAGGTGGAGCGATCCTGCATGTCGGTGATGGCCGACATCTTGTCGCCGCCGATGACCAGCACCCGGCGGTGAGCCCCGCTCTCGATGAACTGGGCCCCGGTGGCAAGGGCGTAGACAAAGCCGGAGCAGGCCGCCGACAGGTCGAAACCCCAGGCCCGGCTCGCGCCGATCCGGTCCTGGACCAGACAGGCGGTGGACGGGAAGAACATGTCCGGGGTGATGGTGGCGACGATGATCAAATCGATCTCGCCCGGGTCCAGCTGCCGGCTGGCCAGCAACCGACGCGCCACCTCGGTGGCCATGAAGGACGTAGCCTCCCCCTCCAAAATCCGGCGCTCGACGATACCGGTGCGGTCGCGAATCCAGGAATCGGAGGTTTCGACGATCCGCTCGAGGTCGTGGTTGGTCACCACCTTGTCGGGCAGATAGCGCTCGACCGCGGTGATGATGGCGCGGTACCGCTTGGGTTCAGCCACTCAGCCGCCCATCCCGCCGCTCAGGTCTGGGGGGCCGCGTACTCCCGGCCGCGGTATTGCCCGCAATGGGTGCAGACCCGGTGGGGCCGGGCCGGCTGGCCGCAGTGGGCGCAGGTGCTCATCGCCGGGACCGTCATTTTCCAGTGGGTGCGGCGCTTGTCGCGGCGGGTGCGGGAGATTCGTCGTTTGGGAACAGCGACCATGCTGATGCTCCTCTCTTTGAGCAGGCTCCGCGCTTTTACCTGCGGAGCGGGGTTTAATTTAGGACAATTTCAAATCGCGCAACGCCGCCCAGCGCAAATCTGCCTGGCCGGTGGCACAGGTGCAAGGGCCACTGTTGAGGTTGTGGCCACACTGGGGGCACAGCCCTTTGCAATCCTCGCGGCAGTACACCCGCATGGGCAGGTCGAGCAGCACCGCCTCGCGCAGCCGCTCCTTCAGATCCACCTGCTTGGCACCCGGGTCGAGGATTTCGACATCCTCATCCTCGGCAACGGCCTCGCGCTCGTCGCCACTGAGTTGCTGGCGCTGGAGCAAGAGTTGCAGGTCGGCCTCCAGCTCTTGTTCGACCGGCTCCAGGCAACGACAGCATTCGCCGATCAGTTGGCCGCGGAGTTGGCCGCTGACCTGAAAAGTCTGGGCCGAACGGTTGAAACGGAAAACCACCTGCAAGGGGCCGACCAGACGAAAATCACCCTCGCCCAGATCGAGGCCTGCGGTATCCACCTCGACCTGACGCCGGCTGACCCCCTCCTCGATCTCGTCGAGAATCAGGGTCGTGGGCGGCACCTCGCCCCCCTCTGGCCGGCGCCTCCCCATCAGGCCTTTTTCCCGAAGAAAAACTCGATTTCGTTGGCGGCGTTCTCAGCCGAGTCGGAGGCATGTACCGCATTGCACTGCACATCGGTGCCAAACTCGCGGCGGATGGTGCCGGGTGCCGCCTTGGTGCTGTCAGTGGCGCCGATAAACTGCCGCAGGTGGGGCACGGCGTCGGCCCGCTCAAGGGCCATGGGCACCACCGGCCCCGAAGTCATGAACCCGACCAGTTCGCCGAAGAAAGACCGCTCCCGATGCACCGCGTAAAAGACCTCGGCCTGCTCCACGGTCAGATGGGTCATGCGCAACTGGCGGACGACGAAGCCTTCGGCCTCCACCAACCGCAGAATCTCGCCGATGACGTGTTTGGCGACGGCATCGGGCTTGATGATCATCAAGGTGCGATCCATGCTTCCCCTTTTCTGAACGCCGCGCGGTGCTCGCGGCTAAGGTGCTCTTTATATTCTAGAGTAAGTTTTTTAAGATAGGTCTTATCTCCGCACCTGTCAACCATCTCCCCCGGCGCGGCCTTATTGCTAACTTCCGATCCCAGAAAGAGTTGAACTCAATTCCCTCCTGACCCCACCCACCTTGACAGGGTGCCGGCCCCCGCGTAAATTGGCCCATTATGGATCATCCCCTCCTGCTGGAAGAAGGCAAGGCCATCCGCGACCCGGTCTGGGGTTATATCCACTTCCCCGCCCCGCTGCTGGCCCTGGTGGACACCGAAGACTTCCAACGCCTGCGCAACATCACCCAGTTGGGCTACGTGCATCTGGTTTATCCGGGGGCGCGGCACTCCCGCTTCGAGCATTCCCTGGGGGTCTTCCACCTGGCCAAACAGTTCCTGGTGCGCCTGCTGCGCTCCGATCCCCCTCTCCAGTTGGAGGACGAGGATATCCGCGTCTTCCTGGCCGCCACCCTGTTACACGACGTGGGCCACTACCCCTTCTCCCATACCCTGGAGGAGTTGCGCTCCTTTTTTGTGGGTCACGAGCGGCGGGCCCGCCAACTCATCGAAGACCCCAAGGGCAGTCTCTACCCCGTGCTCAGGGATCAACTACAGGTGGACCCGGTGCGGGTGGCCAATGTCATCGACTACCATGCCCGGGACCGGGAAATTCCCCCCCGCGACCTGCTGCTGGCCAATATCCTCAGCGGCACCCTCGACCCGGACAAGGTCGACTACCTGCTGCGCGACTCGCTCTTCTGCGGGGTGCCCTTTGGCGAGAGTGTCAATCGCGACCGGCTCATCGCCTCTATCAAGTTCGACCCTCACAACAAACGCCTGGCCATCACCAGCAAGGGGGTTTCAGCGGTGGAGGCCCTGGTCTTTACCAACTACTTGATGTACCGCAACGTCTACTGGCACCACGCCGTGCGCTCGGCCACTGCCATGTGCAAGCGGGCGGTGCAGGACCTGCTGGTACACCCCGACTGCCAGCTGCAGATCTCCGATTTCCACCGCATCACCGAAGGGGAGTTGGTGATGACCCTGCGCCAGGAGCAGGAGCGGCTGGGCCTCGAAGGCTCGGCCCAACTGCTGGCCGGCACCATCAGCCGCCGCCTGCACAAGGTGGGCAGCTTCATCTATCCGGGCGAGCGCAAGGAGGGATTGATGCGTTTCCTTTCCGACTTGTACCAAAACCCAGGAAAGCGGCGGGCCAAGGAGATCGAGCTGTGCCAGCTCTTCGGCCAGCTATTGGGGCGCCCCCTCCAGGGCCACGAGATCCTCATCGATATCCCTCGCTTCGATAAGAGCCCCGAGGTGGATCTCAAGGTTTTCTACGGGCAACACGTGCCCAGCGAAAAACCGGACCCGCTCAGCTTCGACGACCCCGAGGTCTCGCGGCTGCGCGAATCGCTGTTGAGCAATTTCGAAGACCAGGCCAAGATCTTCCGCATCTTCTGCAGCGACGATCCCGAATTGCGCGCCCTGTTGGAGCAACAGGTGAAACGCCACCTCAACTGAGGCGTCTGCCCTTTAGCGTCTCACCCCTTGCTGGTAAAATCCCATGCCCTTGCTCGCCCTGCTCCTGTTGCTGGCTACCCTCCCCACCTGGGGCATAGAACGCCCGCAAATCGCCCTGGTTCCGGTAAAGGGCGCCCCGGGGGTGCCAGCCGCCCTGCCCGCCTACGCCCAGTCCGTGCTCGAAGCAGAACTCACCCGCAGTGGCCGCTTCACCCTAGTTGAGCGCAGCCACGTGCAGGAGGTGATCGAGGAGATCAACTTTCAGCAGTCGGGGATCACCGTCCCCGAAAAGGCCAACGAACTGGGCCGCCACCTCAACGTGGAAAAATTACTTTTTGCCGAAGTACTGCGCCTCGGCACCACCTACAAGTTGGTGGTCAAGGTGGTCGACGTGGCCACCGCTCAGGTGGTCAAGGCAGAGGAAGAGAACCTGGGCCCCCGCCAGGAGCAGATCCAGGCCGCCGTCCGCCGCCTGGCCCGCCGCCTGATCGGCGCCGCGGCGGCGCTCTCGCCGGCCCCGATGGTGAGCCTACCGGCCGGCCAGTTCCAGATGGGCAGCGCCCAGCCCGGCGCATCCCCTCCGCACCTGATTTCCCTGAGCGACTTTGAAATCGACCGCGACGAAGTGAACCAGGCCGCGTACCAGGCCTTTGCCGAGACCAACCAGGGCACCCTGCCCCCTGCCGAACACCCCGAACAACCCGCCACCCTGGTGAGCTGGACCGACGCAGCCGCCTACTGTCAGTGGCAGGGCAAACGACTGCCCACCGAGGCCGAGTGGGAGTACGCCGCCCGCGGCCCCGAAGGCCGCACCTATCCCTGGGGCGAGGCCCCGCCCACCGCCACCCTGGCTCGTTTCGGGGGCCAGTATAAGGGGCCGACGGATACCGCTTCGCTGCCGGCGGGGGCCACGCCCGAAGGCCTGCGCCACTTGGCCGGCAACGCCGCCGAATGGGTGCAGGACTGGTGGGACCCCGCGTACTATGCGGCCAGCCCCCCCGCCGATCCACAGGGTCCGGCAGAGGGCGACTACCGGGTGGTGCGGGGCGGTTCCTGGTCTTCGCCGGCCGACGAATTGCGCGCCAGCGCCCGCGCCTACTCCAACCCGGACAAAGGCACTGGCGATATCGGCTTCCGCTGCGCCCGCAGCCTGCCCGGTACGCCCTGATGGCCTCGGCCCCTTTGTCCCTAGGCCAGGTCGAAGGTCCGCTCAAGATCCACAGCCGCCTCCTGGACGCCGATCTGTGGCTGGTCCCCGAAGGCTACGCCGGCCCGCCCCTCGACGCACCGGTCTACACCGCCGCCGAGTGCCAGCTGCTGGTGGCCCTGCAACCGGCAGCCGGACAACTGCAGGCCATCCACCTAGTCAAAGAATTACTCGCCGGGGAACTGGTGGCAGACGAAATGCAGACTGCTGAGTTGCTGGCCAGGTATCGCCAGCTCGAATTGGACCTGGCCGCCGGCCAGGGCAGCGAAGCCGAACTCCTCGGCCTGGCCCGACGCCTGGGGCAAACACTCGACCAACCGAAAGACCATAGATAGATGAATTACCCCGAAGTAGTGCTCCAAAAAGGCAGCGAACGGGCCCTGCTCCAGGGGCACCCCTGGGTGTACAGCGGCGCGGTCGCCCACCACCCCGCCGACCTCGAGCCCGGCGCCCTGGTCGCGGTGCGCTCCCACCGCGGCCAGTTCGTGGCCAGCGGCTACTACAACCCTCAATCCAGCCTCCGTGTCCGCCTGCTCAGCCGCACCGAGGGTCTACCCATCGACGCGGCCTTTTTCCGCGCTGCCATCGAAAGGGCGTACGAGCTGCGCCGGCACAGCGGCCTGCTGGCCCACACCGACGCCTTCCGCCTGGTCCATGGCGAGAGCGACGGCCTGCCCGGGCTGATCGCCGACTGGTACGCCGGCTTCCTGGTGGTGCAGTTCCACACCCTGGGCATGGAGCACCTGCGGCCAGCGGTGCTAGATGCCCTGTGGGCGGTGGCCAAACCCCGGGGCATCTACGAGCGAAGCGATGTGGGCACCCGCCGCGCCGACGGCCTGAGCGACCGGCCCAGCGGTCCCCTGCGCGGAGAGGAACCACCCGACAACATTGCCATCACCGAACACGGGGTGCAACTCTTTGTGGACGTGCGGCGCGGCCAGAAGACCGGCTTCTTCCTCGACCAACGCGACAACCGCTTCATGCTGCAGCAGTTGGCCGCCGGCCAAGAATTGATCAACTGCTTCGCCTATACCGGCGGCTTTTCGGCCCACGCCCTCAAGGGCGGCGCGCGCCGCACCCTCGACGTGGATATCTCCCCCCAACTGGCACCCTCGGCCCAGCAAAACACCCAGGCCAACTGCCCGCCGGGCAGCACCAGCCAGTACCTGGCCGCCGATCTTTTTCCCTTTCTCGACGAACTGGCCGAGCGGGGCCCCCGCTTCGACATTGTGGTGCTCGACCCGCCGGCCCTGCTGCGCAAGAGCGCCGGCCTGGAACAGGCCATGGGGGTGTACACCAAACTCAACCGCAACGCCCTGCGCCTGGTGCGCGACGGCGGACTGCTGGTCACCGCTTCCTGCTCGGCGCGGGTCTCGTCCGAAGATTTTTTTCAGGTGGTCCGCCGCGCCGCGCAAGGGGCCCGCGTCACTCTGCGCTTGGTGGCCTTCAACCAGCACCCCCCCGACCACCCGGTCGACCCAGCCTTTCCCGAAGGCCGCTACCTCAAGTGTATCTTCGCCCGCGTGTACCGCGGCTGAGGCCCGCTAGCGCTTGATGGCGCACCTCCCCGGTGCTAAGTTTCCCCCACCTCAGACCCATAGCCCCGGGGGAAACATGGCCGACACCCATCCTATAGATACCCGTCCCATCCACAAGGTCCCCAATCCGCTGCCCCTCACCCTCGTCGGGCTGATCGCCGCTGTCGGGCCGCAGGCCATCAACTTCGGCATCTCCATCGGCGGGGGCGAGGCCTACTTCCTGCCCAACATCGCCGGCCGCGGCGCCTTTGGCTTCCACTGGCTGATCATCGTCTCGCTGATCCTGGAAACCGCACTGGTCTACGAGTGTATCAAGTACAGCTGTTGCACCGGGCGCTCCTTCTTCGCCGGCACCTACGAACTGGCCCCGCGCGGTTTCTGGCCCTGGTTCTGGGCCGTGGCCGCCATCCTGACCTTCGGCTGGCCGGCGTGGATGGCCGGGGCAGTGATCGCCGCCGCCAAATTCAGCGGCCTCACCACCCAGACGCTCTTTCCCGGCTCGACCCTGCCGCCCCAGTACCTCTGGTCGGTCATCGCTCTGGTCATGGTGCTGGTGGTCTTTTACTTTTCCAACCGGACCTACGCCTTCCTCTCGAAGTTCTTCGCGATCATCATGGTCACCAACATCCTGCTGGTGCTGGCCATCACCCTCCTGGTCGCCAAACCCTCCGACTATCTGGCCGTGCTAACCGCCTACCTCGGGGTGAACTTCTTCACCCAGGGGGCCAGCGGCCTCACTGCCCTCGACATCACCGCCCTCTACAACCAGCCCGGGGGAAGTCTCATGTGGGTGAGCTTCTGGGTGGTCGCCGCCGGCTGGGGCATGGGCCGGTACGCCGGCCAGGTGACCGGCGCACTGGGTCCCCCCGAACAGATCACCGCCCAGGAGTTGCGCTGGGACAGCCGCGACCCGCAGGAAGTAGCCAAGATGAAGCAGTGGGTGAAGGTGGGCGGCTGGAGCCTCATTCTCTGGTGGGCGCTTATCGGCGGGCTGCTGATGACCTACCTGTATTCGGTGGCCGGGTATGCGTACCTGCACGACGAATACCTGCGCAGCGGCAACATCCCCAAGGGAGTGGAGATCCCGCTGCAGATGGCCACCATCGCCCAAGGGGTGCTGGGCCCCACCGCCGGCTGGCTCATGCTGCTGGTGGTGATGGTCACCCTCTACGATGCCCAGTTCCCCTTCTACGACACCTTCATCGGCCGCACCACCACCGACGCCATCGCCGTCACCACTGGCTGGGGAAAGAAGCGGCCCTACCGCTTTTACTACTTCATCGTCGTCACCCTGGCGGTGGCTGCCGGCTTTTACCTGGTGCTGCTGAAGGAGCCATTGGTCGTCTGGATGCTGGTGGCCACCGCAGCCGTCGCCTACCGCTCTATCGGCTCGCTGCAGATCATGCTGATCAACAAGCGGCGGCTGCCACCCGAGTTCCAGGTGAGCCGGCTCAACCGGGGCCTGTTGTGGTTCAGCTTTGTCACCGGGCTAGGGGCAGTGGGCTACTGGGCTGTCGTCGAGCTGCCCAAACGACTGGCCGGCGGATGAGCGCCGCCCCCATGCAGACCACACGCCCCTCTGCCACCGTTGTCCTGGCCGTGCTCGCTGCGGCCCTGGGCTTCTTCGTCGACGCCTACGACCTGCTGCTCTACAGCATCGTCCGCAACCAGAGCCTGGCGGGGATAGGCGTGGCCGGCGACCAGTTGCTGGCCACCGGCATCGATCTGCTCAACGCCCAATTGCTGGGCATGTTGCTGGGGGGCATCGGCTGGGGGATGCTGGGCGACCGCTATGGCCGGCGCTCAGTGCTCTTCGGCTCCATCGTCCTCTACTCGGCGGCCACCTTCGCCAATGGTTTTGTCCATAGTGTGGAGACCTACGCGGCCTGCCGGTTCATCGCCGGCCTGGGCCTGGCCGGGGAACTGGGCGCGGGGGTCACCCTGGTGGCCGAACTGATGACCCCCCAGCATCGCGGGTACGGGACCATGATTGTGGCGGCGGTCGGGGTGTTGGGCGTGGTGACCGCCTCGCTGGTCGGCGACCTCTTTCCCTGGCGCACTGCCTACTTCATCGGCGGTGGGCTGGGTTTCCTGCTGCTCTTGCTGCGCCTGGGGGTGAGCGAGTCCCTGCTCTTCGACCGCAGTCGCACAGCGGCGGTGTCGCGCGGCAATTTCTTTGCCCTCTTCACCGATAGGGGCCGGCTGCGCAGATACGCCTGCCTGATCCTGGTGGCCATGCCCATCTGGTACGCCATCGGCATCCTCATCACCTTTGCCCCCGAACTGGGCAGCGCTCTGGGCCTGGCCGAGGCCCCCAAGGCGGGCACGGCGATCCTGCTCTACTATCTGGCCCTGACCTGCGGCGACCTGACCAACGGCTACTTGAGCCAGAAACTAAAGACCCGCAAGCGGATCATCGCCGCCTTCATGTTGCTCACGACGGCCAGTTGCGGGGCCTACTTTGCGCTGGGCGGCTCTTCGCTGACAGGCTTCTATACCATCTGTTTCCTGCTCGGCTGGTCCTCGGGCTACTGGGCGATCTTCATCACCGTGGCGGCCGAACAGTTCGGCACCAACCTGCGGGCCACCGCCGCAGTGACCGCCCCCAACTTTGTGCGCGGCCTCACCGCCCTGCTCACCCTGGCCTTCAAGGAGCTCAGACCTCTGCTCGGCACCGTATCCAGCGCCGCCCTGATCGGCGCCCTCATCCTCCTGGTTGCCTTCGTCGCCGTCTTCCAACTCGAAGAGACCTATGGCAAGGATCTGGACTACCTCGAAGAGATCTGAGCGGCGCGCCAGACGCCATTCCAAAGGAATACCCATGGCCACACCAGAGAAACAACTGCCCCTGCCCGGCACGGTGTTCGGCGTCGCCGGGCACACTGCCTTCCTCATCGCCCCGGTCCGGGCCACCCGCCCCAGGCCCTGGGTTTGGTACGCCCCCGTCCTGCCAGGCACCCCCGGCCCCGAGGAAGGTTGGATGTTTGAGCAGTTCCTGGCAGCGGGGATCGCCATCGCCGGCATCGATGTGGGCGAATCCTACGGCAGCCCCCGGGGCCGCCGCCTCTTTTCGGCCCTGCACGCGGCCCTGATCCGGCGCGGATATTCAAAGCGCCCCTGCCTGCTGGCCCGCAGCCGGGGTGGGCTGATGCACTACAACTGGGCCGCTGAACATCCAACTCTGGTGGCCGGCATTGCCGGCATCTATCCGGTCTGCAACCTGAGCAGCTACCCTGGTCTCAAGACCGCCTGCGGGGCGTATGGCCTGAGCGAAACGCAGTTGGCCGCCCGCCTCGCCGAACACAACCCCGTCGACCGCCTCGCCCCGCTGGCCAGGGCCAAGGTCCCCCTCTTCCACACCCACGGGGATGAAGACACCGTGGTGCCCTTCGAGGCCAATTCGGCCCTGGTGGCCCGGCGATACCGGAAACTGGGCGGCCCGATGACCCTGCGCGTGCTGGAGGGCCAGGGACACAACTGGTGGCCCGGCTGGTTCCAGTGCCAGGAGTTGGTGGACTTTGTCATCGCCCGCGCTTGCCACCGGCCGTGACCACCCACCAGCAGTGGAACGCCCGCGACTACGCGCAGCACTCCTCCGCCCAGCTGCAGTGGGCCGAGGAACTCATTCCCAAGCTGGGCTTGCAGGGCCACGAGTCCCTGCTAGACCTGGGCTGCGGGGACGGCAAGATCACCGCCCTGATCGCCGCCCG
>CAMAVQ010000041.1 GCA_945861755.1 Gemmatimonas phototrophica
GCGCCCAGCATGGGCGCGGCCCTTGCCTATTACACCCTTTTTTCCATTGCGCCGCTGCTGGTGATCGTGATCGCCGTCGCCGGATTGGTTTTCAGCAACGACGCCGTGCAGACATCTATTCTCGAGGAACTGCGCGGACTGATGGGTGAGGCAGGCGCTATTGCCGTCCAAGACCTGCTAATAAGAGCGATCGACCCGTCCAAGAACGTGTTAGCCGCCCTCATCGGGGGGATCACCTCAATTCTGGGCGCAACCACGGTGTTCGCCCAACTGAACAGTGCGCTTAACCGTATCTGGCGCGTCCCAACGGCCCCCAAAATCGGAGGGGTGCGGTCCTTCCTCTACACCCGGATTTTGTCGTTTGGCCTGATCCTGGGCATGGGGTTTCTGCTGCTGGTCTCGCTGGTGCTGTCGGCCGCACTCGCCGCCTTGGGTGCCTGGTGGAGCCCATTTTTCGGCGGATGGTCGGCCTCGCTGCAGGCGATCAATTTCATCGCCAGTTTCGCCATCATTACGCTGGTCTTCGCCATGATCTACAAGCTGCTGCCGCGCGCCCGCATCGGTTGGCACGACGTCTGGATCGGTGCGGCGGTGACCGCCCTGTTATTCACGCTTGGCAAGCTTATCATCGGCCAATACCTGGGCAAGATCGGCACCTCTTCTGCGTTTGGCGCAGCGGGGTCTCTCATGGCGCTGTTGGTATGGGTCTATTACTCGGCGCAGATCTTCTTTTTGGGCGCGGAATTCACCTGGGTGTACGCGTATAGCCATGGTTCGCGGGCGGGCGAACCCAACGCGAAACCGAGCAAGCCCGATAAGGGGACGGCATCAGCCAACCGCCCCACAGACCCTTGAGCATCCGTGCGAGCGGAGATCAAGCTCGCCGACCTCACTTCCCGCACAGTGCGCTAGGCTGACCTTCAGCGCGGCTCCACCTTCTGCAATTCCTCCCTGAACAACCCCGCGTCGAAGGATCTTCTGTTATTGGACTGGCTTCAGGCCCAGGAGCACCAGCAGGAAGGTGCGGTGCCAGTAGGCAGTGTGGATATAGGGGTTCTCCGCCGAGGGCCAGTTGGTCCAGTAGGTCTGGTTGTGGGGGATGCGATGGTACCACTGCACCAGGGGGATGGCGGGTAATTCGCGCAGCCAGATTTCCATGGCCTGGCGGAAGAGAGTCTGGGTCTCGGGGGCCTGGGGGTCCACCTGGCCCATGCGATCCACTAACTGGTCAAACTGGGGATTTTTCCAGCGCCAGAAGTGCTCGGCAGCAGTGCCGGTGGGCTGCACAAAGCGGCTGTGGTAGAAGGAAAGGGTCAGGTACGGGTCGCTCACTGAGCCGCCGTGGCCGTTCAGGAAGGCCTTGGCGTCGCCCTGTGCCATGCGGGTATACACGTCTGAAGTGGCGCGGAAGTCGGCGTCGAAGCCGGCCCGGCGCAACTGCTCCACCAGCACCGGGGTCAGGTCCTGGAACCCGAGGTAGATGTCGATGAGGATCTTGAGACGCTGGCCCTTTTTGGTCCAGAAGCCCTCCTCCTTTTTCCAGCCCAGCCCCTCCATCAGTTGCGCACTGCGCGCCAGGTCGAAGCGGCCCACCGGGTACTGCTCCAGCAGATCCTGGATCTGGCTGGTGTATTGCCGCATGGGGGGAAAGGCGGGAAAGGGCAAGAGGGTGGGCGAGCCGCTGCCCTGCCAGCCCACCTCCACCAGCTGCTGGCGGTCGATGGCGAAATTGATGGCCCAGCGCACCTGCGGATCGCTGAAGGGTTCCTCAAGGTTGTTGAAGCCCAGGGATACCGGCCAGAAATCGAGGTACCCGTAGGGGGGTTCCCGCCCCGACCAGGTGGTGATGCGGGCATTGCCCTCCACGGCGGTCTTGATATTGGGGGGCCGCAGATCCAGGGTGGTGTCTAACTGGTCGGTCAGCAGATTCTGCACCCGCTTGGTTTCGTCCATGTAGGGCACAAAGATGAGAGGAAGTTGTACCCGGTGCGCGAGGTGCTGCCAGGCAGGTAGGGGTTAAAAGCGTTGTAGTCCTGGATCTGGCCGGCGCAGGTGTTGCTCTCGGCGCAATCCATGATCAGGGTGCGGTTGCGCGGGATGGGCTCGAGCCGCATTTTGTCGCCGCCGCAGCCCAGGAGGGCCAGAGCCACGAGTGTCAGGAGGGTTTGCATAATAGCTAGAGAATAGGCTTCGCGGGCCTCAGTCCACAAGTTGCCGATAATATCAATAAATCTTGATATTGACATGTACCATGCCGCAGCCTATTTTTCAGAGGTGTCACCCACGCCCTTCCGGCAGTCCCTCATGGCAGATGCGCTCAAAGTTTACAAGGCTCTGGCCGACGCGACCCGACTGCGTTTGGTGCGTCTGCTTGGGCGCGGGGGGCTCAGCGTCAATGAAATCATCGAGGTGTTGCAGATGGGGCAAAGCCGCATCTCGCGCCACCTCAAGATCCTGGCCGAGGCCGGTCTGGTGAAGAGCCGGCGCGAGGGCACCTGGAGCTACTACCAGGCTGACCAGGAGAGCGAAGATCCGTTGTTAGCCGAGGTCCTGGCCCTGCTCCAGCGCCACGAGCAGGAGTTGCCCGGTGCCGAGGCGGATCTGCAGGCCTTGGAAGGGGTGGTCGAGCGCCGCAAGGCCCGCACCCGCCGCTTCTTCGACAGCATCCGGGACCCGCGCGAGTTTCCCCAGCACCAGAGCCTGGATGGGGCCTTCTATCGGCAGGCAGTGCTGGCGCTGCTGCCCCAGGAGTGCGGGGTGACCCTCGACCTGGGCACCGGCGTGGGTCTGCTCTTGCCGGCCCTGCAGGAGCGGGCTACGCGGGTGATTGCGGTGGACTCCTCCACTGCCATGCTCGACCTGGCGCGCCAGACCGCCGGCCTCCAGGGAGGTCGTTGCGAGTTCCGGTTGGGAGACCTAGAACACTTGCCGGTGGCCGACGGCGAGGTGGACACCGCAGTGGCCTGTATGGTATTGCACCATCTCTCCGACCCATCCAAGGCCCTGGCCGAAGCCCACCGCGCCCTGCGCGAGGGCGGCGAACTGGTCATCGTCGACCTGCACCAGCACCAGGACGAGAGCCTGCGCCAGAGCATGGCCGACCTGTGGCTGGGTTTCCGGCCCGACGAAGTGAAGGGCTGGCTCAGGAAGCTCGGTTTTGAATTGGCAGAAGCCCGGATAGTCAGCGGTACAGACCCTCTCAAACTCATCACCTTCCGAGGACGAAAATCATGGCGAAGAACACCCGCAGCAAAACCAGCAAAGGCAAAGCGGACTATAAGGTAGCCGATCTCTCCCTGGCTGAATGGGGCCGCAAGGAGATCGTGCTGGCCGAAAAGGAAATGCCCGGGCTGATGGCCCTGCGCGAGCGCTACGGCGTCGCCAAACCCCTGGCCGGGGCCCGCATTGCCGGCTCGTTACACATGACCATCCAGACGGCCGTGCTCATCGAGACCCTGATGGCTCTAGGGGCCAAAGTGCGCTGGGCCTCCTGCAACATCTTCTCCACCCAGGACCACGCCGCCGCCGCTATCGCGGTGCGCAACATCCCGGTCTTTGCCTGGAAGGGCGAGAGTGAGGCCGAGTACTGGTGGTGTACCGACCAGACCCTGGCCTGGCCCGACGGCAAGGGACCCAACCTGATCCTCGACGACGGGGGCGACCTGACCGGCTGGGTCCACGATCGTTATCCGCAGTTGTTGCCCGGATTGCGCGGCGTCTCCGAGGAGACCACCACCGGGGTACACAAGCTGGACCGCATGCTGGCGGAGGGCAGACTCAAGATCCCAGCCATCAACGTCAACGACAGCGTCACCAAGTCCAAATTCGACAACCTGTATGGCTGCCGCGAGTCGCTGGCCGACGGCATCAAGCGGGCCACCGACATCATGGTGGCCGGCAAGGTGGTGGTGATCGCCGGGTACGGCGACGTGGGCAAGGGTTGCGCCCAGTCGATGCGCGGCTTTGGGGCGCGGGTCATCGTCACCGAGGTAGACCCCATCTGCGCCATGCAGGCCTGTATGGAGGGCTACGCGGTGATGCCCATGGACCAGGCGGTTAAACAGGGCGACATCTTCGTGACCACCACCGGCTGCAAGGATGTGATCACCATCGACCACCTGCGGCGCATGAAAGACGGGGCCATTGTCTGCAACATCGGCCACTTCGACGTGGAGATCCAGGTAGAGGCCCTCAACAAGTACAAGGGCGTCAAGAAGCAGACCATCAAACCTCAGGTCGACAAGTACACCTTCCCCGACGGCCGTTCCCTGCTGCTTTTGGCCGAGGGCCGGCTGGTCAACCTGGGCTGTGGCACTGGCCACCCCTCCTTTGTGATGTCGATGTCCTTCACCAACCAGGTGCTGGCCCAGATGGAGCTGTACACCAAGGACTACAAGGTGGGCATGTACCGTCTGCCCAAGAAGCTGGATGAGCAGGTAGCCCGCCTACATCTGGAAAAATTAGGCATCGCGCTGGAGAAGCTGAGCAAGGCCCAAGCCGAATATCTGGGGGTGCCGGTGGCCGGCCCCTACAAGCCGGAGCACTACAAGTACTAAACCCGCACCGCAAAGGAGACCCTCGCCGTGCTCAAGGTCGAATTGCTCGATCCCAGCCAGGTCGACAAAGCCGCCGCCCTCTTTCACCGGGACGGCTTTGTCGTCATCAAAAATGCACTCACGCCGAAGCAGTTTGCCTTTGCGAAGGCCGGCGCCAAGCGCGAGATTACCCGGCAGATGGCAGAGCTGCCCCGCGAAAAAGGGAACCGGGGACTGGCCCGCTATTCCTTTAATCAGCGGAAAATCCACTTGCCAGAATGGTCCCAGCTCATCGATCTGCCCACCACGCTGCCCATCCTCGACAAGATCTGGGGGAATTCGGATTATGTGTGTATAGGGGCCGGGGGGGACTACTCGGGGCCGGGGGCGAAAATCCAGCCGATGCACACGGACGTGCTCGAATTCTTCAACGACCCGCTCGGGCAGACCACAACCCGCGATGTGCCGGCCCCCTATATCTCGGTGAACCTGCTCCTGGTCGACTTCAAAAAGATCAACGGCGCCACCCGCTTTGTGCCGGGCACCCAGCGCTCGCGTGCTGCCATCCCGGCGCTGGAGGATGAGCCGGAGTGGATGAGAGGTTCAATTTTATGTGCGCCCGCCGGCACGGTGGTGATCCGCGACGTGCGCTGCTGGCACGGCGGGACGGCTAACAAGTCCGACGAGGTACGCGCGATGCTCGATGTTTTGTATTTGGCGCCTTGGTTCCGCCTGCCCAACCAGAAAACCATTCTCCCCAAGGCGGTCTACAAAACCTTCTCTCCCCGCGCCAAGGAGCTGTGCCGTTTTATCGTCGAGTCCTAGCGCCAGCGCTGAGTTGACCCGTGTGCGCCGGGGACATATTGTACAGTAGAACACCAAGGCCACAAGCGCCGAACGGCTAAAACTGTTGCCCCGGACTTGGGCAGGAAGAGGCTCCGATGACTGCTGGATCTCCCCTCATACGGGCCGCCGCCGAACAGGAAGTCGATTCCATGTTCCGCCGGCTGCACCGCCTGTATTGGTGGTCACTGGGCATCGCCATTGCCGTCCACCTGCTGCTCATCGTCGGGGTGACCACCGCCACCCGGACCGAGGAAGGGCAGGCGGCCGAGCCGGCCAAGGTGAAATTCTTCACCCGCCGCGATCCCCTGCTGGCCAAACCGCTGGAATTACGCAAGGTGCCCCAGCCCAAGCGCCAGATGGTGCGGCGCGAGGTGCAGGTATCAGCGGCGCGTATGGACCAGGTGCGGGCCACCGCTGCCTTCGATACCCGCGGGTTGATCGCCGGTCAGGGCAGCGGGGTGAGCGCCATCGGCCTGCCCAGGCAGTTGGACGATGGCCCACGGGTGGCGATGGGCATGGAGCCGGGGCTGGGGGCGCAGGGATTGAGTGCCTCGCATACCGTTGAGGATAAGATCGACATGGCTCTGGAGATGCTAGACGTCAACAGCATGGACACGGGCCGGTATCGGGCGATGGTGATCCAGGATCCCAAGGACCGGCAATCGCTCAAGGGCTTCGTCAAGTTCGCTCAGGTGATGTCGGCCAGCGCGGTGTCGGCCGGCAGCGCGGGTTGGGGAACGGTAAATGTCAGGGAGATCGACCGGCTGCGCGACACGGTGAACGAATACACGGGTCTGCAGGCCGACTTTATCGGCAGCATCGCCTTCGACGACGAACGGCTCTTAGAGGTGCCCATCATCATCCCCCAGGGGGCGCCCAATGAGAGCGAGATGGCGCAACTGGCCAAATACCTGATGGCCGGGGGCTTTGTCTTTGGGGCGATCTGGGAGGAGGCGCTGGAGAAGTACGGCGGGCTGATGCGGGGTCGGGACTTCTGGAGCGAGCGGATGCCCGACGACCACCTCATCTTCAGTTCCTTCTTCGACCTGAAGGGGGGCGTTCCTTCGGGCATCGGCAGTCCCTCTCTGGCCCAGGGCAAGTTCGGCGTGGGCGCCTGGGACTATATGACCGGGTACTATATCAGAGGCCGGTTGGCCGGGGTTTCGTCTGCCAAAGGGTGGGGGTGGATGAACTCGGAGTACGGCAACGATAGCACCCGGCAGTTGCAGATGGCCGTGAACATCATCGTCTACGCCCTCACCCAGGAAGGGTCGATGACTCAGCGGCTGATGCAGATGGTGAACTAGCTGGGATCATCTCCCCGCCGCGTATCTGCCTGAAATAGAAAATCCCCGCTGGGTCTTCGTTCCAGCGGGGATTTGTCTTTGAACTATGGGGATTATTTCTTCAGCCCGACCCTGATTTCTTTGATCAGCTCCACCACCTGGCGCACGTTTTTGGTGAGGGTGGCGAAGTCTTTTTGGTCGAGGATCTCTTTGGTGATCAGGTTGGAGCCGATGCCCACGCAGGCCACCCCGGCCTTGAACCAGGCCTCCAGGCTTTCGCGGGTGGCGTCCACCCCGCCGGTGGGCATGATCCGCGTCCAGGGACAGGGACCCAGCACTGATTTGACGAAGCCGGGCCCGCCCACCTCCTTGCCTGGGAAAACTTTCACGATCTCCACCCCCAACTCCTCGGCCTGGGAGATCTCGCTGGCGCTGCCGCAGCCGGGTGCATAGGCGATCTTGCGGCGGTTGCACAGCCGGGCCACCTCGGGGTTGAGCAGGGGACCGACCACGAAGTTGGCGCCGCTGGCGATGTACAGGGCTGCGGTGGGCGCGTCCACTATCGAGCCCACACCTGGGATAACGTCGATCTTTTTGTCTAGTACGTGTTGGACGGCGTCGGCGAAAACGCGGTAGGCCAGGTCGCCCCGGTTGGTGAACTCCACGGCCCGCGCGCCGCCGGCGGCGCAGGCCTCGATTACGCCGATGGTAGTTTCCAGATCCTTGTGGTAGAAGACCGGCACCACGCCGGTCGCAAAGAGGGCGTTGAGCACCGCCATTCGGTCGTGTTGGGCCATGATGGTTATTCCTCTTTAGGTGGTGATAAACATCTCCCCGTACAATCTACTTCAGCGGGTGGGCAGCGGGAAGGGCACTGGGGTGTCGGGATAGTGGTGGTGGTGGTCGGCCCCGCGCATGAGCAGGGGCTGCCACTGCTGGCCGGTGGAGTTGAGCACCACCTGCCTGGCATTGGGCGGGATGAAGCGCACGGTTAGGCCGCAGCGCCGGCGCTGCGAGGTGTTGGGGTGGCTGGCGTGAAAGACCTGGCCGGCGTGCAGGGAAAGCTGGCCGGCCTTCAGTTCCAGGTGTACCACCTTGCTCTTGTCGACGTGTTCGTCGGGGATTTCCTGGTTGATGCTGAGCAAGTTGCCGGCGCGCGCTGACTTGGCGTGTGGGGCGATGCCGCTCCGGTGGGTGCCTGGGATCACCTGCATGCAGCCGTTGGCGATGTCGCTGTCATCCACCGCGATCCAGGCGGTGTGGGCGACGGGCGGTTCCAGGCCCCAGTAAGTGATGTCCTGGTGCCAGGCGACGAATTTCTTCCCTTCCTGGTCGGGGTATTTGCAAAAGAAATGGGTGGCCAGGAGCAACACGTCTTCGCCCATCACCTGCTGGATCAGGTCGAGCAGGCGCGGATCAGTGGCCATCTGCCAGATGAACTCCTCCTGAAAGTGCCAGTTGATCAGGCCGGTCTGGCATTTCTCGCGGCCCTCGCGGGCTTCCAGTTGATCGAAGCAGGCGCGGTAGCGGGCGATCTCGGCGGGGGAAAACAGCTCCAGGCCGGTGAGGAATCCGTCCTGGTCGTAGGCGGTGGCCAGATCGGTGTGGACAGTCATGGGCTAACTCCTGAGGGAGTGAAACCAGAGCACCAAATAGTGTACGCCAATCCGCTGCCGCATTCAATCGCGGAGGGTCAGACGGCGACGGCGGCAAAATACCCTAATGCTTCGGCCAGCTCCTCCCGCTCTCCCGGACTGAGCCGGGGAGGCTCAGAGCGGCAGGGACCGCCGGCCAGCCCTCGCAGTTCGAGGGCGGCCTTGATCAGCCGCAGCCCGAAGCGCCGGCGCAGTTGGTTGAGCGGGACCAGGGTGTTGTGGATCTCCATCACCCGCGCGTAATCCCCCTGCTGTCCCGCCTCCCACATCTGGGTGTACAGGTCGGGAAGGAAGTTGGAGAAGCTGCAGGCCAGCCCGCCGCCGCCCAGCACCAGATACGAAGGGGCAAAGGCATCGCCGGCGCCGATGATGGCGAGCTGGTCGCCCAGGGCCAGGACGATCTCCTGGAATTCGTCCATGTGCTCGCGCTCTTCCTTGAGGGCCACCACGTTGGGCAGGGCCGCCAGGCGCCGGAGCACGGCTAGATCCACTAGTTCGTCGGCGCGAAAGGGCATCATGCCGATGGTGATGCTCCGCCCCACCTGGGTGTAGTAGTCCACCAGGGCTTCGGCGGTGGGCACGGCTTCGTCGTCGGGGAAGAGCAGCACGCCGTCGGCGCCGGCCTTTTCGGCCTGCTGGCTGCGGGTGATGGAGGCAGTCGCATCTCCATAGACCCCGGCAAAGACCACCATGCGGCCGGCGGCCTGGCGGGCGGCGGTCTCTACCACCTGTCGGTGTTCTTCGGCGGAGAGATCCCAGAGCTCGCCCACGCCGCCGCAGACCACCACCACGGGAATGCCTGCCTGCACCAGGAATTCCATGTTGCGTTCCAGGCCTTCCACGTCCACGATGGTGCGTTTGCCCTCTTCGACAAAGGGCGTGGGGGCAAAGACCACAATGCCGCGGGTGCGGGTGCGCAAGGTATCTAGGTTCATCTCAATTTATCCTCATAGGTTAAAAAGTTGCTGATCCAATGGTTCCATATCGGCGGCCTGGGCGACTTCCTCCAGTTCGGCGACGGTACTGGCGCCGCTGGACACGGTGCTGACCCGCTCGTCGGCCAGGAGGTAGCGGAAGGCTTTTTGAGGGAGGGTACCAGATAGGGGGCGCAGTTTGTCGAGTACCTGCTGGGTCCTGGCTCGCTCGCCAGGGTCGGCGATGGCGGCCAGGGCTTTGGCTTGTGCGGGTCCCTCGACGTACAGGCCGCCGGCCAGGGGGGTGGCCACCACGATGCCCATGTTCTGGGCGTGAGCCGCGGGGATCACTTCCTGGGCGGCCAGTTGGCAGCAGGGGTGGTAGTCGTGATACACCAGCACGGTGTCGAATTCCCCGGTGCTGGCCAGGCGGGCCAGCAAGGGAATGGCCCGGCCGGTGATGCCGATCCGGGCGCAGAGCCCGCGCTCTTGGGCGGCCCGCAGGCCTTCGAGGGTGCCGCCCGGTTCCATGATGCGCTCCCAGCCGGCAAGGTTGACCTCGTGGATCTGGGCCACCGCGAGTTGGGCTAGACCCAGGCGCTGGAGGCTGCGCTCGAGGCTCCACAGCACCGAGTCGCGGCGGTAGTCAAAGTCCTGGGGGTCAAAACCCACCTTGGTGGCCAGATAGAAGGGTCGTTTTTCCCCGTCCAGGGCAGCGCCCAGGAGTTCCTCGCTCTTCCCGTAGAGCGGCGCGGTGTCGATATAGTTGATGCCCAGGGCCAAGGCGCGCTGCACCAGGGCCCAGGCGCGCTCCCTGGCGTGCGCCGGGTCGGTGCCCATCAGGTAGGCCCCGCCCAGGCTCACGGCGCTGATTTGCCAGCCGGTCCGGCCGAAGGTGCGGTATCTCATGGCGTGTCAGTTGACTCAAGATGGGGGAAGTGCTTAGGTTTTTTGACAAATTCTGGGTATTCATCTTCCGGAGGTGCGGATGGCCACCTGCCAGATTCCCTGGACCGACGGTCCGCTGGTGCTCGAGATTCCAGACCAGCAGCTCCAAGCCCGCATCCAGGCCCCGGCCTTGCCCAAGCTGGGTGAGCCCTGCGAACTGGTGCAGCGTGCCCTTGAGCAGCCCATTGGTGGTGCGCCGCTAAAGGAGGCCCTCAGGCCTGGGGACCAGGTGGCGCTGCTGGTCACCGACACCATGGACCGGCTGATGGGGCCCCCTCACAATATTGGCCCCTTTCTCCTCGACCAATTCAATAGTGCCGGCGTGCCGGACTCCCATGTCACCGTGATCCACGCCGCCGGCATGCACGGCCATGCCGGAGCGGCTGGTCGCCTGGGGGAGAAATGGTTGCGGCGGGTGCGCTACGTGGAGCACCACCCCGGCAGGGAGGAGGACCTGAAATTCGTGGGCACCACCAAGATAGGCACGCCGGTGTGGGTCAACAAGGAGTTGGCCGAGGCCGATTTCGCCCTGGGGGTGGGGGGCTGTTCACCTTCGCTCTTCGGCTTCCACGGCGGGGCGGGCATTGTTCTGCCCGGGGCCGCCGGGCGCGACACGATCCGCCATAACCACACCTATGTCTTGATGGACCGATCCATTGCGGGTTGGGGCCCAGGCAATCCCCAGCGCGAGGACGTGCAGGACGCTGGGGATCTGGCCGGTTTTGATCTGAAGATCGACTTCACCGCCAACACTGTTTTTGCTGGCTATCACCGCGAGGAGTGGCCGGTGGCGGTGAAGTACTGTCAGCAGCACATGACCCTGGTGGAGCCGGGGGATATCTATATACTCGGAATAGGTGCCAGCCCGAACCTGGGCAGCCTTTACATGCATATCGAGGCCGCCCAGCAGGCCACCCGCGAGGGGGGGATCGTCATCGCGCTGCTCTCGGCCCACCAGCAGCCGGAACTCTCGGGCTGGTCCGAAGCCCGCGCCCTGCAGCAGACCCTGGATTCCACCGATGCCTGGATGGAGGACAGCGGCGATCAGGTGCACTCGGGGGAGGCCCACCAGTTGGATCAGGTGGCCCGGTTCCGGCTCATGCAGTCTTCCCTGCCGCGTCTGGCCCAGATCCTCAGCCGGCGCGAGGGGGAGGCCCGTTCCACTTGTATGGCCTGGAGCCATCGCCGGGCCATCGAGCGCCGGCGCACCTTCTTGGTCAGCGAGCTAGACCCCGGGCTGGCTCTCGCCTACGGATTTGCCCAGGGCTTTGGTTCCTTTGCCGAGGCTTTTGATCAGGCCCGCAGCGAGCTGGGCACCCAGGCCAGGGTGATCCTCAATGCCCCGGTGGGCGGGTTTCCGCTGCTGGAACAGAACCGGGCGGACTGATTTTTGCCAATATGAAGATCGATTTGGCGGTATTCCGGGCTGAGAAAGGTATAGCCGGGCGTGGCAGGCGATAGTAATATAGAGGTCGATAGAGAGGCGCTGCAGCGGCGCTGGATTGCCCAGGCATTGGGCGAGCCCTACCGCTCCCTGTCCCTCTTTGTTACCGGGTCCCAGACCGGCGGGGCGCAAGGAGCGCTCTACTATCGCCTCGGGCTGAAAGGCATCGAAGTGGCCATCAGCCAGGATGGATTGAGGGCCTGTCTGCTGGGATTGCCCGCCGAGGATGCGATCGAGGAAGTCGCCGATCTGCTCAAGAGCCACGGCCTTCAGGAGGTCCACCTCAAACAGGACGACGAGACCTCGCCGGTCTGGATCGAGGTGAGCCACGGGCAGGCCCCAGTTCCGGCCCGGGCCACCGGGCTCTTCTTCTGCCAGCCGGGCGCCCCAGAGCATCCCATCGAGGCCGGGGAACTGAACAAGAACTCCGCCGTGCTTTTACAGGTAATGCTCCCCGACGCCATCGACCGGGGCCGGCTGGAGGAGAGCCACGCGCTGGCCGCGCTGCCAGGCCAGCTGGCGGCTCGTTTTACCGTCGAGGAGCCGGGCACCCCGGGAATGGATGTCTTCGGCCGGGCGCTGCATTCGCCGCTGACCTTGCCTCAGAGTCAGCTCTATCCCGGGCCTGGGATCGCCGCGGTTTTGCCCGGCGAGTGGCAGGCGGACCGGTACGGGTACCTCTGCCTGGCAGAGAACCACCTGTCCATCGTCTCCCCCGTCCACCTGCCTCCCGACGACTTACACGCCTACTGGGTGGTGCTCGACCGGCAGTCGCACGCGGTGAGCCCCGAGATGATCCTCCAGTGCCTCCAGGACCAGGGGGTGGTGAGCGGGGTCGCCCGTGAGCGCATCGGGCAGCTGGTCGACCTGGTGCGCAAGGGGACCTGCAAGCGCGGCATGTACATCATCGCCCAGGGCACCCCGCCTGATCCGGGGCAAGAGGCCCAGCTGGAGATTCTGGCCAAAAGCGCCTCCAAGCCTACCAAGGGCAGGGCGCTGGTGGCTTTTGCCGAGGAGGTGCAGCCCAACCAACTAGTAGCCCGGCGTATCCCCTACAAGCCGGGCAAGTCGGGCCGGGATGTGAAGGGGCACCCGATGCCGCCCCCGCCGGATACCAGCCACCCGATCAAGGTGGGCAATGGGTTGCGCACGGAGCGGGATGGCGAGCTGGAGAACTTCTTCGCCACCACCGGCGGTACCCTCAAGCTGGCCAACGACGAACTTTCGGTCTCCTCCACCCCCCTACTGTCGATCGACAAGGACGTGGGCCTGACCACCGGGAATCTTCAATTCCAGGGCGACGTGTGTGTGCTGGGCTCGGTGCAGCGGGGATTTTCGATCAAGGCCACCGGCGATATCCTCATCGGGGGGCAGGTCGAGGAGGGCTGTGTGGTGGCCACGCGGGGCAACATTTCCATCGGCGGTGGGGTGCTCGGGCGACGGACCAAGGTGGTGGCCCAGGGCAGTGTGCAGGCCCTTTTCGTTGAGGACGCTACCATGGCCGCCGGTCGCAACATCCTGGTGGAGCGGGTCAACCGCGGCCGGTTGCGGGCAGGCAACCGGGTGATGATTTCCGGTCACGGGCCAGATGCCGGGACGGTGGTGGGCGGCCAGGTCTGGGCCCTGCGGCGCATCGATTTACAGGTGGCTGGCTCGCCCGAAGGCGCCCTGACCTCGCTGGCCGTGGGCACCAACATGGCGGTGGGGGTGACCGAGGAGCAGGCGGAGAAACTGGACCGCATGCAGCGATTTCTAGATCAGAGTGGCAAGCAGATGGCCCAACTGCTGGAACGTCTGGGCATCTCCCGCATCGATCCGGTGCAGATCCGCAGCCTCATCCAGGCCGCCTCCGAGCAGCGCCGCAAGGTGCTGCTTCACTATACCCGGCAGCTGGGCCGCCTAGCCCAGCTGAACCAGCAGGTGATGGGCGAATTGCAGATCATCGAGGAGCAGATCAATAAGGCGGGCGATCTGGAGATCCGGGTGCGCGATAAGATCCATCCTGGCGTCAATGTCCGCCTGGGCAGCCACCAACTCAACCTCGACGAAGTGCACCGGGCGGTGCGCTTCCGCGTGGTGGGCGGCGAGTTGCGCGAGGAAGATCTCTAAGTCAGGTGCGCGGGGGCAGCCGTTCCCAGGTTCCGTCCTCCAGCTCTTTGTAGAAGGTGTGGCTGGGCACCAGGTTCGGGGCCACCATCAGCCACAGGCCCAGGGTCTGGTCGAAGGTCTTGAACTTGTGTTTGATGTCGGCGGCGGTCACTACCGCATCGCCCGGCCCGACGCGGAACACCTGCCCCTCCACGGTTACATCCCCCTCTCCCTCAAAAAAGTAAAACACCTCCTCGGCCCGGTCGTGGCTGTGGTAGTCGCATTCGAAATTGGGCTGGAAGACCAGGATGCCGCCGCGTTGCCGCTCGTTGCGCGGGAAGCTCTGGTCGCCCGGCCAGGGGCAGACCAGCACCGGTTCCTGGAGTTGGGCAGGAGGGATGGGGTTACTGCTGGGTGCGGTGTTGGGTGCGGTGGTTTGCAGAAAACGCAAGGGCTGGTTACCGGTATTCTCCAGCTGGAAGAGGGTGCCGGCTGGCACCCAGACTTGGGCGTAGGCAGCGAAATCCTGCTCCTGGTTTTCGCGCGCGTGCGGGGCCTTGACCCGGCCCGCCCCCTGGATGACAAAACAGACCAGATCGGCGTCGGCATAGGCCTGCAGTGAACCCCTTCGGCCCGGGGCCCATTCTTCCAGGGAGGAGCGGAGGGCGGCAAAGTCGGCGAGCACCTCGCCTGGTTTGGGCGTGAACAGGTAGGTCACCGTAGACCTCCTCTTATTTTCTAGCGTACTGGGGGAAGAGTTCGTCGTGTAACTCGGCGCACTGGCGCAGATGGGTCCAGCGCGTCTCGCCGGCGGTGTCGAGCATGAGCGGGAAGTACATGCCCCCGCCGGTGTCCACCTTGTACCCGCCCGGCGAATGCACGCTCACGTACTTGCGCAGGGTCGCCAGATCCTCGGCGCTGGTGCAGTGGCGGGTGAGGTTCATGGTGAACATCCGCCGGCGCTGGCGGCCGCCAAAAGAGGCGTGGTACAGGTCGTGGTTGAAGATGACCAGGTCGCCGGGGTTGGTCTCCAGGGCCGCGCTGCCGGGGAAGTCGCGCCGGTCCACCCCGAAGAGGTCCTGGGATTTGTTGGGATCGATTTTCTCGGTGCGCACGAAGTGGTCTGGCCGCTGGCTGCCGGGGATGACCCGCAGGCAGCCGCTGTCGCGGGTCAGCGGATCGAGGTAGAAGGCCACCTTGACGGCAAAGAGCTGGCCCCAGTTGCCATCCGGGTGCCAGCCGGTGTCGCCGCTGTAGTAATTGCCATCGCCGCCGGCGTAATTGAAATCCTCGCCGATCACCCCGCCGACGATGCCCTGGACGCGGGGATCATCCACCAGGGTACACATTCGGGGATGGCGCTCGATGGGTCCGCCGAACATGGTGCGCTTGGTGCCGTCGTGTTCCTTGCCGGCCCCGAAGGTTTGGATAGAGTACTCGAAACCCTCGATGATCCAGGCCGCTTCTTCCGGGGAGAAGAGGCCGGGGAAATGGAGAAAACCGAAGGTGTTGAAGAAGGCGAGTTGTTGCTGGCTTAGTTTCACGCGTCTGGCTCCTATTTAGTAATGGAAGCGCTGCTTTTGCTGGTCGGTTTCGTACTCGCGGCGCTGTTTCTGGATGAGGGGGTCCTGGCTGGTCTGGGCGGTCCCGAAGTCTATCCACACCCCTGAGGGGGGCAGGTAGCGGTGCTTTTCGGTCTGCACGACGATGGCGCAGGTGCGGGTTTCGGCGCGGGCTTCGCGCAGGGCCTGGTGCACCTCTGCGGGTGTGGAAACCCGCCACACCCGCGCCCCCATGCTCGCCGCGTTGCCGGCTAGGTCGATGTCGAGGTACTCGCCATCGAGGCGCCTGGTCGCCTGGTTGCGGTGGCGGAATTCGTTGCCAAAGGCGTGGCCGGCCCGGGCCACCTGCAGGGCGCGGATGCACTGGTACCCGCAATTGTCGGAGATGACCAGGGTCAGTTTGAGACCCTCCTGCAGGGCGGTGACCAATTCGGTGGGGTTCATCAGATAGGTGCCGTCGCCGATGAACACGTAGACCTCGCCGGTGGACTGGGCCAGGCGCACCCCCAGCCCGGCCGGGATCTCGTAGCCCATGCAGGAATAGCCGAATTCCATCTGGCATTCCTTCCCTCCCCTGGCATCCCACATCTTGAGCAGGTCGCTGGGCAGGCCCCCGGCGGCAGTGATCACCACATCCCCCGATTGAGCCTCCTCGTTGAGCAGACCCACCAACTGCCCCTGGCTCATGGCCTCGCCGGGCACCGGGGCCAGGATTTCCTTCTCGATCTGGCTCTGCCACTCCCGCTGCCAGCCGGCCAGTTGTTCTCGATACGCGGCCTGGGGTTTGATGCCGGCCTCTAGGGCGGCCTGGCGCAGGGCGCGCAGGCCTTCGCGCGCGTCGGCCTTGAGGGGCAGGGCCCCCTGTTTGTGCGCGTCGCGGCTGCACACGTTGAGGCTGATGAATTTCACCTCCGGGTGCTGGAATACCGACTGCGAGCCGGTGGTGAAGTCGGCCAGGCGCGTGCCTACACAGATCACCAGGTCGGCCTGGTTGGCTGCCTTGGCCGCCAGGGGCGTGCCGCAGGTGCCCTGGCCGCCCAAGAGCAGGACTTCGGGGCCCCGCACCGCGCCCTTGCCGGCAAAGGTCTCGCTCACCGGGATGCCGCAGGTGATGGCGAACTGCGCCAGTTCGTCCCAGGCTTCAGAGTAATGCACGCCGCCCCCGGCGATGATCAGCGGCCGTTTGGCGCTCTTGAGCAGGGTCACCGCTTCGGCCAGGCGCTGGGCATCGGGCTGAGGGCGCTCCACCCGCCAAATCCGCTGGTCGAAGAAGTGGGCCGGGTACCCCCAGGCTTCAACCTGCACATCCTGGGGCAGCGCGATGGTCACCGCCCCGGTGTCGGCTGGGTCGGTGAGCACCCGCATAGCCTCGGGCAGGGCAGTGAGCAATTGCTCGGGGCGCAGGATGCGGTCGAAGAAGCGGCTGACCGGGCGGAAGCAATCGTTGACGCTGACATCCCCGCTGATGGGGTGCTCCAACTGCTGTAGCACCGGTCCTTGGTGGCGGGTGGCATAGTAGTCACCCGGCAACAACAACACGGGCAGCCGGTTGATGGTGGCGGTGGCCGCCCCGCTGATCATGTTGGTGGCCCCCGGCCCGATGGAGGAGGTGCAGGCCAGGGTGGCCAGCCGGCGCTTGGCCTTGGCGAAGCCAGAGGCGGTGTGGACCATGGACTGTTCGTTGCAGGGATGGTAATAGGGCAGGTCAGCGCCGTACTCTTCGAGGGCCTGGCCCATGCCGGTCACGTTGCCGTGGCCAAAGATGCCGAAGATCGCCGGGATCAGGCGGCGGGTGTGGCCGTCGCGCTCGCTGTGTTGCACCTGCAGATACTTGACCAGGGCCTGGGCCATGGTCAAGCGGAGGGTGGGGGTCATGGCTTCGAGCTCCTTGGTTAGTTGGTTACCACCTCACCGGACGTCGCACACGGCAAATGCCGCCCGGAGTGCGGCGAGCGGTTCGCCTTGGGGGATGAATTCCTGGCCGACAAAGCCCTGGTACCCGGTGGCGCGGATGGCGCGGACGATCGCCGGGTAGTTCAGCTCCTGCGCCTGGTCTAGGTCGTGGCGGCCCGGATTGCCGGCGGTGTGGTAGTGGCCGAAGTGGGCGTGCTGCTGCCCGATGGTGCGGATGAGGTCCCCCTCCATAATTTGCATGTGATAGATGTCGTAGAGCAGCTTGACGCGCGGGGAGTTCACCCGTTCGCACACTGCCACGCCCCAGGAGGTGTGGTCGCACTGGTAGTCCTGGTGGTCTACCTTGCTGTTGAGCAGCTCCAGCACCAAGTTTACCCCGGCCTGTTCGGCTTCTTTGGCCACCCGGCTCAGCCCATCGGCGGTGATCTCGATGCCCTTTTGATCGTCCAGGCCCTGGCGGTTGCCGCTGAAGCAGATCAGGTTGGGGATGCCCCACTTGACCGCCAGTTCGAGGTTGTGGTGCAATTCTTTTTCGATGCGGTCGTGGTTCTCGCGCCGGTTCAAGCCGTCGGTTAGGGACTGATGGCCGCCGATAGCGGCGATGGTCAGCCCGTGGTCTACGATGAGGGGCCAGTGTTCCTCACCCACCAGCTCGATCCCGGCATAGCCGATTTCGGCGCTGGCGCTCACCAGTTTTTCTGGCGCGACGCCGGCCCGGGCAAAACACCACCAGGAAACAGATTGTTTGAGCTGCGACATCTACAAGGCTCCTTTTATCCCAGCCCCAACTGCCGCAAGTACTCGCGGGTGCGGCGGGCGATGGGCAGGGGGCGGTCGAAGGGGGCGGGGTACATGTCCTGCTCGACGATGGCCCAGCCCTGGAAGTCGATTTCTTCCAGCACCTGGCGGAAGGCGATAAAATCGACGCTGCCCTGGGCCGGCTCCACGAACATGCCCTGGCCCACGGCCAGGGCAAAGGGGATCTTCTCGGCCTCCACCTTCTGCTGCAGCACCGGGTCCACACTCTTGAGGTGGAGGTAGGGGATGCGCTGGTGGTGACGGCGCATGAAGGCCACTGGGTCCCCGCCCCGGTACGCGTGGTGGCCGGTGTCGAGGCACAAGGAGATCAGGGCCGGGTCGGTCTGCTCCAGCAAGGTTTCGATCTGATCTTCGTATTCGACGTGGGTCTCGGCATGGGGGTGGAAGACGGTGGTCAGGCCGAAGCGCTCGCGTGCCAGGCGGGCCACCCGGTGGGAGGTGTCGATCAGCCTTTTCCAGGGCTCCCCCTCCAGCCGACGCGGGGCCAGGGAAGCGCCGGTGAACAAATCGGTATAGGTCCCATCGATGAGTACCAGAAAGCGGGCGCCCAGGCCGGCCAGCAATTCGCCGCCGCCGGTCACCTGCTTTTCCAGGTCGGCCCAGGAGTCGGGGTCTTCGAGGGGGCTCATGGCAAAGGTGCCGGCCACCTTGAGCCCGCGCCGGCCCAGCTCGGTTTTGAGCGTGGGCAGGTCGGAGGGGAGATAGCCGTAGGGACCTAGTTCGGTCCACTCGTACCCGGCCTCGGCGATCTCGTCGAGAAAACGCTGCCAGGGGGTCTGCTGGGGGTCGCTGGGAAACCATACCCCCCACGAATCCGGGGCGCTGCCGATGTGAATGTCCATCTGTGCCTTCCTTGTGTGGGCTACATCGTAAAGACATCGGCGGCGGCTGTCAACTGAGCTATATTTGGGGAACATAGACGGAGGCTCGCATGAGACTGACATGCCAACAGACCGAACACTTCGACCGCGAGGGCTACGTGGTGGCCGAAGGTGCCCTCAGTGACGCCGATCTGGACCCGGTGATCGGCGCGTACGAGGAATACATCGACCAGCGCGCCGGCCAGCTTTGTGCCCAGGGCAAGATCTCGCAGAACTACAGTGTCGAGCCCTTTGATCGCCGGCTGGCCCGCATCAGCGAGGAGAGCCTGGAGATCTACCGGGAGATGGACATCATGGAGTGCCGGCTGCAGGGGGCCTTCGATTTTCTGCGCAACGAAGCGCTGATGGATCTGGTCGAAAGTCTGATCGGCCCGGAGATCCTCTGCAGCCCCATCCAGCACGGGCGGGCCAAGCTGCCCGAAAATCTGGTATTCAGGGGACAGGGAGACCCCGAGGAGGGGCGCAAAGAGCTGGAGGCGGTGATCCGCGAGAACGTCGCCCCCTGGCACCAGGACGCCCAGGTGCATCTGGAGGAGGCCGATCCCAGTTTCATCCTCACCGTCTGGCTGCCTCTGGGCGAGGCCACCCCGGAGAAGGGTTGCCTGCAGATCATCCCCCAGGTCCACCACCAGGGGCTGGTCTACTGGAGCGAGGGCTTTGGCCTGGACCCGCAACAGATACCCGGACACGAGGTGGTGACCTTGCCGATGCACAAGGGGGACGTGTTGCTGATGCACAAACTCATCCCCCACTGTTCCACGCCCAACCTGAGCGGGGGCATCCGCTGGAGTATGGACCTGCGCTACCAGCGCATCGGCACTCCCACCGGCCGCAGCTTCTACCCCGAGTTCGCCACCCGCAGCCGCGCCAACCCGGCGCTGGTGCTGAACGATTACGAGACCTGGTCTCAACAGTGGCAGGTGGCCCTGGAAAAGATTCCCACTGCCCAGCGGCCCCGCCGCCAGCACCGCCCCCTGGCGCTCACCCCGATAGCGGTGGCCGGCAGAACAGAACCCCTAGCGAGGAGTGCATCGTGAAGATCACGGACATCAAAATCTACCCCATCTGGGCCAGCTTCAGGAACCAGCTCATCGTCAAGGTCGAGAGTGACCAGGGTTATTATGGCTGGGGCGAATCCGGGTTATCGGGCCGCGAGCTGGCGGTCAAAGGAGCGCTGGAGCATTTCCGCCAGTTCCTCCTGGGCAAAGACCCCAGGCGCATCGGGGCGCTGTGGCAGGAGATGTACCGGGGCCAGTACTTCGAGGGCGGGCGGGTGCTCACCGGGGCGATGGCCGCCCTCGATATCGCCTTGCACGACCTGGTGGCCCGCTCGCTGAACGTGCCGGTGTACCAGTTGCTGGGTGGGGCGCAGCGCGACTCCGTGCCCTGCTTCCCCACCTCGGGGGCCTTGAGCGGGCCGGCGGTGATCGAGGATGCCCGCCGCCTGATCAGTGCCGGCTGGCAGGTGATCCGCTTCGTGCCCGGCCACCCCGACACCGGCGGCGACGCCAATCTCTTCGAGCCGCGCGAGTCCATCGCCCTCAGCGCCGAGTGGATGATCAAGGTGCGCGAGGCCCTGGGCCCCGGCCCGGTGCTGGGCATCGATTACCACCATCGGCTCAGTGTGGCCGAAGCCGCCTCCTTCTGCCAGAAGCTGCCCCCCGGCACCCTGGACTTTCTGGAGGAGCCCATCCGCGACGAGACCCCCGAGGCGTATGCAACCCTCAGACAACTGACCCCGGTGCCCTTTGCCATCGGCGAGGAGTTTTCGAGCAAGTGGGCCTTTCTGCCCTATGTGGAACGGGGGCTGACCAACTTTGCCCGCGTCGACGTGTGCAACGTGGGCGGCTTCACCGAGGCGATGAAGGTGGCCGGCTGGTGCGAGGCCCACTACATCGACATGATGCCCCATAACCCACTGGGGCCCATCAGCACCGCAGCCCATGTGCACTTTGGCGCGGCAGTGCCCAACTTCGCCTGGCTGGAGTCGCGCGACGGGGAGTTCTCCTTCGATCGCGAGTTGTTCCCAGTGCAGCACCACCTGCGGGGCACGGGTTTCCCACTGCCGCAGGGGCCGGGGCTGGGGGTGGAGTTCAACGAAGAGATGGCGCGGGAGGAGTTCCGCTTTTGGGAGGCGCCCCACCTGCATCGGCGGGACGGGTCTTATACGAACTGGTAAAGGTTCAGACCGCGCGGCGTTCGTCGGAGGCGATCTTGCCGTCGAGGATGCGCACCACCCGGTGGGCGTGGGCGGCGATGTCGGGTTCGTGGGTTACTAGGATCACGGTGTTGCCCTCCCGGTGCAGGGCGGCGAAGAGGGCCATGATCTCCTCGCCGGTGCGGCTGTCGAGGTTGCCGGTGGGCTCGTCGGCCAGCAGGATGGAGGGGTTGTTGATCAGGGCGCGGGCGATGGCCACCCGCTGCCGCTGCCCGCCCGAGAGTTCGGCGGGGCGGTGTTTCATGCGGTCGGCTAGCCCCACCCGGGTCATGGCTTCCTCGGCCCGCTGCCGGCGGATCCGGCGGTTCAGGCCGGCGTAGATCAGCGGCAACTCCACGTTGCTCAGCGCCGTGGCCCGATATAAGAGATTAAAAGTCTGGAAGACGAAGCCGATCTGCTGGTTGCGCACCTCGGCCAGCTCGTTGGCGTCCATGTTGGAGACATCGGACCCGTTGAGCAGGTACTGCCCCGAGGTAGGGGTGTCAAGGCAGCCGATGATGTTCATCAGGGTGGACTTGCCAGATCCCGAAGGGCCCATGATGGCCACGTATTCGTTGCGGGCGATACTTAGGTCCACCCCGTGCAGGGCGTGTACTTCCTCTTCGCCCATGAGGTAGAGCTTTTCGATGCGGCAGAGTTCGATCATCGCGACCTATTCGTACCTGAGGGCTTCCACCGGGTCCAGGCGCGAAGCGCGCAGGGCCGGGTAGATGCCGAAGAAAAGCCCGATGGCGATGGAGACCCCCAGCGAAAGTCCCACCGCCCCCAGGGAGACCACGCTGGGAAAGAAAGGCAACTCGGCGTAGTGTTCGATCACCACCGAGATAGCGCGGCCCAGGCCCATGCCGCCCAACACCCCCAGGATGCCGCCGGTGAGGCTGAGCACCACCGCCTCGGTGACAAACTGAAAGACCAGGTGGCGCGGTTTGGCGCCCAGGGCCTTGCGGATGCCGATCTCGCGGGTGCGCTCGGTGACCGAGACCAGCATGATGTTCATGATGCCGATGCCCCCCACCAAGAGCGAGATGGCGGCGATGCCGCCGGTGGCCAGCTTCATGACCAGGATCATCTGTTCCAACTGCTGGAGGAAACCCTTGCCGGTGTCGATGCGGTATTCGGACTTGGGGCCGTGGAAGCGCTTCAGGGTGCCCTCGATGGCGGCCACCGAAGCCGGGACATCTTCGGGCTTCTCGGTGAGCACGATCAGCCCGTTGAGTTCCCGGCGGCCGAAAAGCCGCAGCTGGGCCGTGCTCAGAGGCACCAGCACCCGGTTGCCCCAGTCGTCCTCGAAGAGCTTCTTCTCCTCCATGGTGCCGACGACGGTGAAGCGCTGGCCGTTCATCTTCACCTCCTGCCCCAGCGGCGAGTCCGTGCCAAAGAGCTTCTCGGCGGCCTCAGTACCCAACACACACACCGACCGCCAGCGCTGCAGATCGTGGTCGTCGAGGAAACGGCCCCGTTCGACCTCCCAATCGTAAGCGGTGGTGTAGCTGGGCAGGGTGGCCTCGACCCTGGCGCCGTAGGTGGCTTTCTGGTGGCGCAGTTCCATGCCGCCGACCAACACCGGCAGCACCGCAGCAAAGCGGTTGGGGAGGGCGTTGACGTGTTCCATGTCGTCTAAGGTCAGGGGCTCGTAGTGGGTGTTCTGGATCCAGCGGCCGTGGCGCTCCACCCACATCAGCGGCCGGACGAAGATCAGGTTGTCGCCGCCGATCTTGCCAAACTCGCCGATGACAAAACGGCGCATGCCCTCGCTGATCGAAACGATGCCCACCACCGCGCCCACCCCGATCAGCATGCCCAGCAGGGTGAGCAGGGAGCGCAGCGCGTGGGCGCGCAGTTGGTTCCAGCCGATGAGCAGCAGGTCAGAGAGGTTCATTCGTAGCGCAGCGCTTCCACTGGATCCAGGCGCGCGGCGCGCCAGGCCGGATAGATGCCGAAGAAGAGGCCCACCACCATGGCCGTGCTGGTGGCCCCCAGGACAGAGCCCAGCGAGACCACACTAGTGAAGGGCGAGCCGGGGGCGAATTTATGGATGAGGGTGGCGATGGCCATGCCGAAGCCCATGCCGGCGAAGATGCCGATGGCGCCGCCGGCCAGGCTGAGGACCAGGGCCTCGATCACGAACTGGAAAAGGATGTGACGCGGCTTGGCGCCCAGGGCCTTGCGGATGCCGATCTCGCGGGTGCGTTCGGCCACCGAGACCAGCATGATGTTCATGATGCCGATGCCGCCCACCAAAAGAGAGATGCCGGCGATGCCCCCGGCTACCATCTTCATGATACGAATGACGTTGTCGGCTTGCTCCATCTCCTTTTCGCTGGTGCGCACCCGGAATTCCTCCCCGTGTTCGTGGCGGCCGCGCAGTACCCGGCGCACCGCGTCGGCCAGTTCATTGACCGCTTCTAGCTTGCCGGCAAAGAGGGTGATGCCCTGCAAATAGCGGTTGCCGGTGATGCGCATCTGGGCGGTGGTGACGGGGATGAGGATCTCGCTGCCCTGTTCCTGGCCGAAGCGGATGCGCGGCTCCAACACCCCGACCACCTCGTAACGGTCGCCGTTGAGTTCAATCTCCTCGCCGATGGCGGCTTTGTCCTGGAAGAGATCTTTGAGGACCTGGCGGCCGATTACACACACCCGGCGGGCGTAGCGCACGTCGTCCTCGGAGAGATGCCGGCCGATCTCCACGGACCAGTTGAAGCCTTGGGCGTATTCGGACGAGGTGCCGGTGTAGCGGGCGCTGGTGGTGGATTTGCCGTGGCGCGCTTCGGCCATGCCCCACACCCCGGGCAGGGCGGCGCGGATCTGGTCGGTCTCATCGCGGAAGGCGGCCAAGTCATCGGAGCTGAGGTGTTCCTGCCAGGGGCGCTGCACCCAGCGGCCCTGCTTGCGCACCCACTCTTCGGGCGGGTTGACCAGCACCGTAGTGGCGCCCCCCTGCTGAGCGAAGTCCCCCATGATCGTGACCCGCAGCCCTTCGCCCAGGGAGACGATGCCGATCACTGAGGCCACCCCGATGACAATGCCCAGCAGGGTGAGCAGGGAGCGCAGCTTGTTGGAGCGCAGCTGCGCCAGTCCCACGGCGATGGGTTCATAGAAGATCACGGCTCAGTCGTTCTCCATCGGCGGCCCGGGTGGGGCGATCTTGCCGGTCTTCTTGTCGCGCAGCTGCTGGGCGTTAGCCGCCACCCGGTCGCCTGCTTCCAGGCCACCGAGGATTTCGGTGCGGGTGGAGGTCTCCAGGCCGGTTTTTAGCTCCACCTCAGTGAATTGGTCGAGGGCCAGGCTGTCGGCTGGGGCAGGATGGCGGCCGGCGGCGCTGTCGGTTGGCGGTGCCGCGGCGGGAGCCAGGTAGGCGATCAGGCGGCCCCGCTGCCCTTTGACCTTTTCCTGCGTTTTCTCCTGGTCTTCGGGGAAGACCTCCAGCACCGCCTCGGCGGGTAGGTAGGCGATGCTGTCGTGCCGGGCGAAGACGATATCCACATCGCAGGACATGCCCTGGCGCAGGCGGGGTTCGTGGTCGAGCAATTCGATCTCGGTCTCAAAGGTGATCAGGGTGCTGCCCGCTTTCTTCTCGCCCACCGGGGCCACCCAGCGCACCCGGCCGCGGTAGGTGGTGTCGGGGAAAGCGTCGGCGACGATCTCCACTGGCTGGCCCACCTGCAGCCGGCCCACATCCACCTCGCTGATCTCGCTCTTGACGATCATCTGGCTGGGGTCGCCGATCTCGAACATGGTGGTGCCGCCGGTGAAGGAGGATAGGCCCGAGGCCACTACCTCGCCGATCTCCACCCCGCGGCGGATGACCACCCCATCGATGGGGGCGATGATCTTGATCTCGTCGGTCTTGAGATCGGAGTGTTTCTGCTCGGGGGTGAGGTTGGCCTTGGCCTCCAGCACCTCTACCTCCAGCTCGGCGAGGCGCAGTTGGTTGCGGGTCTGGGTGAGGTTGTTGGCCGCCCGTTCGTATTCCTCGGTGGAAAGCATCTTGCGTTCGTACAGCGATTTCCGGCGGACCACATCCTGCTCCTGCTCCTTGAGGCGGATGCGGGCCTGGTCGACGGCCGAGCGTTTCTGGTAGAGCTGCAGGGACTGGGTGGGATCTGGCTCGATGAGGGCCAGGACCTGGCCTTCCACCACCTCGTCCCCGGCTTCCACCGGTAGCTTGCGCACCTCGCCGGCCACGGTGGACTTGACCTCGACGGTGCGCACCAGCTGGATGGAGCCAGTTTCGGCGAGTTTGTCCACCACGCTGCCCTTGAGCACGCGGGTGGCGGCGAATTTCTCGACGGGCGGGGTACTGAAGAACTTGAAATAGACCCCACTGCCGATGCCGGCCAGGACCACCACGGCTAGGGTCAGTTTGAGCTTGAGGCCGCGTTTCTTGCGTTTGCGTTTTGCCGTTTCGGTCATCGCTTCCCTCTCACTGCAATACCTCCTCATAGAGCCGGAACGCATCCTCCCGGGTCACTTCCACCGGGTTGGGATCCAGCAGGCGGCGAATGGTCAGGGCGATCTCGGCCAGCGCCGGGATATCCTCCCGCCCCAGCCCGGCCTCCTGCAGGGAGCCAAAGGAGGTGTGGTGGCGCCGCAGGGTGTCGATCCAGCCGGCGGCCAGCCGGGCGCCCTGCTCGCGGCTGCAACCGCCCAGGGCCAATCCGGCCACACCTGCGGTGTAGTAATATTTCTCCCCGGCGGCGCTTAGGTTGTGGCGCATCACCCCAGGCAGCATCAGGGCCACGGCCGCCCCATGGGGCACGGGCCGGCCGCGTTCGTGCGAAAGCTTTTCGATCCCGTACCCCAGGGCGTGCGCCGCCCCGGTGTTGATGGGGCTGAGCAGCAGGCCGGCCAACAGGCTGCAGCGGGCCATCTGATAGCGGGCCTCGAGGTCGGGGTGTTCGATGGCGCGCACCAGGTGAGGGCAGCCGGCTCGGAGTGATTCGCGGGCCACCGCGTCGCCCAGGGGGGTGCTCTTTTTGGAGGCGGTACACTCCAGGGCGTGGCCGATGGCGTCCAGGCCGGTAATGGCGGTCAGGCCCGGGGGCATGCCGGCGCTCAACTGCGGGTCCACCAGGGCCACGCGCGGGGTGAGGTGGTCGCTGTACACTGCTTTCTTGCCGCTGGCGTCGGCCACTACCGAGACCCGGCTGGCCTCGCTGCCGGTGCCGGCGGTGGTGGGCAGAGCGAGCAGGGGCAGGCGAGCGGGCCGGGGAATCAGATCAAAGCCCACATAGTCGGCGATGGAGCCGCCTACCTCGGCCACGCAGGCGGCCGCTTTGGCGGTGTCGATGGTGCTGCCCCCGCCCAGGGCGATGAGCACCGCAGCGCGGGTTTCCCGCAAAAAGGCAGCGCAGCGGTCGACGCTGGCAACAGAAGGGTTGCTCTCCACCTGGTCGTACACCCCGGCCAGGGCGAGGCCCCCTTTTTCCAAGGCCTGGCGCACGGCCCCTTCCAGCGTGGCCACCCCTGGGTCTCTCAAGAGCAACACCGGCCCGGAACTCAGGCGCCGGCACTCCTCGGCCAGAGTGTCCAGCGCGCCGGGACCCAGCACCACCCGCCGCTGGTCGAACTTGAAGAAGGCAGAGGCTTCCCGCAGGTGCTCTGGATCGACGAAGTACTCGCTGGAGGCCAGCAGTTGCTCGTTGACTTGGACGGGGGTGGGTTTCATGGTGTGAATAGGACGGGAAATAAGGTGGATAAGTTTTGCCTGTGGTGAAAATTAAGATAAACGCAAGTCCCGGCCAACCTGTTTTGAAAGGATACCGCCTCGTAGGTAAGACGGATAAGGACAAAAATTATTGTAGGCGCTCCGTTGAAGAGGCATTTTACCAAGAAGGTCGGCAGGTGGGCGAGGGCGTGGTGGTATATATTCCCTATACACGCGGCCATCTGGATCGAATGAATAAAGGAGCGTTATGCTGGATGTAGAACTGGTAGACCCGGCTCAGCCCCAGCGGGCGGCAGCCCTTTTTCACCAGCACGGATTCGCCGCTCTCAAGGCGGCCCTCACCCCACCGCAGCTGGCCTTTGCCCAGCAGGGGGCGCAGCGGGTGGTCGCCGAACAGTTGGCCGCCGCCCCCCTGGAGCAGGCCAACCGGGGCTACGCCCGATACTCCTTTGGCCCGCAGCTCCACCATCCCGAATGGGCACAGCTGGTGGACCTGCCCACGGTGCTGCCGACGCTCGACGCCATCTGGGGCGGCCAGGGCTATATGTGTATGGGCGGTGGGGGCGACTTTTCGGTGCCGGGGGCCAAGATCCAGCAGCTGCATTCGGACATGGGGGATTTCTTTGTCGATCCGCTGGGGCAGGTCACCTGCTGGGATGTGCCGGCGCCTTTCATCGTGATCAACTTCTTGTTGACCGAGTTCAAGGAGATCAACGGGGCCATCCGTTTTGTGCCCGGCACCCACCGCACCCGGTTGCGGCCCCCCGCCCTGGAAGAGGAACCGGAGCACTGGCGTCGGTCCATCCTCTGCGCCCCGGCGGGCACGGCGGTGGTGCGCGATGTGCGCTGCTGGCACGGGGGCACGGCCAACAACTCCGACGAGCAACGCATCATGACCAGCGCGGGGTATTACGCGCCCTGGTTCCGCCGGCCGGAGTTGGGCGCGCCGCTGCCGCGGGCCCTGTACGAAAAGATGTCGCCGCGCGGCAGGGAACTTTGTCGGTATTTGGTAGATTGGGAGGGGAAGGGGTAGCGAGTCTTGGGGGCTCGCGTCGGGGAGAGGCCCACTCCAGCCTTTCCCAAGGCGCGTCCCGCCGCACCCCAACGTATGGTGTGCGGCGCCGTATTCACGGGGTGTCTCTACGACCCAGCCCCCGCAACACCAT
>CAMAVQ010000042.1 GCA_945861755.1 Gemmatimonas phototrophica
GTTTGCCACGTCATGCGCTACACCGCCTATTCCCGCGCTTTCAAGGCCCTGCTCGACGAAGGGGCCGTGGGGGAGGTGGTCAATATCCAGCACCTAGAGCCGGTGGGGTACTGGCATCAGGCCCATTCCTTTGTGCGGGGCAACTGGCGCAATTCGGTCGAGTCCTCGCCGATGCTGCTGGCCAAGTCCTGCCACGACCTGGACTGGCTGCGCTACCTGATGGGGGTTCCCTGCCGGCAGATCTCCTCCTTCGGCAGCCTGAAACATTTCCGCGCCGAGGAGAAACCCGAGGGCGCTGGCGAACGGTGCCTGGATTGCGGTTATGAGCCGCAGTGCCCGTATTCGGCCAAAAGGTTCTATTTAGGAAGGGTACGGGAAGGGCGGTGGGGCTGGCCAGTGGATGTACTCACCCCAGAAAAAAGCGAAGAGGCGGTGCTGGAGGCCCTGCGCACCGGGCCCTATGGCCGCTGCGTATACGCCTGCGACAACGATGTGGTGGACAACCAGGTAGTCAACATGCTCTTTGAAAAAGGCCGCACGGCTTCTTTCACCATGACGGCCTTCAACGAGGGGGGCAACCGCCGCACCCGCGTCTTCGGCACTCGGGGCGAGCTTTATGGGGATGGTTCCACCATCGAGCATTTCGACTTCCTCAGCGAAAAACGCCGGGTGATCGACACCCGCGCCCCGGATGGCTCGCTGGCCGGGGGACACGGGGGCGGGGATTACGGGCTGATGCAGGCCTTTGTCGCCGCAGTGGCGGGTCAGGATGCCGCGCCCATCCTCTCGGGGTCTGAGGAGACCCTCGACACCCATATGATGGTCTTCGCCGCCGAGGAGGCCCGCGCTGCCGGCACGGTGGTGGACGTGGTCCAATTCAAAGCCCGCCATGGCGGCTGACCCCTCCCAGCACCTGGCTTCCTGGTGCGAGGTGGAGACCGCGGCCCTGCGCGCCAATGTGGAGGCGCTGCGGCGACAGCTCAGGCCGGGCAGCCTGTTGGGGGTGGTGGTCAAAAGCCAGGCGTACGGCCATGGCCTGGTGCCCTGTGCCCGCGAATTCCTCGGGGCCGGCGCTGACTGGCTGGTGCTCAACTCGGCTGCCGAAGCCCAGGCCCTGCGCCGGGCGGGTATAGGGGCGCCCCTCTATATCTGCGGGCCGGTGTTCCCCGCGCAGGCCGAGGTCGTGGCCGGGACGGAGGCGCGGGTGGTGCTCTATGACCGGGAGTTGGCCCTGGCCCTCAACCAGGCAGCCCTGGCCCAGGGCAGACAGGTGCGGGTCCACCTGAAGATCGAGACCGGCACCTGCCGACAGGGTCTCTCCCTGCCCGAGGTCCTCGAACTGGCCCGCTTCGTCGGCAATCTCCCCGGCCTCAAATTCGAAGGCCTTACCACCCACTACGCCGATATCGAGGACACCACCGACCACCGCTACGCCCAGCGCCAGCAAGAGCTGTTGCAGGTGGCGGTGGCCGCCTTTGCCGAAAAGGGCCTGGAGGTGGGCATGGTACACGCGGCCAATTCCGCCGCTGCCCTGCTCTGGCCCCAGACCCATGCCTCCTTGGTGCGGGTGGGCATCGCCGCCTACGGTCTGTGGCCTTCCAAGGAGACCTATGCCGTGGCCCTGCAGCGCTGCCTGGACCACGCCGCCGGCTGGGTACCCAAGCTACAGCCCGCCCTTTCGTGGCGGGCCCGGCTGGTGCAGGTCAAGGAGGTGCCCGCGGGGGCGTACATCGGGTACGGCCGCACCTTCCGCACCACCCATGTTTCGCGTCTGGGGATTTTGCCGGTGGGTTATCACGAAGGGTACGACCGCCGGCTGTCGAATGTGGCCCACGTGCTGGTGCGCGGGGTGCGGGCGCCGGTGCGGGGACGAGTGTGTATGAACATGCTGATGGTGGATTTGACCCATATCCCACAGGCCGAGGCCGGCGAGGTGGCTACCCTGTTGGGGCAGGACGGGGAGGAGGAGATCAGCGCCGAAACCCTGGCCGGCTGGATGGGCACCATCAACTACGAGGTGGTCGCGCGTATCCATCCCGACCAACCCAGACTGCTGCGCCGGGAGGGAGGTCTGTTTGAAGAATGAAGGTTGGCGGGGCATCTTCCCCATCGTCGTTACCCCCTTCACCCCGAGCGGGGCCCTCGACGAGGAAGGGCTGCGGCGCACGGTTCGTTTCTGCCTGGAGGCCGGGGCTGCCGGGTTGGTGGGGCCGGCCAATGCCAGCGAGTTTGCCACCCTGTCCGACGACGAGCGGCGGCGCTGGCTGGAGATCGCGGTGGGGGAGACCGGGGGCCAGGTGCCGGTGGTGGCGTCCATCACCTCGGGCCATGCCCTGCCCGCGGTGGAACTGGGCCGTTTCGCCCAGGAACTGGGGGCAGCCGGGGTGATGTCCATGCCGCCGCATGTGTTACATCCGGACCCGGCTGGCTGTTACGCCTATTACCAGGCCCTCGACGCGGCCTTGCATATTCCCATCTGTATCCAGAACTATAACGGTCCCATCGGCACCCCGATGAGCGGGGAGTTGCTGGCGCGTATGTGCCGCGAATTGCCCCAGGTCCAGTACCTCAAGGAGGAGACCCTGCCCGAGCCCAGGCAGATCAGCGCCACCCTGGCGGCAGTGGGGGAAAACTGTCGGGGGATCTTTGGCGGTCAGGGCGGCATCTACCTGCTCGACGAGTTCCGCCGGGGAACGGTGGGCAATATGCCCGGCTGCCACACTACCGACGTGTTAGTGGATTTGTGGCAGCGGCTGGAGCGGGGAGAGCTGTCAGAGGCGCGGGCCTTCTTCAACCGGCTGGTGCCCCTGTTTAATTTTGAGCGGCTCTACGGGGTGGCGGTGTACAAGGAAATCCTGCGCCGGCGCGGGGTCATCGACTCGGCCTTCCAGCGGGCGCCGGGCGGGGGATTGGACGAGTACGACCGGCAAGAACTGGAAGAAATTCTCAAGGATGTGGAACCCCTTTTCAGAGTTTGACTGACCGGAGACCTGGCCATGGCAGATTTGACCCTCTATGAATTCGCCCACAGCCCCTTCTGCATCTCCATCGCCCGGACCCTCGAAGCTCTGGGGGTGCCCTTTGCGCGGGTGGAGGTGGGCAACTGGGACCGCAGCGAGATCTCCCGGCTGACCGAGGGCCAGTATTATCAGGTGCCGGTGCTGGTACACGGAGATAAAGTGGTCTACGAAAGCGGGGGGGACAGCCAGGACGTGGCCGGGTACGTGGAGGCGCAGTTCGGCAGGAGAAAACTCTTTCCGGCCAGCGCCGAAGGGGTGCAGGAGATCCTCCTCGAATACATCGAAGAGCGGGTGGAGGACCTCACCTTCAAGCTGGTGGACCCCTTCTATGTGGACTCTATCGCCGAGGTGGGGGCGCGCACCATGGTGGTGCGCCACAAGGAGCGCAAGTTCGGGCGCGGCTGCATCGAGGCGTGGCGGCGCGACCGGGAAGCACTGCGCGCCCAGGCCGACTGGCTGCTGGCCCGCTTCGAAGCGATGCTCGGCCGCACCCCCTTCCTGCTGGGCGATACCCCGGTCTACGCCGACTTCTCCCTCTACGGCATCCTGGGCAACCTCACCTACAAGGGCTACAACCAGCTTTCCCCGGAGCAGCGGGCTTTGCAGGCGTGGTACCAACGCCTGGCGGCATTCCGCTATGCCTGAGGGGGGATCTGCCCGGCCCGGTTGAGCACCCGGGCGCTGACCCCCAGCACCCCGAGGAAGCCTTCTGAATCCTGGTGATCGAAATCGCCCACGGCTTCCATCGAGGCGGTGTCCTCGCGGTAGAGGGAGTGGGGCACCTCGCTGGCAGACCAGAAAGAGACATTCCCCTTGTACAGCGAGACCTCGATGGTGCCAGTGGCCAAGGCGTTGAAGTGTTCGATCATCTTCCAGCTGGCCTGGGTGGCAGTGTCGAACCAGTAGCCCTGGTACACCTGTTCGGCGATGAAGGAGGTTAGGGGGGTGAAGGCCCGCCTGGCCCGGCGGTCGAGGATGAGTTGAAGCAAAAACTCGTAACACTGGCCCAGCAATTCCATGCCGGGCGCTTCGTACACCCCGCGCGACTTGATCCCGACAAAGCGGTTCTCCACTGTGTGTAAGCCGATGCCGATCCCGTGCCGGCCGCCGATGGTATTGCTCTGTTGGATGGCCTGGAGCGGGGTGACCGCTTTGCTATTGACAGTCACCGGCATGCCGCGTTCAAAGCGCACCGCGAAGCGTTCGGCCTGGTCCGGGGCTTTCTCCGGAAAGACCCCCATCCCTGGGACCACGCGCTGGGCCGGGGTGGTGAGGGCTTCGAGCTGGCCGGCTTCGTGGGTCAGGCCCAGGATATTGGCATCGGTGGAATAGGGTTTGTCGTGGGAGGCCTTGATGGGCAGGCCGTGGTGCTGACAGTAGTCGATCATCTCCTTGCGGCCGCCAAAGGCCTGGAGGAAAGCCGGGTCCCGCCAGGGGGCGTAGACTTGGATCTCTGGATTGAGCATCTGGGAAGCTAGCTGGAAACGCACCTGGTCATTGCCGCGACCAGTGGCCCCGTGCCCCAGGATTGTTAGGCCCCGCTGCCGCATCTGGGGCACCATACCGGCCACCACCACGTGGCGGGCGATGCCGGTGGTGTTCCAGTAGCCGCCCTCGTACCGGGCCTGGGCCTGGATCAGTTGGATGCCGGCCAGGCTGATGGGGGCCTTGAGGTCGGCCAGGATCATCTCGGCGGTGCCGCAGGCCAGCATGCGCCCGCGTATATCCTCGATGTTCTCCTCGTCGGGCTGGCCCAGGTCGGCGGTATAGCCGATGACCTCGACCCTTTGCGCTTTCATCCAATGGGTGATGGTGCAGCTGTCCAAGCCGCCGGAAACGGCCATCATCACCCGCTTGCCTTTCAGTTCGCTGATTTTCATCGACCACCCCTCGGGATAACAGTGTCTTTAAAGGGAATATAACGGAATAATTATCTAAAAACAAGAATAAATATCGATAAATGAAGCCAAAAAAACTAAGGGCCGCTGACCAGAATAGTCAACAGCCCGAAGGTGGTGCAGTGCAGGGAAGGGCCTTGGTTCAGGCCAATCCCTGCTGGTAGCTGTAGAGGACGCGTTTCAGATTATCCAGGGCGGCGTCGAGGTTTTCCCCTCCCTGACCCCCGATTCGCGCCGGCAGGCGGCTGCGTAACCGGGACCAGAAGCCGGGTTCGGCAGGCAATTGGATTGGAGCGGGAACGGCTTTCCTCTGGCGTTTCAAGGCGCCCAGAACAAAATAGGCCAGCAGGCCGAGTACATCGAGGATGACGACGACTTGAAGCAGGTTATTGAGGAAGTGATCCATCATAATTTAGGCTGCCCTCAGCGCGATTTCATATCATATATCGGCAGCTTTCTCCCTTAAAATTGTGACGTTTCTCACAAAAAAGCAAGTATTTTTATAGTACTTAATACTAAGTAGTATCTAACTAAGGCTTTCCACTACTCCCTTTTGATCCTTATTTTTGTCTGCCTACTCGCCCGATAAGAGGTCCGGAGATGCTGATCGATGCCCACAATCACCCCAATTGGCACGGGTTCAACGCCAAGAAAATCCTCGAAAATATGGATGAGCAGGGCATCGACCAGCTCTGGCTCTTCTCCTGGGAGGTGCCCGAGGATGAATATTCCCCTCAATATCACGCCGTGCTGCCGCCCACCGGCAAGGGCATCCCTTTTGAGGACGTGCTGGCGGTGGGAAAGGAAGCCCCGGATCGCTTTGTCCTGGGGTACATGCCGCACCCCAAGCGACCCGATGCCATCGACCGGCTCAAGGCCGCGGTGGAGATCCACGGGGTGCGCCTGGCCTGCGAACTCAAGGTCAGGCTGAGTTTCGACGACCCCGACGCCCTGCGTCTGTACCAGTTCTGCGGGGAGCAGAAGTTACCCATCACCATCCACCTCGACTACCCCATCGACCACGGCAAGGGCAGCTATCCCCGGCCCAACTGGTGGTACGGGGGCAGCCTCGACGCGCTCGAAAGAGCGGTGCAGGCCTGCCCGCAGACCGTCTTCATCGGCCATGCCCCTGGTTTCTGGGGGCATATCTCGGGGGACGACCGCGCCCTGCGCGAAGGTTATCCCACCGGACCAGTATTGCCAGGTGGCCGGGTGGCCCAGATGTTGCGCCAGTACCCCAACCTCTGCGCCGACCTCTCAGCCGGCTCCGGGCTCAACGCTCTTTCCCGCGATCCGGACTTTGGCCGCAGCTTTCTCATTGAATTCCAGGACAGGCTGCTCTTCGGGCGCGACTATTTCGACACCCGACTGATGGACTTCCTCAAAGAACAGGATTTGCCCGGTTCGGCATTTGACAAGATCTCCCACCAAAACGCCCAGCGTCTCTTGACGACTTATCTGGCCTAGGAGGATTCGATGGATCTGGAACTAAAAGGGAAAGTGGCGCTGGTCACCGGCGCCAGCCGCGGCATCGGGCAGCGCATCGCCCAATCCCTGGCCGGGGAAGGGGTCAGTTTGTGTCTGTGCGCCCGCACCGAGGAGACCCTGCAGGAAACAGCGCGGCAGTTGAGCGCCGGGGGCACGCGGGTTGAGTGTATGGCTGCGGATATGACCAAGGCCGGGGAAGGGGAACGCTTCGTGGCTTTTGCCGTGGAGCGCTTCGGCGGTTGCGACATCGTCATCAACAATGTGGGCGGGGCGGTCTGGACACCTTTTGCGCAGATCAGCGACGAGGAGTGGCTGCGGGCCATCAACCAGAATCTCTTTTCCGCCATCCGAGTCACCCGCGCTGCCCTGCCGGTGCTGGAGCAGCGGGGCGGAGGGTGTGTCATCAATATCTCTTCGATCTTTGGCCGCGAGAACGGCGGTCCGATCTCCTACAACGCCGCCAAGGCCGCCATGATCAGCATGACTTCAAATCTGGCGCAGGAGGCGGCCGTGAAGAATATCCGCGTCAACAGCGTGGCCCCCGGATCTATCCTCTTTCCCGGCGGCGGCTGGGAACGCCGCCAGAAGGCCGACCCCGAGGGCATCAAAGCCTTTGTCGACGCCAATATTCCCTACGGGCGTTTCGGCACCCCCGAGGAGGTGGCTGCGGTGGTGACCTTCCTGGCTTCGCCCAAGGCCAGCTGGGTGACCGGCGCCTGCCTCAATGTGGACGGGGGCCAGTCCCACTCGCTGATCTGATCGAGATGGCCAGCGCCGCGCGTTTCGGTTACCTGCTCCTGCTCCTGTCAGGCGCCCTGCCCCTGGCTGCCCAGCCACCGGGGCCACCGGTCGAGTTCCTCGACGACCGGCAGCCGATCCCCGAAGCGGCCCAGTACGATAGCGTCCAGTACCAGGCAAGTGGGGTGGAGTCCGACTTGGTGGCTGGCAAGCGCCAGGCCTACGATCTGAAACAGTACCCCCAGGCCGCCCAGCGCTTTGCCCCGCTGGTGCAGCAATACCCCTACAAAAGCGCGATTTGGGTGTACCTGGCCCGGGCCCAATTCCACAGCAAGCAGTTGGAACTGACCAGGCAGACCCTCGCCCAGGCCGGCGAGGTGATGCCGGAGTTGCAGGAGGGCTTCTGGCAGCCGCTGCAGAAAAGTATGTTGAAGGAGGTGCGGCGACAGGCCGAGGAACTGCAGGCCCAGGTCGATTTCTACCCCGAGCGTTTGGCAGATTTCGCGCCACTTTTGCGGCTCTACCGCTTTTTGCAGGATACCACGAACACTGAGGGGGTGGTGCGCGCTGCCCTGCAGCGCCGGTCCGGCTTCTTCCAGCAGGCCGAAGTGGCCTCTGGGGCCCAACGCCAGTCCTACCTGGCCGCCGCGGTCCAGTGGGACCGGTTGGTCGACACCCTGCGCCGCGAACTGGATTCGACGGCCGCCGCCCCGACCGGGGGCGTGGGGATCGCCGACAGTCTCAGAGAGGCCGAGACCCTGCGCCTCTTGCAGTTGCGGGTGGATTATTATCTGGCCAAAGCCCAGGAATACCAGCAGCTCTTCGGCGAGTACCTGCGCCTGGGCCGGCGCACCGAAGCAGCCTCGGTGGTTGCAGTTCTAGAACGCGAGGTCCAGCGGCTGGAGATGCTGGCCACCATCGCCCCCAATGCTGCGGAGGAGGACAAGCAGCGGGGCAAAGCTGCGGCACTGGAAACGATGCGCCAACAGCTGCAGGCCCAGTTGGACGCGGCAGCGCCCTAGCCCGCTATTCCCCCATCACCGCTGCCACTTCGGTCCCCTGCAACAGGAGATCCAGGGCCGATTGACAATAGCGGCGGCGGGTGCTAAACTTTGAGCAAAGGCGCATTTACAAAGGAGGGAACACCGGTGAATCGCCCCCAGCGCAACTCGGTCTTCGCCCTGATGGCCTTCGCCCTGCTCGGCGTGGTCTTCGCGGCCTTTTCCAGCTACGACTTCATCGCCCACCTGGACCGCCAGGTTCATTCCATCACCTGCTCCTATATCCCCGGCCTCGAGTCGGCCGACATCCAGGGCACCTCGGGCTGCCATACGGTGATGATGAGCCCGTACTCGTCGGTGCTGCGCACCCTGACCTGGGGCGGCGTTCCCATCGCCCTGGCAGCCCTGGCCGTCTTTGCCTATCTCTTCTTCCGCGCCCTGGATCTCTGGCTGCGGCAGGTGGAACAGGACCGGGGCGAAACCCGCTTTCTGCTGGTGGCCACCCTGCTGCCGGTGGTAGCCTCGGCCGTTTATTTATACATCTCCTACACCATTATCGGGGCCCTCTGCAAGTTGTGCGTGGGGACCTACGTGGCCTCCCTGGGGGTGTTTATCAGCGCCCTGCTGGTCAATGCCGGCAGCGCCGAGCAGACACCCGAAGGCAGTAGTTCCCCGCAGTACGGGCTCTACTTTGCTGAAGGGCTGGCCTTTGTCTTTGTGCCCCTGATGCTCTATCTGGCCCTCAAACCCGGCTACGACATCGCTCCGGGCGACTGCGGGCAGTTGGCCAATCCCGACGACAAATACAAGGTGCGGGTGGCCCTGCACCAGAGCCACGGCGGGACCCCGGCCCTCGAATTACTCGATCCGCTCTGCCCGGCCTGCAAGGCTTTCAGCGAAAGGCTGGAGGCCAGCGGCCTGGACAAGAAACTCGATCTGGAGGCTGTGCTCTTCCCGCTGGACAAGGAGTGCAACTGGATGGTCAGCGAGTCCCTGCACCCGGGGGCCTGCGGGGTGAGCGAGGCCCTGCTCTGCGCCGGCGACCAGCTGCCGCAGGTGCTCAAATGGGCCTTCGACAACCAGGAGCGCCTGCGCGATCTGGCCAGGGAGGACAACACCAGAATCTACGAGGAGATCAAGAAGAAATTCCCCAAACTCGGCAGTTGTATCGGCAAGCCGGATGTAAAAACCAAGCTGAACCGTTCGTTGCGCTGGGTGGTCTCCAACTCGCTCCCGGTGCTCACCCCCCAGCTCTACGTGAACAACCAGAAGCTGTGCGACGAGGATACCGACCTCGGCCTGGAGTACGCGCTGAGCCGGATGCTGGACCAGTGAGGTAAGAGATGAGACAAGCCAAACTCCACTTCATGCTCGGCCTGGGGACCCTGGGCCTGCTCTCCGCACTGGTGATCGTCTGGGTGGGGGCGGCCTCAGCGCGCCTCGACGAGAACAGCGGCAAGGTCTCGCAGGTGGCGACCGCCAGCGCCGCCGACGAAGGGTACTGCTCGGGGCCGCTCAAGGTAATCCTGAGACGAGTGCTCACCTCCTGCGGGTTGATGAGCAGCAGCGGGGGACGCGGCTGCCAGCCCCTAGAGGCCAAGAGTGTGGCGGCCATGTCCAGCGGCGACTTCAACGCCCTCTTTGTGCCCCTCAAGGAGCGGGTGGCCATTGTCCAGTTCGAACAGGACAGCGACCTGTTGGACCCGGCCGCCATCCAACTGCTGGAAAAAACCTTCGCCGACCAGCGCGGGGCCTCCTATTTCCTGGTGGTATCGCGCGCCTCACCCGAAGGCTCGGTGGAACACAACCGCGACCTATCGCAACGGCGGGGCGGGGCCGTGCTCGACCACCTGCAGGCGCGTTTCAGCGATCCAGATCTCGAAAAGGAGGTCGGCTTGCTCTGGCTGGGGGAGGAATTCGCCCAGCTCGAAGAGGATTTCTGTTCCTGGACCCGCTCTCATCCGGAGGCCCCTTGTTCGGCACCCGACCTCAACCGCTCCGCCTTCATCGCCTGGATAGATTGCCAGCTCTAGCTTTCCTGATCCTGGGTCTGCTGGGCTGCGGGTCCGGGCCCAAGCAACAAGAGGCCGCACCCACGTCGCGGGTGGCGGCGGTCAAAGCCAACCCCGAAGCAGCCGCGGTCTCCGCCGGGAAATGGGCCGATGTCTCCTATACGGCGGCCAACGCCCCGACCATGGAGTTGCCCCCGGTGGTGCCGGCCCGTCCCGGCGGCGCGACGCCCGGCTTTCCCCGTGACCGCTGGGTGTGGCTCAACGTCTGGGCCACTTGGTGCGTGCCCTGCGTCAAGGAAATGCCGATGATGGAGCAGTGGAAGGCCCAGCTCCAGGGGGAAGGCTTGGCCGTCGAGCTATGGTACCTGTCTGTCGATGAACAGGAGAAGGTGCTGGGAAATTTCCTGCAGCAGCGGCCTGCCATGGCACCGGGGATTTCGCTGCGCCTTAAAGATTTCGCCTCGCTGGCCGCCTGGCTGACCAAGTACCAGCTGGACCCCGGGGAGGCGGCCATCCCCATCCACCTGCTGCTGGCCCCGGGCGGCAAGGTGCGCTATATCCACGTGGGCCAGTTGCGGGAGGCCGATTACCGGGTGCTGAAGGAATTGATGCAGTAGGGAGAGGACATCGAGGGAAATCTGCCCCGCCGGCCCGTCAGGCCGGCGGGGACTTTTGTTTTTAGACCGGCTTGCCGCTGATCATGCTGATCCGGCCCTCGGGTCTGAAGGTCACCGGCTCTAGGTCGATCTGCTCGCCGGCGATCATCTGGCGCAGCAATTCGGCCACCCCGGCCACGGCTGGCTCGATGAGGCGTTCGCCCTTTTCGCGCCGGCCCAGGGCGGCCGACTCGTTGTCGATGGCTTCGGCGTGGACCCGGTGGGGGGCCAGCACCATCATCGTCGAGGTCTCGTATTCGTCGGCGTGCCCGGGCAGGCTCTTGCGCTCCATCACCTCGTGTACCAGGCGCACGTCGTACACGTCCCAATAGGAGTGGAAACGCAGATTGACTCCCAGCTTTTCGCGGTACTCGTCCAGCCGGCGGGAAAGGGGGCGCACATTGCCGCCGTGGCCGTTGAGGATGAGGATGTTTTTAATGCCCGCCCGTTTGAGGGAATTACACACGTCGAAGACGTATTCGCAGAAGATCTCCGGGCGCACGGTCAGCGTGCCGATGTGCTCCATCCAGTGCTCGGAAACGCCGATGGGGATGGGGGTGGCCACCACCACCTGGGGGTGCAGGCGTTTGGCCGCCTGCTCGGCCATGTAGGTGACGTGCAGGGTGTCGTGGATCATCTCCATGTGTTCGTTGTGCTGCTCGGTGGCGGCCACCGGGACCACCGCAGCCTGGATGGTGCCGGCCTTCATGCGCTCGCGGAATTCCCTGCGGGTCAGATCGCCGACAAAAACACGTTGGTCTGCCATAAACGGCTCCTTTCTTTGCCCTGAGCTTAAATCCTGGGTACACGGGCGTCAAGCGCCTTGACACGAGGGTGCCCATGCTCTTTGTTTTTGGGCTGTCGACCAGGAGTTGCAGCCATGGGCAGTCTGTTTTGGGGTTTGAATCGCAACTTCACCCTGTTGGCCGTCGCCACCTTCTCGGTGGGGATCTTCTTTGGGGTGCAGACGACCCTCTACAACAACTTTGTGGTCGACCGGCTGGGCATCGACGCCCACCAGTTGGGCACGGTGGAGGCCCTGCGGGAGACGCCCGGTTTCCTCAACGCCCTCTTCATCGGCCTGGTCATGCACCTGGCCCCGCCCCTGATCGCCGGGGTAGCGCTCATCATTATGGGCATCGGGTTCGCGGCCTATGCGCAGGTCGATTCCGTCTTCTCTCTTGCCCTGTGTTCGGTGATCTGGAGCATCGGTTTCCACTGCTGGGCGCCGATGGGGGAGACCATGGCCCTCACCTTTACCCCAGACGGTGAAAAAGGCAAGTGGTTGGGGCGGCTGCGCAGCGTGGGGGCGGTGGCCTGGTTGCTGGCCATCGGCGCGTGTATGTTGCTGCTCGACTACCTGCACTACGAGGGCCTTTTTGTGCTGGGTGGTGCGGCGGTTGTTCTCGGTGGGGTGGCCATCCTTTTTGCCGAGCACAAAAAGCCGGCCCAACCCGAGCGGGCCTGGGTCCTGAAGCGGCGCTATAGCCTGTACTACGTCCTGCAGATGCTGCAGGGCTGCCGCAAGCAGATGTTCCTCACCTTCGCCATCTTCGCCCTGATCAAGATCCACGGCATGCCGGTGGCCACCACCATGATCCTGGTGCTGATCAACCAAGTTCTGGTCACCCTCACCGGGCCACTGATGGGCCGGCTGGTGGACCGCTGGGGGGAGCGGGTGATGCTGAGCCTCAGCCATCTGGGGTTGATCTTCGTGTTCCTGGGCTACGCCCTGGTCCAGCATCGGCCTACCCTCTACGCGCTCTACTGCGTCGACAACCTCATCTACTTTGGCGCCATCGCCCTGACCACCTACGTACACAAGATCGCCCCGGCCGACGAGCTGAAGCCCACCTTGTCCATGGGGGTGACCATGAACCATGTGACCTCGGTCTTCGTTCCGCTCGTGGGCGGGTTGGCCTGGCACTATTTCGGTTACGAGGTCATCTTTTTCAGCGGGGCGGTTGTCTCCTTCCTCTCCCTGATCGTCAGCCAGGGGGTCGATCCAGAAGCGGAGATGGCCCGCCAGCGCACTGAGGCGGAAAGAGCGCAATTTCAGCCGGCCGTTGCCGGCACCTGATCTCACACCAGAAAGGAAAAATGCGATGAAAATCGGCACGCGGCTCCCGGGCTTCGCCCGCCAGATCGGTTTCGACGGCTATTGCCAGTGGCTGGCCGACAACGGCTTTGAAGCCGTGGATACCCCGCCGCTGACCAAGGAGATCGCCCAGACCTGTAAGAAGCTGGGCCTGAGCATCGGCACCTGCGACGGGCGGGCCGCCGGGCTGCTCAGCGACGACAAGGCCAAGCAGCGCGAGGGGCTGGCCAGTCTCAAGAAGGACCTGACGGCCATCGCCCGTCACGGTGGTCACACCTTCTTCGCCATTTTGCTGCCAGACAATCCCCTGCAGCCACGGGCCAAGACCTTCGATATTTTTCGCAATGTGTACCCCAAGGTGGTGGAACATGCCGAGAAGGAAGGGGTGAACATCGCCATTGAGCCCTGGCCCGGTCCTGGACCAGCCTATCCCAGCCTGGGCTGCAGCCCCGAAAGCCTGCGCCGCATCTTTTCCGCCATTCCTTCGCCCAACCTGGGCATCTGCTACGATCCTTCCCATTTCGCGCGCCTCCAGATCGACTACGTGCGCCTGTTACACGAATTCGGCGGCCGGGTCAAACACGTACACCTCAAGGACACCGAGATCATTCAGGAGAAGCTCTACGAAAGCGGCATCCTCGGTGAGAGTTATGGCCACACCTACGGCTTTGGCGAGGGCTGGTGGCGCTACACCATCCCCGGCGAGGGCATGGTGGACTGGGAGCTGGTGCTGCGCCGGCTGGATGAGTTTGGCTACGACGGGGTGCTCAGCGTGGAACTGGAAGACCACCACTTCTGGGGCACCACCGAGTTGCAGCAGGAGGGGATCTTACGCGCCAGGGACTTTATCGCCCAGTTCCTCAAGGGACGGGATTGATGGAGTACCGGTCGCTGGGTAACACCGGTCTCAAGGTCTCGGCCCTGGGCTTTGGCTGCGGGGCCGTGGGCGGCCTCTTGGTGCGCGGCGAATACCCGGCCATGCGCCGGGCGGTGGAGCGGGCCATCGAGCTGGGGATCAACTACTTCGACACCGCTTCCATGTACGGCAGCGGCCAGTCTGAGGCCAACCTGGGCGCAATCTTGCGCGAGTTGGGCGCGCCGGTGCTGGTGGGAACCAAAGTCTTTCTGGACTCCCCAGATCTGGAGCACATCGGCGAAGCAGTGATCGCCCATGCCGAACAGAGCCTGCGCCGGCTGGGGCGGGACTGCGTCGATGTGCTCTACTTCCACAATTTCCTCGGCACCCAGCAGCGCCAGGGAGGGAAGGCCAATGCGGCTGATTTGGAGCTGGTGCTGCGGGCCCTGCAGCGGCTGCAGGCGCTGGGCAAGACGCGCTATGTGGGTTTCAACGGCCTGGGCGACACCGAGGCCGTACACCAGGGGTTGGGTCTGGAGGGTTTTGACGCCCTCCAGACCTGTTACAATCTGCTCAACCACACGGGGGGCCAGGTCGCACCCGCCGGGTTCCCCTTTCAGGACTACCAACAGGTGATCACCCGGGCGGCCAGCCAGGGCAAGGGCGTGGTCGCCATCCGGGCATTGGCCGGCGGGGCGCTCAGCGGCAGCCTGGATCGGCATCCGGTGGGCACCGCCAAGGTGGGTCCCATCTCCACCTCGCCCGACTATGCCGCTGACGTGGCCAGGGCCCGGCGGTTCTCCTTCCTGGTCGAGGAGGGACACGCCAGCAACCTGGCCGAGGCCGCAGTGCGTTTTGCCCTGGGCAAGCAGGGCATCTCTTCGGTGCTGGTGGGCATCTCCAGCCTCGAACAACTCGAAGCAGCGGCCCAGGCCCAGGCCAAGGGACCCTTGCCGGCGGCGGTCCTGGGACGGTTGGAAGAGGTGTGGAAAGGCCTGGGAACTTAGGAGGACGGTATGATCGGTTTCGCTGTAGTCGGATTGGGCATGGGCAGGGCGCGGGCCAAGCAGATTGTGGAGACCGCCGGCGCCGAATTGAAGATGGTGGTGGATCTCAACGCCGAACTGGCCCAGAAGACGGGCGAGGAGTTTGGCTGTGCCTGGACCACCAATCTCGAAGAAGCCCTGGGGCGGGGGGACGTGCAGGTGGTGATGGTGATGACCCCCAGCGGCCTGCACGCCAAGATCGGCTGTCAGGTGGCCCAGGCCGGCAAAAACGTGATCACCACCAAACCCATGGACGTCAGCACCGCGGCCTGCGACCAGCTCATCCAGGCCGCCGACACCGCCGGGGTCAAGTTGGCGGTGGACTACCAGAGCCGGTACGTGGACAACAACTTCCGGGTGGCCGAGGCCCTGCGCCAGGGCTGGTTGGGCCAGCCCATCCTGGGCGAGGTCCGTTTCAAGTGGTTCCGCTCTCAGGACTACTTCCACCACGGGACCGGCTGGCGCGGCACCTGGGCCATGGACGGGGGCGGGTCCCTGGCCAATCAGGGCTCCCACCTGATCGACCTGCTGCTGTGGTTCATGGGTGAGCCGGTGCGGGTCTATGGCGAAACCGCGATCATGAACCACCAGATCGAGACCGAGGATCTGGGCATGGCGCTGCTGAATTTCAAGAGCGGAGCCAAGGGTGCCATTGTCGGCACCACCACCTTCCCGGCCAGCCCCTATTTCAGCGCCGAGGTACACGGCACCCAGGGCGGGGTGCTGATCGACGCGGTGCTCGAAGGCAAGATGCGGGTTTTCGGCGAAGGTCTGGAGGAAAAGCTCAACAGCATCGCCAACCCGCTGCACAACGCGGTCGAAGATATGGTCTCCGCCCTCGAAGAGGGCACCCCGTTGCGGGTGGATGGCCGCGAGGGCCGGCGCACCGTGGCCCTGCTGGAGACGGTGTACGCCTCGGCGCGTCAGGGCAGGGCGGTGGAATGCCGGTGAACGCAGCGCTGGTGGGCCTGAGCGCCCCGCACAGCCAGGGTTGGTTGCAGTCCCTCAGGCACAACCCCGCCCTTGACCGGCTGGTGGCCTGCGACGACCAGCTCGACGCCCCTGACTCCATCCGCACCTTCAGGGACCTCGGCTCATTGCTCCAGGCCGAGCGCCCCGACTTCGCTATCGTCTCCCTGCCCAACGACCAGGCCCCCCTTGCAGCCGAAACCCTCCTGGGGGCCGGTATTCCCTGCATCGTCGAAAAACCCGCTGGCCGTCGCGCCGCGGACTTGGTGCGCCTCAACGAGGTGGCTGCCCGCGCTCAGGTGCCCTGGGCCACGGGTTTTGTCAATCGGCTGCACCCGGTGGTGGCCGAACTCAAGCGTTTGATCGAGGCCGGTGCCCTGGGGCGTATCGTCTCGGTGGAGGGCCGGGTGGTGACCAGCACGGTGCAGCAGCGCAATCCCGCCCACTGGCTTTTCTCCGCCCAACGCGCCGGGGGCGGCATCCTCCACTGGCTGGGCATCCACACCATCGACCTGATTCGTTATCTCACGGGCCTGGAATTCAGTGCTGTTTGTGGGATGCAGGCTACCCTCAGCAATACCGGCATTGATGTAGAGGACGTGGCGGCGCACAGCTTCTCGCTCAGCAACGGGGCCCTGGGCAGCATCCATGCCGGGTACGTGCTCAACCAGCGGTACGGGGATTTCTACTTGTGCCTGCGCGGCGAGCTGGGCGAGGCTACCTGGCAGATGTGGGGCTTTGAGGGGGCGGGCCATACCCTGGAGGTGTGCAGTGGCGCGCCCGGCTGGGAGACCGCTGGCCGCCGCCAGATTGCCCTGAAGCCGCGCGAGGCGCCCGGGTACGGCGGCAGCATGGGCCAGCTCTTCGTGCAGCAATTCATCGACAGCTTCCTCCACAGAAATACCTTCATCACCGATGGCAACGACGCCTGGCGGGCCCTGCAGTTCGTGGAGGCCGCATATCTGGCCGGAGCTACCGGGAAGACGGTTACCATAAATGGGTAGACCATGAAGATCACCGCCCTCGACGTCCGCCTGGTGGACGCCGACTTCCGCAACCTGATCATCACCCAGATGCACACGGACCAGGGCCTGACCGGCATCTCCGAAGTGGTCACCAAACGCTTTGACGACGCCACCCTCAAGGCCATCGAGAATATCGCCGACAATATCGGCCTCATCGGCAAGGACCCCCGTCAGCCGGCCCTGCACTTCGAGCGCATGTACCGCGACAACCAGTGGACCATCGGCACGGTGGCAGTCACCGCCATCAGCGCCCTGGAGATGGCCATGTGGGATATCAAGGGCAAGGAGGTGGGCAAACCCATCTACGATCTGTTCGGTGGGCCCACCTACGAACGGGTGCCGGTCTACTGCCATGTGGCGGGGGGCAGCGATCCGCAGGAATATGCCGACAATGTGGGGGCGGCCATCGCGCGGGGTTACCGGGTGCTCAAGACCACCCTGCCCGTTTATTATGGACAGGCGAAGAAGGTCTCCGCCGATGGGGCCCAGTACCAACTGGGTGGGGCCGCGTACTCGGGCACCAAGGGCCGGGTGGAGGGCAGTCTCAACGAGCATCAGTGGGTGGACCCGGGGGTGCTCAACGAGGTGATGGCCTTCTTCGAGCGGGCCAAGGGGGTACACGGCGACCAGGTGGAGATCTGGGTGGACTGCCACGCCCGTCTGAGCGGGGCCACCGCCGCCCGGCTGGTGCAGGGGCTGGTCGGGCTGGTCGAGGTCATCGAGGAGCCCCTGCCCCCAGAGGATATCCGGGGCCTGCGCCTGCTCAAGGAAGCCTCCTATGCCTGCGGCGGGCCGCGCATCGCCGCCGGGGAACGGGTGGCCACGGTCTACGACCGCAACATGGTGAGTATGCTCACCGAGCAGGCGGTGGACATTTTTCAAGCCGACTTGGGCAACTGCGGCGGTTTTGGGCAGTTCCGCGAGCTGGCCGGCATCGCGGCCATGAACAATGTGGCCATGGCCCCGCACAATCCCAATGGGCCCCTCTCGCTGGCCCAGGGGCTACAGGCCATGGCCTTCATCCGCAACGGGCACATCCTCGAAAGCGTGGGCAACGAAGGCGAGGATCGGCTGGCCGCCCAGCTCTTGCGCAACCCCGAGGTGCTCCAGAGCCGCGATGGGTACATCGCCCTGCCCACCGGCCCGGGCCTGGGTGTCGAACTCGATCTCAAGGGGCTGGAAGCCCGGCCCTTCAAACGCTACTACCAAGCCACCCGTTAGAAAGGATTCCCTTCGATGTTGGACCGCCCAGTACGCATCGGCGTTATCGGCTGCGGAGCCCAGGGGCAGAACCACTGCCGGGTCATCCGCGAGCTGGGAGAAACCGAGGCGGTGGTCGCCGCCTTTTGCGACCTGAGTGAAGAAAGGCTGGCCAAGGCCGGTCAGTTGTGGCCCCATGCCAGGGCGGCCAAGGACTTTCGCAAGATGCTCGAACCAGGCGACCTAGATCTGGTCATCGTCGCCACCATGCCCAACACCCACGCTTCCATGTGCCTGGCCGCCATCGAGGCGGGGGCCAACGTACTGTGCGAGAAGCCCTTCATGATGAATCTGGAGGAAGCGGTGCAGGTGCTGGGGGCCGCTGCCAAGGCCGGAAAACAGGTGCAGGTGGGCACCAATATGCGCTACATGTCCACCTCGCGCTACCTGCGCGACCTGGTGGTCTCTGGGCAGGTGGGCGACCCGGTTTTCTGCAAAGCCTGGGGCTGCCACCACAGCCCGCCGGTCTGGGGCCCCCACTACGAACTGGCCAAATCGGGCGGGGGGGTGTTGGCCTCCACCCTGATCCACGGTCTGGACCTGGCCATCTGGGTGGGCGGCGCGCCCAACCCGGTGTCGGTCAGCGCCTCATCGAGGCGCCTGTTTCCCGGCAAACGCGGTTCCGTGGTCTCCCCCGAGATCACCGCGCGTTTCGATGCGGAGGATCTGCTCACCGCGCTGGTGCGTTTTGACAACGGAGCCACCTACGTGCTGGAGGGGAACTGGTGCGACGAGGTGAAGGACTGGCACCGCTTCGAGCTGGTCACCACCCGGGGTACCCTGATTAACAACACCCCCTTCTCGGTGAAGATGGATGAGGAGGGCAAGGTGGTGGACCGCACCCCTGAATTGCAGGGACGCGAGGACTGGAACGACGGCTGGCAGGAGAGCATCCGCTTTCAGGACGCCGACGTCATCGGGCGGCTGCGCCAGGGAAAAGCGTGGGAGCTGCAGGACCACCGGCAGTTGCTGAATATGCAGAAGGTGGTAGACGGTTGTTACGAATCGGCCCGTCTGGGCCGCGAAATCGCGGTTTAACCAGGAGAATCCAAGATGAAAGTCGTCGATGTCCAGCGCATGGTGGTGCGGGTGCCTTTCACCCCCCGCCAGCAGAAGATCACCGCCCGCGAAGTATATAACTGGAACATCCTGGAGCTGTGCCGCGTAGAGACCGACACTGGCCACGTGGGTTGGGGAGAGACGGTCATCCACTACACCTGGGCCCGGGTGAGCGACCAGGCCGTGGAGCGGGTCAAGGGCAAGAGCCCGGCCCTGATGATGAATGACGACTCGCTGGGCGCCGGCCTGCAGATGGCCCTCTTCGACGTGGTGGGCAAGATCCTCGGGGTGCCGGTATATGAGTTGCTGGGCACCAAAGTGCGCGATTGGGTGCCCATCTCCTGGTGGTCCATCGACGCCCCGCCCAAGGATTGGGCCGCCGAAGCCAAGGACGCGGTGGCCGCCGGGTATACCAGCTTCAAACTCAAGCCCCGCCCCTGGTTCGACATCGTCGCCCAGGTGGACGCCATCTCCAAGGTGGTGCCGCCCCACTTCAAGCTGGACCTCGATCCCAACCAGACCTGGCAGAACGCGGCCACGGCCATTCCCATCATCAAAAAGCTAGAAAAGTACCCCATCGTCGCCATGTACGAATCGCCCATCCCCCAAAACGACATCCTCGGCAACCGCCAGATCCGCCGGGCCACCAGCCGGCCAGTGGCCATGCATTTTGGCAACCCGCCCTATATCACCTGCGTGCGCGAGGAAGTGGTGGACGGCTTTGTGATCTGCGCCGGCAAGTCCGCGGTGATCAAGCAGGGCATCCTCAGCGCCGAAGCCCAAATGCCTTTCTGGTTGCAGTTGGTGGGCAATGGCCTGACCACCACTTGGGCGGCCCATCTGGGCGCGGTGCTGAGCCATGCCACCTGGCCGACCATCACCTGCGTCAACCTCTACAGCCACCAACTGCTCAAAAAACCCATCGAGGTGGTGGGCGGGTACCACCAAGTGCCGCAGGGTCCGGGTCTGGGGGTGGAGGTAGACGAGAAGGCAATAAAAAAGTTCCGGGTGCCCGAGAAGGAAATTAAAAAATTCCGCGACCAGGGACTGCCCTACAACGCGCCCGACCCGCGCATCATCAACTGCGTGGTCTACCCCGGCAATAGCTGTGTATATATGGCTTCCACGAGCCAGGGGTACGGGTATTTTGGGGCTGGTCACGGCCCGGCCTATGCCGAAGGGGTGCGCATGGAGCCCTGGCCGGACGACGGCTCCAAGGAATGGGCCGCCCTCTACGCCCGGGCCCAGCAGCACCCGGTGCGGGCCCGCTGGCAGGTGCGCTGAGGAGGACATCATGAAGATCACCGCCATCGAGGTCTGCGAGCTGGTGCCGCCGGCGCCCTCGCAAACCGGTACCACCCCACGTCGGCCCTCCTGGCACCAGACTTTTAGGCAGGCTTCGCCGGCCGACCGCTTCGACAGTCCGCTGCACCGCCAGGAGCCCGGTGGTCTGGTCTGGGTCAAGGCGGTGGCCGAGGATGGCACCTGGGGCCTGGGCAGCACCGACACCGGGCACGTGGCTGCCATCTTGATCAAGGAGTGCTTGGCACCTTTGATCGTGGGCCAGGAGGTGGGGGCCCTGGCCCTGTGCAACGACCGCATGTGGCGGGGCACTTTGTCCTTTGGCAACGAAGGACTCACCGCACGGGCAGTGGCCGGGGTGGACCTGGCGCTGTGGGATCTGTGGGGCAAGGTGCTGGACCAGCCGGTCTATCGCCTGGCCGGGGGGCCGTGTCGGCAGAGCATGGAGGTGTACCTCACCGGCAACGACGTGGACTGGGGCCTGGAGCTGGGTTTCAGCAAGTTCAAATTGGCCAGGCCCTACGGGGTGTACGACGGTTGGCAAGGCATCGAGGGCACCACCGAGCTGATCGCCCGAACCCGACAGCAGATCGGGCCGCACGCAGATCTGATGTTGGACTGCTGGATGGCGTACGACGTGGACTACACAGTGCAGATGTGCGAGGCCCTGCGGCCCTATCGCATGCGCTGGATGGAGGAGATGCTGATGCCCCAGGACTGGGCCGGCCTGCGCAGTTTGCGCCGGCGCCTGCCCTGGCAGACCCTGGCCACTGGCGAGCACTGGACCACCCGCTGGCCCGGAGCCCAGGCCATCGAGGAGCGATTGGTAGACTTGGTCCAGGCCGATCTCCATTGGATCGGCGGCTTCACCGAGGCCATGCGTCTGGCGCAGCTGGCCGACGCGGCCGAGATCCCGATGTGCCTGCACACCGGGGCCAATGACCTGTACGGCCAGCACTGGACCGCAGCCATGCCCAATACTCCGCTGATCGAGTTCATCCAGTTCTCGCCCCCCGGCGTACCCTTTGAGGAGTGCCACCTGGCCGCCGCTTCGGAACAGGGCCGCCGCTCTTGCTACCGCACCCCGCCGGGGACGCCCATGCCGGTCGCGGGCAAACTCGGCCTGCCCCCGGGCCCTGGTTTCGGGCTAGACGTCCCCGAGGCCTGGCTCAAACCGCTCTGAGGGAAAGAACCGCCATGCAAGTACTCGACTACAGCCGGTCCTTTGTGACCTTCGTGACCAAGGGCCGGGGCAACAACGCCCGCCTACAGGTGGAGTCGCAGTGTGCCATCACCGCCGGGGGGCACAGCTCAAACTACCTGTTCTTCGCCTCCTGCAAGTCAGAAAACACCTTTGCCCCCAAGGGCCTTTTCCACGCGGACAACTACGATTTCTGCGGCATCTTCTCCGAGGAGGAGTACGCCATCTTCCGCACCAAGTCCACCCACCACGCCGGGTGGAAGGAACAGGGTCGGTGGGCGGACCGCTTCGAGGCGGTACATCAGCATCTGGTCCGCGCCGAGGGCCGGGTGCTCTCCAGCCCAGAGGAGATGGTGCGCGCCTCACTGGATAACATCCCGCTGGTGGGCAGGGTGGAGATCGCCGGCACCGAACCGGGAACCAAGGCGGTGCTGGAGTTCCCGATCAAAACCATGAACGCCAATGATCTCGAAATGATCTACCAGGTGGATACCGGGCCGCTGCCTTTCCCGGATTTCACCCTGCCGGTCCAGCGCCACATTGAGCGCCTGATCCCCGCATACGTGGCCTACAACGCCCCCGATTTCGCCGACTTCGTCCTCCAGCAGCCCTTGGCGGTGGCGGGGGGACCGAAGTCACCCACTACGGCAAACTGCTTTCGCTGCCGGCCCGGACCGCAGTGATCGCCCTGTCCCTGTCCTAACGAGGAGGAAGATGGCGTACGACACCCGATTCTACGGCCTTGGTTTCGGCTTCGACTCCTTCAACGGCATGCCCTATGTGCAGTTGGGAGGCTGCGGATTGCGGGTCTCCTGCGTGGGCCTGGGCACCTGGAAGATGGGGTATCCCGAACGGGGGGATAAGGCCCGCGTCGGGCGGGATCAGGCCTTCCGCATCCTGGACCGCGCCTTGGAACTGGGCGCCACCTTCTGGGACACGGCCAACCGCTACAACGAGGCCTCGGGCAACTCCGAGCGGGTACTGGGGGAGTGGTTCCGCGCCCATCCGGGGGAGCGGCGCAATATCGTGCTGGCCACCAAGATGGCCGGAGCCATGGACGGGGTGACCCCCAATCACAGTGGTCTCTCGCGGGCCAATATCCTCGACAGTGTGTACGCCTCCCTGGACCGGCTGGGCATCGCTCATATCGACCTTTTGCAGTTCCACCGCCCAGATCCCGATACCCCGGTGGAGGAATCCCTGGAGGCGGTGGCCGATTTGCGCCGGCGCGACCTGGTGCGCTATCTGGGCATCTCCAACGCCAATGTCGAGGACCTGATGGTGTACGAGCTGGCCCATCAGTTCGGCCTGCCCCTGGTGTGCTCGGTGCAGAACAGCTTCAATCCTCTTGACGGCGAGCGGGAGAGCCAGCGGGGGGTATTGGCGTTTTGCGCCCGCAATCGCCTGGCCTACATCCCCTACAGTCCGCTGAGCCGCGGCCTGCTGACCAATCGCTACCTGCCCGGCCGCAACGTGGGCCAGGGGGACCGCCTGGTCGACGAGGGGGCACTAGAGAAAATGAAAGGCGGTCAGGTGGCGCAACAGCTGAGCCGGCTGGATGAACTGGCCCAGCAGGAAGGGCTCACCGTCGCTCAGCTCAGCCTGGCCTACCTGCTGCAGCTGCCGGGCATGGGGCCGCTCATCCCCTCGGCTTCGACGGTGGAGCAGCTGGAGGAGAACAGCCGGGCTGCCACGGTGAAACTGTCGACTGGGGTACTGGAACAGCTCAGCCAGATTTTCGTCACCCCCGCCGCACTCAATCTGGACAACCTATAACCGCCACTGGCAAAGGAGGAACATGGCTTCCATAGACTGGCCCCTGGAGAAACTCGTCGACTATAAACCCGCCCTCACCGCTGCTCCAGACTTCAACGCCTTCTGGGACGCGCAGCTGGCCCAGAGCCGCAAGGTGCCCCTCAACGGGGAATTCACCGAGTTGCAGGACAGCCTGCCCCTGGCCAAAGTCTACGACGCGGCCTTTGACGGGGCCGACGGGGTGCGGGTGCGAGGCTGGTTTCTCACCCCCAGGGAGGTGAAGAAACCGCTGCCGGCGGTGGTGCAGTTTATCGGCTATACCGGCGGGCGGGATTACCCGCACGCCCTGGCTGCCCACGTGCTCAACGGTTTTTGCGCCTTCATCATGGATTCGCGCGGCCAGGGGGGCAACACCGGCATGAAGGTGGAGAGCAGCCACGGGGCCCAGTCCGGGTTTATCACCCACGGCATTCTCGACAAGGACGAATACTATTTTCGCAACTTCTACCTGGACACGGTGCGGGCGGTGGAGCTGGTCTGCGCCCGGCCCGAGGTGGATGCCAAACGGGTGGCAACCATCGGCGGCAGCCAGGGCGGAGCGCTGAGTATCGCCTGCGCCAGCCTTTCGGACCAGGTGGCGGTGATGGCCCCCGACGTGCCCTGGCTCTCCCATTTCCGGCGTTCGGTGGACATCGCCGCAGGCCCCTATGGCGAGATCACCAACTTCCTCAAGAAATTTCCCGACAAGATTGAGCAGGCCTTCAACACCCTCTCCTACTTCGACAACATGAACCTGGTCGCCCGCACCAAAGTGAGCCGGGCTTATTATTCCGTGGGGCTGTGGGATGATATCTGCCCGCCCTCCACCGTCTACGCCTCGTACAACCACCTGCCCGCCGGCGTCGAGAAAAGCATCGAGATCTATCCGTACAACGGCCACGAGGGCGGAGGCAATCTTCACCAGCAGCGCAAGCTCAAGTGGCTGCGGCAGGTATTAGCCTGAAAGGATCTCGCCGTGAAGATCACCCGTATCGAAGTGTTCTACACTGCGGTGCCCCATATCCCGCAGATCCAGAAAAGCCGGCCCACCGATTACCAGGAGCGGCCCATCCCGATCATCAAGGTCCAAACCGACGAGGGCCTCGTCGGACTGGGGGAGGGTGGGCGCGGGGAACGCTGCGAGGGGCTGGAGGCGCAGTGGGTGGGAGTGGACCCGCTCAAAGTCAACCTCACCACCATGGGCGGGGTCATGGCCATGGCCCTGTACGATCTGGTGGGCAAGGCCCTGGGCTTGCCGGCGCACAAGTTGATGGGCGCCAAACATTGGGAGAAGGTGCCAGTGGGGTACTGGTCCCCGCCCCTGGAGCCGGAGGAGTTCGCCCAGATGGCCGAGATGGGTGCCCGCAAGGGGTTCAAGACCCACAAGCTCAAGGCGCGCCCCTGGAACATCGTGCGCACCGTCGAGCTGATGACCGCCGCCGCCGGCCCGGACTACAGCATCATCGTCGATCCCAACTTCACCTTCGGCGATCTGCGCACCAGCCTCAAACTGGCCGCCCAGCTCGAGAAGTACAATATCAGGGCTTTTGAAGACCCCTTTCAGTACCTGCCCGGCTGGCACCAGTACCGCGACTTCCGCCGGCACTCGGCCATCCCGCTGGCCCCGCACCTGGGCGAGGCCAGACAGGTGATGGGCGCAATACGCGCCGAGGCCGCCGACTGCTTCAACCTGGGGGGCAGCGTCGAGCAGATGCTGATCAGCGCCGGCATGGCCGAGGCGGCCGGGATGCCAGTCTGGCTGCAGGTGGTGGGCCTGGGTCTGGGGATTTCTGGGGCGTACGGCACCCATGTGCATGCCGTGGTCCGCAACGCCACCATTCCCTCGGATTGCCTGCACTTCACCCGCGAAAACGATCTGATCGGCGGGGCGTTGACGCCAAAGGACGGCTTGGTCACGGTGCCCGATGCACCTGGGTTGGGGGTGGAACTGGAGATGGCGGCGGTGGCCAAATACCGGGTGGGATAGTTGACGCTGAAGGGACTCTAGGTCATTAGTCCTTGTAGGGATCCAGCTCGTTTTCGCCAGCCATCGCCACGCCCATAGGGGTCAGGGTATGGAGAATTTTCACGGTTGAGGCGTGGTGCCGCAGCACCTCGGGCAATCGCTTGTAGGCTTGAGGTGACTCGTCGGTACCGGCACCTCTCAATTCAACACCCATCTTGCCGATCCAGCCCATCATCATTTCCCGCGATATTTGGCCGGGAGAAATGACCGCCCCGGTCTTGCGATTGATTTTGCCGCGCGCTTGGGTCCTACTCATCACCCGGCCAGCTCCGTGTACTGTAGAGTAGAGGGCTTGCTTGGACTCCTCGGAGTCTACCCCTTCGAGGATCACGGAAATATCCCCCATGCTGCCACCGACAAAACCGCGCTGCCCAGGGAAAGCCGGGGTTGCCCCCTTGCGAACTACCCACAGGTCTTTGCCGCCGTGGGTTTCTCGCCACGCGAAATTGTGGTGGTTGTGGATCTCTTCGACGATACTGGCCCCCAGCAAACGCGCCACCTCCGAGCAAACCCAGTTGCGGCCAGCATAGGCATAACGGCCCGCCAGGGCCATGCAGGCCAGGTACTCGCCACCCAACCCCGACGAGACAGGTAGCACCAGTGGGTCAACGTCGATGCCATCCTTAGCACCCCCCGCCCTGAGGAAGTGAGTGGCGGTTTTGTGGCCCAGGCCCCGGCTGCCGAAGTGAACCCCGATCCAGGTGCGCCCTTGCTCGTCCTCCAGCAGGTCGACATAGTGGTTGCCGCTGCCAATGGTCCCAAGCTGGGAACGGGCCATCTGCTTGAGCGGTGACACCGCATCGATTTTCCAGGCGGGATCATCGAATAGGTCGTGATCTACGCGGGTTTCGTTCTTCCGGCCCATGCCAAAAGCAAGATGAGTCCAGATCAGATCCATCAAGGGGGTCAGATTCTTTCGCACTTCGGCCGCGGGCAGATCGGTCAACACCGCCTTGTTGCCACAGGCGATGTCGTAGCCCACCCCCGAAGGGCTGATGGCGTCCGCATAGGCCACCACGCCGCCGATGGGTACTGCATACCCGAGGTGGTGGTCGGCCATCATGGCAACCGCCTCCGCGTCTTTGGTGCAATTGATGATCTGACGCAAAGCGCCTTCGTCTATTGGGTCGCCCCAAATGGGAATGCCATCGATGATTCGCACGGTTCTCCTGAGGGCTGGGGCAGGTGCAATGAAGGTGGGGGGAAGGGGAACTGGGGCACCGGGATAGAACTACAAAGGCAAAGCGGTAGTTTTGTGGCACCTGACGCTCGTACCCAGCCTGGAGGCGCAAGCCGTGGTGCCGGCGCAGCCCCGGAAAGAACAGGGCCCCCCGGGCAGAGAAGAGCGCTGACTGGTAATCCCCCGACCGGGGGGTGTGCTGGTAGACCAAGTCGAGATTCTGGCCCCCGAGAGGACAGAGATCGCGCCTTGAGGAGGCGCGCCGCTGGTCGTAGCGCAGGTAGTAGGCCAGCGAAGCGAAGTAACCATTACCTCTGGCAAAGGGTTCGACAAAGGTTCGTCCGGCGACCCGGGTCAACTCAGCGCCGGTGCCCGGCGACGAAGGCAGGGAACACCAGGTTTGCCAGGAGCACAGTTGCAAGCAAAAAAACCATATTCGGTCGCCTGTCTGAGTTATACTCACGCGCCGTGCAGAGGCGCGGAGCGTGGCGTTCCGCCCCCACGGGCACCGGAAACCATATCACATCATACGAGAAAAAGGCGGCCCAAACAACAGGGTATCCTACTGCCCCAGCGATGGGCGCCGAGCACTGGATAAAGGTGCTGGTGGGTTGTTTGTCGCCACCCCTGAACCAGGGGGCGGCGGCCAAATACTGGGTGGGCTAGTTGACGCTGATCGGCGCGCGGGTTATTTTTTAACCCCTCTGAGGCGGGGGAGCCCGTAGCTCAGCTGGTAGAGCAACGGACTTTTAATCCGTGGGTCGCGGGTTCGATCCCCGCCGGGCTCACCAATTTCCCCCTCTGGAGCCAAAAAGCGGTTGCGGGTGTTTCCATCAAACCTCGCGGCCGCTTTTTGTATTTTAGAAAAAATGACTTGAATTAATGGGAATTCCGGGGTTTATTCTATGGCAGGCGATGCTGGAGGAGCAGATCGGACTGGGACTCATTGTGGCAGCCGACCCTGGGGAGGAGGGTGGAGGCCTTGCCGCGGCATTTGGTCAATGGAGGCGAATGATGGACTCAGTTTTTCCTGGAATGGGATCCAACCCCTTCGATACCGCT
>CAMAVQ010000043.1 GCA_945861755.1 Gemmatimonas phototrophica
CAGCCGCCCCCCCTTTGCGCATTTACAAAAAAAAAGGAGAGGTGCCCTGAAAATCAGGGGCTACCTCTCCTGTTTTGCCACCACCAGTGTCCATTGGTGACTTAAACTCAGTCAATGGAGTTAAACGGACATTACGCTCAACCTCATCGCCATCCAGAATTTAGTCGCAAAGTGTTATACCGCCAGGCCTTGCGAAAACGGCCACTTATCGACTCTTAATCAGCGGGTCCTAGGTTCGAGTCCTAGTGGGCGCACCAATTGCAGTTCTCGTATTTAAAGCACTTGCCAGGGAAGAAGACCTTCTTCCGGGCGAGTGTTTTTTTGTTCTGGCTCGGGCGTTATCTCAGCAGCATCAGTTTCCGGGACTGACTGAAGCCGCCAGCCCGCAGCCGGTACAGGTAGAGCCCCGAAGCCAGTTGGCGGTCTAGGTCGTCGCGGCCGTCCCAGGAGACCTGGTGGGTGCCGGCCTCCTGGGGTCCGGCCACTAGGAGGCGCACCCGCTGGCCCAGCAGGTCGTAGATTTCGAGGCGCACCTCGCTGGGTTCGGGCAGGAGATAGGGGATGAGGGTCTGGCTGTTGAAGGGATTGGGATAGGCCGGTTGCAGCTCGCAGCGGCTGGGCAGACCGAAGAGGGTCCGGGCCAGTGCCAGCAATTTGGCCCGGGCACTGCCATCCAGGCCAAAGGCATCGGCGTAGAGGAAGAAGTCCCCCAAATCCACGGTGCCGCTGCCGTCCAGGTCGAAGCGCGCCGCCGCGCCGCTCGCCCGCTGGCCGAAGACATCCGCCATCAGAAACAGGTCATCCAGTCCCACGCCGCCGCTGCCGTCGAAGTCGGCCCCGCGCGCCGGTCGGATGGTGGGGCCGATCTGGGTGTCTTCGCCGCGCAGGGTGCGGCGAAGGATGCGGTCGAACTGGAGGGTGGCCACGGGGCGCAGGGCCCGGAAGACGAAATAGGCCAGCATGCCGCCGCTGTCCGGAGCGCTTTCCTCCCGAGGCGCGAGTAGGTCGCCGCCAAATTCTACTTGGCCCGCTGCCAGGGTGGTGGTGTGGAAGAGGGGGAAGCCGCCGGCCCCGTACAAAAGATTTCGCGTGCCGGGGGCTGCGGGCAGGGCCTCGATTAGGCGCAGGGCCTGTGGGTCAAAGGAGAGGGAGAGGGCAAAGCCGGTCAGCTCCCGCACCGGCCCGGTGCGCAAGGGCAGTACAAAGGTCGAGTCTGCCTGCAGGAGGGGTGCCTGGTCTACCTCGATGGCAGTGGCGATGGGGAAGGCCTCGCCAGCCAATACCCCTGGGGGCATCTGCACTGTTAGGCCATTGAGGGTCTGGCCGGCGCGCAGTTGCAGGGCCTGGGGGTATTCATAGCTGAGGGCCGAACCTTCTTCGCGGACAAAGAGGTAGTAGGTACCGGCGGGCAGCTGGGCCAGCTCAAAGTGGCCGGCGCTGTCGATCCGGGCTGCCCCGGCCAGTTCCTGTCCCTGGCCAGCCAGCAGTGCGGTTCCAGCCAGGGGTGCGCCCCCCGTCCGGGTCGCCCGGCCCTGGATGCGGCCCAGGGGCTGAGCTTGAGAGCCGGTGGTGAAGCTCAATTCCACGGGCTCGGCCAGGCGTGCCCCGCTCTGGGATTCGAGCGCCAGGAGCACCAGCTTGTAGCTCTGGTCCGCCGCCAGGTCGAGGGGGATGCGCAATTGGCCACCCTCGACCTGCAATTGGCGTCGCCAGGCATTGAGTGGCGCGGGGATCAGGGCGCCTTCCAGCCCTTCCACCCGCAGCGGTTGGTCAAAGAAGAAGCTCAGCGTGCTGCGCCGGGCCACGTCGGTGCTGCCGGCGGCGGGTGTGGTGCGGATCAGGCCTAACAGCTCTGGGGCCTCCCAGGGAATCTCCAACTGCGGTTGGGCAGGGTCGCTGCTGGGCAGTTGCAGGAGACCGCTGCCGCTCTGGCCGCGGTATTCGACCTGGACCCGTCCCACCTGGCCCGGCGTCACCAGCAGGCGGTCGGCGGCAAAGGCGAGCTGGCCCTGGGCATCGGCCAGATCCACCACCAACTGGGCTTCTCCCCGGTTGGCGATCGCCAGTTGGGCGCGGCGTCTGCCATGCTCGCTGACGCCGAAGCGCAGGGGCAGGCTCAGGACCTGGGCCTGGGCGGCAGCCTGGTGATAGTGCCAGCGCCAGCGCTGCAGGGGTTGGGTGGGATCGTCGCTGATCAATTCTAAGATTCCCTCGGCCCCGGCGCCCAGTTCAGCCCCCACCCTCACCCGCACCTGCCGGCGTTCCCCCGGTGCCACCACCAGGGATTCGGGCTCAGCTGAGATCTGAGGATCGTCGGCGCTGATGCTGCTCACGCGCAGGACCCCGGCCCCGTGGTTGATGAGGGTCAGCGCCCGTTCTGCAGTGGCACCGGCAGCCAGGCTGCCGAAGTCGAAGGTCTCCGCACCTCCCTCTATTTGACTCACAAGACGCGGGGGTTTCCAGTTTCCCACCTTGCCCTGGCCGCTGAGGGCCAGGGCCCAATCCCCTTGGTCGGGATCATCGCTGAGCAGGCGCAGCACCCCGCGCAGCCGGCCGGGGGCGCGCGGGGCAAACCATATTTGCACGATGCGTTCCCCTCCTGGCGGGACCAGCAGGGGCAGGGAGTCGGCGGTGCCGTACTCCAGCCGGCTGCTCTTGAGGGCCAACAGGTGCAGCGGCCCGCGGCCGGTATTGCGCACCACCAGCGGGCGGAGGCCCACCTGGCCCAGCTCGACCTCGCCCAGGTCCAGGGCCGCCGGCGTCTGTAGATCCGGGGGCGGGGCGCCGATGCCCGAAATCACAGCTTCCAATTGTTGTCCCACCACCCGCAGCCGGGCGACGAATTCGCCGTCCTGGTCGGGCGCAAAACGAAGCGGAATCGCGGCCTGGGTGCCCGCGTCCAGATGCAGGCGCTGCAGGCCCAGGTCAAAGGCGCCCCGGGTCAGGCTCAACTCCACCTCCAGGTGGGTGGCGGTCTGGTTCACCAGGGCCAGGGCGGTGTCGGCGGCGCTGCCCACGGCCACGGCGCCCAGGTCTAGGTTGGCAGGAAAAAAGAAGAGCCCCGCGCCCAGCCCGCTGGCTGGGATGGAGAGGCTGGGCACCTGGGGGTCGTTGGCCAGCAGGGTCAGGTGGCCTCGGCGGAGACCGGCGGCGGCAGGGACAAAACGCACCGTTAGCTCTTGCTCCTGGCCAGTGCCAAGGCGCAGGGTGTCAGCGGCGGCCGGCACGAACTCTGTGCCTGCGGGCCGCAGCCAGACCTTGAGTAGTCCCTGTCCCCGGTTGCGCACCAGCAGGGCCTGGTCCTGGCTTTGGCCCACGGGCACGGCGCCGAAACGCAGGGTATCGGCGGGGCGCACCAACTGGAGCACCGGCGACCGGGTGGCCGGCAGGCCGCGCAGGGCCACGATCAGCAGCGGGGTGAAGGGATCGTCGCTGGTCAGTTCCAGCTTTCCCTCCGGGGCCAGGCCCTCGCCGGCGGTGGGTCGGAACTGCAGGGCCAGCTGCCGGCTGCTGCCTGGGAGCAGGACCAGGCGCGCTGCCCCGGCGGTGAAAACCGAGGGGGTGGCGCTGATCCCGCTCAAGTGCAGGGTGTCGTTGCCGCTGTTGCGCAAGCGCAGGGAATCGATGGCCGATTCACCCACGCCGGCCGGGCCCAGGACCAGGGTGTCTGGCGCCACTTCCAGCCTCGGCCCGGCGCCCAGGCCCCGCAAGAGCACGCTGCGCTCCAGGCCGCGGCCCATGATCCGCAGGGTTACGCCACTCAAGGGACCGGGGTCGCGCGGGACAAATTCTAGGCGGGCCACTTCGGCGCTGTCGCGGCCCGACACCTGCAGGGGCAACTGGGGGGCCAGCACTTCCACCGGGGCGTCGGCGGGCAGGATGGTGAGGGAATCGATGGTCAGGCCCGAGAGGGTGCGGTTCAGGGCCATGACGCTCAGGCTCTGGCGCTGGCCCAGACGCACCCGGCCGAATTCGGCCGGCGATAAGCGCAGCGCCACGTCGGAAACAGCGCCGACCAGAGGGAGGGTGTACACCCCGGCGTTGGTGCTGAGCGTCAACAGCGCCCGTTGGGCCCCGGTGCCGGGCGGGGAAAAGCCTACCCGCAATCCCTGCGAACTGTTGGGCGGGATACGCAAGGGTGAGGCAGCGTTCAGGGAATCCTCCACCTGGAAAAGCTGGATCCGGTCGATCAGGGCGCTGGTGATCTGGAGGGTGTCGTCGGCCGGGTTGAAGATCACCAGGTTGAGGGCGCCGCTTTCCCCGGCCAGTACCTGGTCGAAGAACAAACTGTCGGGCAGGCCCAGGCGCACGCCCTCGCCGCGCAATTCCACCTGGCCCTGGCCGCCCAAGGTCAACACCCCGCTTTCGACGCCTTGCTGTACCGGGGCAAAAGACACCGCCACCTCCAGGCTGTCCCCGCCCTCTAGGTCGAAGGCGCGGGGTTGGGCGGAGAAATGGGGATTGTCGCTGGCCGCGCCGCTGATGCTCAGGGGCTGGTTGCCCCGGTTGGCGGCGCGGAAGAGGCGGCGTCCGCTGCTGCCCACCCAGACCTTGCCAAAGTCCAGGGCCGTCGGCCGGAGGGCCAGGCGAGCCGCCGCTCCCCGCCCGGAGAGCCCCACACTCAGGCGGCCGGCATTGGCGGAGAGCACCACCGATCCGGTGTCGCTGCGCGCAGTGGTGGGGGCGAAGGTCACGCTCAGTTCGCGGTGGGTGCCGCCAGGCAGGGCAAAGGAGGAAGGGGAGACGGTAAAAACCGCCTGGGTGGAGATGGCGGTGGCCAGCAGGGTGTCGTTGCCGGTATTGGCGACGATCAGGGAGAGGGACCGGCGCTGGCCGGGAGCCAGATCGCCGAAACGCAGCGAATCGGCAGGTAACACCTCCAAACGCGACCACTGTCCCTGGCCGGTGAGGATGGAGGTGAGGGTGGCGGTGCCGGTGAGGGCGGTGAAATAACTCGAGGTCAGCACCGCGTTCCTGAGCGCGCCGTCTCCAGGGGTGAAGGTGATCGTCAGGGTGTCGCTGCTGCCGGCGGGCAGGACCAAGCCGGGGCGCGAGAGGGAGAAGGCCGGATCGCCGGCGCTGATTCTGGTCACCGAGAGCGGGGCGGCGCTGGGGTTGCGCAGGGTGAGGGTGAGCGATCGGCGTTGCCCGACCTTCACCTTGCCGAAATCCAGGGGATCGGGGGCGGCCACCAGCGGGGCGCTGAGTGCGCCGCTGCCATTCAAGGCGATGGTGGTGGCCGTGGCGGTGGGTGCGGCGTTGTGCAGCAGGGTCAGAAGGCGCGCTGTTCGCCGGTAGCGGTGGGGGCAAAGAGCACACTCAGGATTTTGGGCGCTTCCCCTGGCTGGATGGTGAGCGAGGAGGGGATGGCGGAGAACACTCCGGCCTGGGGGCCGCTGACGGCGATGGAGGACACCGCCAGCGGGGCACTGCCCTCGTTGCCGATGCTGAAGCTGAGAGTCCGGGAGGTGTCGGTGCGCACACTGCCAAAGGGCAGGGCCGGCGGCGCGGTGGCCAGCGAGAGCACCAGCACCGGAGCGATGAGGCCCTGGGCCTGGTCCGAGGTGGCGCTCCAGCTGCTCCCATTGTCCACGGCCCTGAGGCGGTAGTAATGGCGGCCGGCGGCCAATCCCGAGTGAACAAAGCTGATCCCCGGGGCTTCCACCCGGCCCACCGAGTCGCCAGGCGCCACCGGGGTGGCGCTGTGGTAGACCACGTAGTGCGACAGGTCGGCTTCGGGATTGGCCGTCCAGGAGAGGGCAATTTGATTGGCCCCGGCGACGGCTTGCAGATCAGCGGGGGGGCGGGGGGGCAGGTCACCCACCAGGGGCACGCTTAGGGGACTGGGGCGGTTGGCCGCGTTGTGGGTCAGGTACAGGGTGGCGCTGCGGTGGGCGCCGGTCGCGGTCCCCGGTGCAAAGCTCAGCACCAGGGTCTGGGTGGCGCCCGGCGCCACGCTTAGGCCGGCCGGCGGGTTGAGGCTGAAGAGAGCGGCGTCGTGGCCGGTGAGGGCTGGCGTGAGGGTCAGGGCGGCGTTCCCCGAGTCGGCTAGGGTCAGGGTCAGGGAGCCCGTACCTCTGAAGACCAGGGAGGAGGGGGTTGGATCGCCGGTGCGCAGCAGCGGCACCAACGTGGTTCCAGCCGGGGCCGAAGGCAGGCTGCGGTTGCCGGCGCTGTCCACGGCCACGGCGCGGTAATAGTAGGTCCCGGTTCCCAGTCCGCTGTCGGCATACGTGAGCGCCGGGGGGCGCACTTGGGCGAAAGCCGCAGTGGGGTCGGGAGCGAAGTCGCTGGCCTGACCGCGGTATAGGGCGTAGTAGGCCAGGTCGGTTTCGGCATTGGCCGGCCAGCCGAGCAGCACTCGTCCTCTGCCCGCGAGGGCGCTGAGGCTGGCTGGAGCAGCGGGCGGGGTATCGAGCCCGGTACCGCTCACGGTTAGGCGCGCTGGGCCGCCCTGGGCATTGCTCACGAGGTGGAGGGTGTCCGTCTTGGTGCCGCCGCTGGCCGGAGCGAAATACACCGAGACCGCCTGGCTGGCCCCTGCTTCCAGCGCGAAACGAGCGGGCGCGGCGCTGAAGTGGGGTGAGGCTGCGGCAATATCCTCCACCGCGAGTACCCCGCCCCCGGCGTTGGTCGCGGTGAACAAAGCCGTGGCCGCTGCCCCGCGCTCCACCTCGCCAAAGGCCAGGGCGCTGGTGGAGAGGGAGAGCAGGGGGGTGGTGAGGAAAGGGGCCCAGGCCGGCTGGAGATCGTCGGCGGGGTCGTTGGTCAGTTGGACCAGAGCGGCCCCGTCTGGGGCGCAGGAGTAGATATCGGCGTTGATGTTCCTGCGGGAGGTAAAAGCCAGGCGCGAACCGTCGGGCGCCCAGGTGGGCTGGGTGTCTTCGGCGGGGTTGTCGGTGAGTTGGCGCAGGTCCGTGCCGTCGGCGGCGAGGGTGTAGATCTCGGCGTCTCCCGTTCTGCGGGAGGTGAAGGCCAGGCGGGTGCCGTCTGGCGCCCAGGCAGGGTCGGTGTCATCGCCGGGGTTATTGGTGAGTTGGATGAGGTCGGTGCCGTCTGGGGCGCAGGTGTAGATCTCGGCGTTGCCGTTTCTGCGGGAGGTAAAGGCCAGGCGGGTGCCATCGGGTGCCCAGGATGGGTTCGTGTCGTCTGCGGGGTCGGCGGTGAGTTGGACCAGGTCAGTGCCGTCGGCGGCGAGAGTGTAGATCTCGGCGTTGCCGCTTCTGGTAGAGACAAAGGCCAGGCGCGCGCCGTCGGGTGCCCAGGCCGGCTCGGTTTCGGGGGCCGGATGTTGCAGGAGGGGCGCTAGGCCGCTGCCGTCCAGAACAATGCGGTAGAGATCACCCAGGCCGCTGCGGTCGGAATTGAAGACCAGCTGGGTGCCTTCGGGGGTCCAGGCCGGGTCCTGCTCGCCGGCAGTGCTGCTGACCAGCCGGGTCTGGCTGCTGCCCGAGGCGCGCATCAGATAAATCGCCGGATTGCCGTCGCGGCTGGAGCCAAAGGCGATGCGGGTGCGACTCAGGTCGCCGGCCGGCGGGGTCCTCCTGCCGATGCCGCTGACACTCACCGCCATCTCGCTGCCTGGGGTTTCCTGAAGGAGGGTCAGTACACCGGGTATGGCTCCGACCCGGGTGGGCGCGAAGTTGAGGACCACCACCTGACTGTCGCCGGGGGTCAGGGAAAAACGGGCCGGGACGGCGCGGAACTGGGCGTCGCTGGAGTGCAGGTCGCGGATTACCAGATGATCGCGCCCCAGATTGCGCACCCGCAGGGAGGCCTGGGCAGTTTGGCCCAAATCCACCGTACCAAAAGAAAGGCTGCGGGGAGAGATGGCCATGGGTACGGGTTCGGCCAGGGCGAGGAATTGGTCAGGGGCCACGCGGGTGAGCACTTGCAGGGCGCCGGATGGCCAGCGGATGGCCAGGGTGTCGATGAGGGCCGCGCCGCCGAAGCCCAACTCCACCGGCAGCGAATTCTGGGCGCGCAGCCCGGCCCCCTCTACCTGACGGTGCTGGCGCAGGGCCCCGGTCACGGCCAATACCTGGGCGCCGATGGCGCTGCGGTTGCTGGCGGTGCCGTTCAGTTGCAGCGCCAGCCAGTGATTGGTGTTGCCGTTGTTGCGGTACAGCCGGTTGGTGCCACGCCGGTTAACCAGATAGAGATCGAGGTCGCCGTCGCGGTCGTAATCACCCCAGGCGGCTCCTTCTCCCGGCCCGCTGTCGTCCACCCCCTGGGCCACCCCAGTCTCGGTGAAGGTGCCGTTGCCGTTGTTCTGATAGAAGAGGTTGGGGCTGTTCTCGCGGACCAGGTAGAGGTCGAGGTCGCCGTCGTTGTCCCCATCCCCCCAGGCCGCGCTGGCCCCGATGCCGATGTCGGCTACGCCGGCGGCAGCGCCCACCTCGGCGAAAGTGGCCCCCTCGTTGCGGTACAGGCGGTTGGGGCTGACCCCCAGATGGTTGACCAGGTAGAGGTCGAAGTCACCGTCGTTGTCGTAATCCCCCCAGGCTGCGGCGATGGCGCTTTCGCCCAGGTTGAGGCCGGCCTTGGCGAAGGTCCCGTCCCCGTGGTTGCGGTACAGCCCATTGGCCGTGGTGTAGTCGGCCACGTACAGGTCAAGGTTGCCGTCGTTGTCGCCATCGGCCCAGGCGGTGCCAGTGCCGCCGGTGCGGTCCAGGCCGGCACTCTGGCCCACCTCGGCAAAGGTGCCCTGACCATTGTTGCGGTACAGGCGCAGGGGGCTGGTGGTATTGAAGTCGAGGTCGCCGTCGTTGTCGTAGTCGGCCCAGGCGCCGCTGAGGGTGCGGTCCGGGCTGAACTGGATCTGGGCACTCTCGGCCACATCCACAAAAGTCCCGTCGCCCTGATTGCGGTAGAGCAGGTTCAGGCCCTCGTCGAGGACCAGCAGGTCAAGGTCGCCGTCGCCGTCGTAGTCGCCCCACAAGGCCTGCGAGCCGCCGCTGTAGTCTACCCCGGCGCTGGCGGCCACCTCGGTGAAGCGGCCGTTGCCATTGTTGCGGTACAGGCGGTTCTCGCGCCGCGTGGTCAGGTAGAGGTCGAGGTCACCGTCGTTGTCGTAGTCGCCCCAGGCCATGCTGATCCCGCCCTCGGGACTGGCCACCCCGGCGCTGGCGGCCACCTCGGCGAATTGCTGGGCGAGGACGGTACCGGGCAGGCATAGATACAAGAGCAGCAGCAGTCCGCAGGGGGCCATCAACAACAGCCTTCCCTCAGGCCGCACGCGGGCACCCTGGATGAGGGCCGGCGGTGGTCCGGTCAATTCAGCCGAAGAGGAGGGGTTGGAAGGAGGCCGGCACGTGGAAGTTGGGGTTCGGCGTTTCTACCGGCGCCCAGGAGCCCCAGTGAGGATGGGAGGTGTGGTCGGCGCATTTATAAAAATTGGCCCGCCAGGTGGTGCCCGGCTGGGGCCGGGCGATGCCGAAGTACTTCCCGAATAACGCGAAGGGCAGATGGTATTCGATGGTCCAGGTGGTGGGCTCGGCGATCTCGGGGTCGACCTTCTTGGGCAGGGAGTGGGCCACGGGCATGAGGGCCTCGTCTTCGGCGGTGAGCACGATCTGCTCCTTGCCGGCCTGGCGCTCCTCGGGTGAAGGGCATCTGAAGACCAGCATGGTGCCGCCGCAGTTGACCTCAAAATTGAGATAGGCGGTGGAGCCGGGCACCGGGGCGACAAAGAATTCCACACAGCTGTCGGTGCAGACACTGTCCTGAAATTTCTCCGCTACGGCGCGCACATAGCGATCCTCCACTCTAAAGATCAGGCCCAGGGCGGCATCGTCATAGAGGAGGCGGGCCTGCACCTTGGGGCGGTGACCCGAGTCCTTCCAGAGAAAGTTGGTGATTTCGAGGGTCTGGGCGGCGGCCCAGACAGGGCGGTCCCAGCGGGCGTCGGCATCGGCGAGACGGTCGGTACGGGCAATGGTGTACTGCATGGCGCGGCTCCTGAGTAAAGGGTGGACGAGGCTAAATTAGGCCGGCAGGGCAGGGCTGTAAAGACAGGATCGCTTGACGTCCCCGGCGGGTGGGCGGTATAGTTGGGGCCAACTCTCAACCTCTTGAGGCGGCCCATGAGCAATGCAGCCCCTCCTCCGGACCCGGCGGCCCTGCGCGCCCTCAGCCGGCTCTTCCCCACCTTGGATGCGGCCCTGGCCGAACTGGCCCGGCTCTCGGCGGAATTGACCTACCATAAGGGCACGGTACACGTCATCAGCGACATCCACGGCGAGCACGCCAAACTCAGGCACGTCATCAACAACGCCTCCGGGGCCCTGCGGCCACTGGTGGAAGATCTGTTCAGGGATGAACTCAGCCCCGATCAACTCAGGCAGTTCCTCACCCTGCTCTTTTACCCGGCGGAGACGCTGGCCAGCCTGCAGTGGGAGAACACGGAAGAACAACAAACTTTTTGCCGGCGCGCCCTGCGCCAGGTCTTTCGCCTCATCCAGGTGCTGGCGCGCAACTATTCCTTTGCGCGGGCGGTCAGCCGTTTTCCCGAGGAATACCGCGTTCTCTTTCAGGAGTTGTTTTTTCGGCCAGAAGACGATGGACAGGGGACCCGGGCCATCGCCGACGCGCTGGCCGGCCAGGGCCAGGTCTTTCGCATGCTGCGGTTGGCAGTGCGGGTGGCGCGCAACTTAACCATCGACGAGATCGTCATCGGCGGGGACTGCTGGGACCGCGGCCCGCGGGGCGATCGGGTGGTGGACTACCTGATGATGCAGCCCCGACTCTCCTTTGTCTGGGGCAACCACGACGCCGCCTGGCTGGGGGCCTGCCTGGGCCACGAGGCCTTGATTGCCTCGGTGCTGCGGGTCTCGCTGCGCTACCGACGGCTGTCTCAGTTAGAGGAAGGATACGGCATCACCCTGCAGCCTTTGGAGCGCCTGGCGCGCACGGTGTACGGGGAGGATGAGGCCAAGTGCTATCAGCCCAGGGGCAGTGGGCTGCGCGAAACGGTGCAGATCGCCCGGATGCAGAAGGCCGCCGCGGTGATGCAGTTCAAGCTAGAAGGCCAGGTTATCGGCCGCAATCCGCATTTCGAAATGGAGCATCGCCGGCTCTTGCATCACCTGAATCTGAAAACCGGCACCATCGAGATCGACGGGGTTTCATATCCGCTGCGCGATACCCATTTCCCTACCATAGACCCGGCTGACCCGTACGCGCTGTCGCCGGAGGAGCGGGTCTGTATGGACCGCCTGCGCCAGTCCTTCCTCTCCAGCCGCAAGCTGTGGGATCACATCTGCTTTTTGGTGCAGCGCGGGGCCATGTATCTGAGGAGGGACGACCATCTGATCTTCCACGGCTGTGTGCCCGTAGATGAGGCGGGCGAGTTTCTGCCTTTTGCTATCGATGGGCAGGAACGTCGGGGGCGGGCCCTATTTGAAGCCATCGAACAGGTCATTGCCCGGGTGCCGGCGCAACCGGTCGAACGAGATTTGGACCTGCTCTGGTACCTGTGGTGCGGCCCGCGTTCTCCGCTCTTCGGCAAGGATCGCATCACCACCCTAGAAAACGACCTGGTGGAGGAACACGCCAAGCACGTGGAAACCAAGAACCCCTATTTCCAGCTCATCCACGAAGCGCCCTTCTGCGAGCGGGTGTTGCGGGAGTTTGGAGTAGACCCGGAGCGGGGCCTGATCGTCAACGGCCATGTGCCGGTCAAGGTGGAGAAGGGGGAGTCGCCGCTCAAGCGCAGCGGCAAGGCCATCACCATCGACGGGGCGTTTTCCCAGGCGTACGGGGACCACGGCTACACCCTGGTGCTGGAACCCGATCGCACGGTCCTGGCCCAGCACCACCACTTCGAATCGGTGGAGGCAGCGGTGCGCGAGGGCGTGGATATCATCCCCGAAATTTCGGTGATCCGCCGCTGGGAGCGCCCCCGGCAGGTGGCCGACACCGAGCAGGGAGAGGAGTTGCGCCGGGAGATCGCCTTGCTCGGGCAGTTGTGCCTGGCGTACCGGGAGAACCGGATCAAGGTGGTTTAGTCGTCCAGGGCTTCGTCCAGTTGCGCACTACAAGTTTTGAGCACGTTCATCAGGGCAAAGTCCCCGCCCCAGATGGCCAGTTGGGCGCCCATTTTCTTGTAGTGTTTCAGATTTTCGGGCGAACTAGAGGGCAGGCCCCAGGCCTTGTGGTGGCGAGTAGCGGCCTCGGCCACCTGGGCGATGGCCTGTTCGAGGGTGATCCCCGAGCCGGAGAGGGCCAGGCGGTGGCCCAGGTCGCTCGGGCCGATGAAGAGGGCGTCGATGCCGGGCACGGCGGCGATTTCCTCAGCGTTTTTTAGACCTTCGGTGGTCTCGATCTGGGCGACGATGAAGGTCTCGCGGTTGGCGTCCTCGTAATAGGTGCTGCCCGGCTTCCAGGTCTCGATGCCGAAGTCGGCGTCCAGGCCGGCCCCGTCGATGCCGCGGTTGCCCATGGGTGGGTATTTGGTGGAGGTGACCAGGTGGCGGGCGATGTCGGCGTTGTCGACAAAGGGGATCAGGAAACCGGCGGCGCCGTCTTCCATGTAGCGGTAGAGGTGGTTGCGCTCGACCGTGGGGGGACGCAACATGCAGTCGATATCGAAGGCGTGGCACAGCGCCAGGATGGCCTGCACCTCGCGGTGATCCATGGCCCGGTGTTCCAGGTCAAACCAGATGGCGTCGTATTTGAAGTGGGCGGCGTAGCGCACAAAGAAGGGGAGCACGTGGCCCATGGCGCAGATGCGGGCCGACTGGCCGGCGCGCACTTTGGCGAGGAATTTGCTTTTTCTCATACCTGGCTGGCCTTGAGGTTGGAGGGTGTGGGGTAGTCGTCGCGGAGATAGTAGGCCTTGTCGAGGGTGCTGTTGTCGCTGGTAACCTGGGCGCTCACCCAGTGGGTGGCGTAGCCGCGGCGCCAGCGGTCGGATTCGTTGCGGTGGGAGGTGTGGAGGGTTTTGGAGTGGTGGAAGATCACCCCGCCCTTGCCTACCGGGGCCAGGGTCTCCCGGCTCAGATCGATCAGTGCTGGGTCCGGCACTAGATTGTAGGGTTCGCCGGGCAAGGCGGTGTGGGGAAAGACCGGTCCTTGATGGGAGCCGGAGATATAGCGAAGGCAGCCGTTGTGCTCATCCACGTCGTCGAGGGCGATCCAGGCGGTGAGGGCCTGGTCTGGGGGGGAGAGGCGAAAGTAGAAGTTGTCCTGATGGTACGGTTTGGCCGAGCCGAAGCGGGGCGGTTTCATGAAGATCTGGTCGGTGGCCAGCAGCGGCGGCTGGTCTAGCAGGCCGGCGACCAGGCTGGTGAGGCGCGGGTCGAGCGAGAAGGTCCTGAAGGCGGCGTGTTTGGTGAAGGGGAAGGCGATCTTGCGCGGGGCCAATTGGCCGTCGGTTGAGCGGTCGGCGGTAAATCCGGACTGGTCCGCAGCCAGATCCTCCTCGGCCACGTCCAGGGCCACCTGGGCGAGGTCTTCGGCTTCCTGATGGCTGAACACCCCTTCGACCACGGCCCAACCTTTTTCCCAGTAGTGGTCGTATGCGGCCTGGCTGATCTTCATCGCTCACCTCTTTTTGTTTTTGCGCTTGGCCGGTTTCTTTGGGGCTGGTTTCTTCTTTAGGATAACAGTTTTCTTGGGTGTCGCCTTCTTTGGGGCAGCGGTTTTCTTGGCGGTGGGTTTCTTGGCAGCTGGCTTTTTGGGGGCTGCCTGTTTTTTGGCGATTGGTTTGGGTGTGGGGTGGATTTTTCGGGCCAGCTGGCGGCGTTCGCGATTGAGGTCGGCGGCAAAGCTGGCGTGGTCCAGGCCTCCGTCTTCGCACAGGGCCAGCATCTCGCCCAGGGCTTGGGCCGCGGGGCTTTGGGGGTATTGGTCGATGAGCTGGTGGGCCAGGGGGCGCACCAGCTGCAGGCGCGGCAGGGTTTCGATCAGCCGGTCCACTACTTCGAGGATCTTGGCCGGTTCAGCTAAGTCGCCCTGCACCAGTTTCCAGTCGCGATAGGCGCGGTACGCGGTGGAGGTGCGGATCAGGTCGCGCATGGTCAACGAGAAGTGGGTGGTCAGTTCCAGGTCCTGCTCGGCCGGGAAGAGTCCATTGCGGTGGTCGAAGCGGGGCTGGGAAAAATGATCGTGGCGGCAGGTTTCGCGCTGCTGGTGGTCGCGCAGGTCGGGCACGGTGAAGGGCTGGCCCTCCGCCAGGGATGAACGATAGGCCAGGATGCCGGGCAGGGTGCAGTCGGCGGCGCGGTACACATCAAAAAAGGCCGGCTCGCCTTCGAGGATCTGGCGGGCAAAGTGGTAGAGGGTCCAGAAATCCCCGCCACCGTGGCCGGCCTTGGCCGCCTGTTCGCCCAGCTCGTCCCAGTGCGGCACCACCGCGTATTTAGGCGCGCCGCCGGCAGCCCCGAGGCGCAGGCGCAGCTGGCCGTCGATGATCTCGGCGGCCCCCAGGGTGCCCCACAGCCGCTGCTGGTGGGTGTCGTTGGTGGTGGCGCCCATCAGGTTGCGCACCACCGCGCCGTTGGACATGCCGATCAGGGAGGGGGTGGCCCCGCCCATGCCTTCGCGGGCCGGCATGAGATAGCCGGCCAGCCGGGGGGTGGAGGGCAGGGCCGTGACCCGGGTGGGGCGCAGGCCGGTGATGTGCATCATCGGCCCCAGCGAATGAGTGTTGTAGTAGTGGAAGTTGAGCCAGCTGCGCCAGGAGTGGGCCTGGTTGCCCGGATTGATGGGCTCGCCGTCGATGTAGGTATAGGCCAGGGTGCGACATTCGTGGACGTATTCGTACTCGGCGTACATCAGCTCGCCGAAGAGGCCTTCGCTCCATTTGCGGGCCAGCCACATGTTGGCCGCTGAAAAGGGGTAGTTCTCGGCCAGGTTGTAGACCTTGCCGCTGGCTTCCACCGCCTCGATCAGCCGCACGGCCTCGGCGACGGTGTGGAAACTGGTGACCTCGGAAAGCACGTGCCGGCCGGCCTGCAGGCAGCGGATGGCGTCGTCGGCATGGGCCGGGCAGTAAGTGGCCAGCAGCACCGCGTCAAAATCCTGGGCCAGGAAATGTTCCACGTCGTCGGTGACAAAGGCGCCCGGGTTGAGCTGGGTGAAGCGCTGGCGCATGTGCAGGTTAAAGTCGCAGCCGGCCACCACGTCGATGTTGAGGGCGCGGCAGGTCTTGAAGAAGGACAGGCCGCGGCCCAGGCCCCAGATCCCCAGGCGGATGCGGCGGTCGGTGGAGAAGATCGGTTTGGGTTTGGCCATCGGGCCCTCCTTTTTGCTTACTGCCAAAACTAGGTCAGGAAGGGGGCGGGGACAAGGGGCATCACCCTTGATCGGGATCTCTAGATACCATACCTTGAGCGCAGGGCAGCCCAGATGGAATTTGAGGATTAATCCGAATGATGAAGGAACAACCAGAAACTCCGGATCTAGGAGAGGACTTGCTGGCCCCTTGGGAAGAAGAAGCCGGCGCTTCCTCGCGGTTGGGCATGCTGCTTTTCCTGGCTTCGTTGACCGTATTTTTCGGGGCCAGTATCGTCGGCTATCTAATCATCCGCCTCGACAGTCCGCTGGCCCCGCCGCCCGGCCACCTCGTCCTGCCTTCCGGGCTTTGGGTCTCCACGCTCCTGCTCTTGCTCACTGGGTGGGCCATACATATGGCCGACCGCCGGGCCAGGCATCGGGCCAGTGGCTCGCTGCGCTGGTGGTTGAGCCTGGGCCTGGGCAGCGGCTTGGCCTTCGTCGCGGTTCAGGCGCCCTGTCTGTTGGAGCTGCTGCGCGTGCATCGCGTCGCCCTGGCCCAGCAGGGGGGCGCCATCTACGGCCTGACCTTTGCGCTGGTGGTTATCCACGCCCTGCACGTGCTGGGGGGCATGGTCCCACTGGCAGCGCTGACCTTTGACGCCTGGCGCCGCACCGCCGGCACGGTGTCCCGGCAGCGAATGTGGGGCTGCGCCCTGTACTGGCACTTTTTAGAAGTGGTCTGGATCGCCCTCTTCGGGGTCTTCCAGATCACCGCCTGAGAGGAGATCATGGAGCTGGAACAACGAGTGAGCGCGTTAGAGGGACAAATCAAATATTTGCGCATTCTCACCGTCATCCTGGGGGCGGGTTTGGTCGCCCTGCTGTCGCTGGGTGCCACCGGCAGCCAGAACGCGGTGCAGGATTTTCAGGTGGTCCGCACCAGGGACCTGCTCATCGTCAACGACCAGGGGCAGGTGATGTGCAGCGTAGGGGAGGACGGGGAGGGCAATGGCCGGCTGGCGCTGAATTCCCGCAGCGACAAGCAGATCTTCATCGCCGGGGCCGACGAACGGGGCAACGGCCAGCTGCTGATTAGTTCCAACACCGACCAGGGTGTGTTATCGGCGGTGGTGGACGCCGATGGCAACGGCCGGCTGCTGATTGGCTCCAAGGGGCAGCGGCCCCTGGTCTCGGCCGGGGCCGACAAGAAAGGGAATGGGCAGTTCCTGCTCTTTTCCGGGAGTGAACGCACGGTGCTCTCGGCGGGGGTGGACGCGACCGGCAATGGCGGCATCGTCGACCTGTTCAACCGCGCTGGCCAGGGGGTGGTGCAGCTGAGTTGTGACGAGCAGGGCAGCGGCATGGTGGGGGCCTATGACGGCAAGGGAGCGGGCCGGGCATTGAAGGCCAGGCCCTAGGGCCATGGCCGAGCAACCCGCCTCGCCATCGCGCCAGCGGCCTGGGCCATTGATGTGGCAGGGGCAGCCTCTGCCCTGCTTGATCAAGGCCGTGATCTACGAGGGGGGACAGGTGGCGGCCCTGGGCATCAAAACCCCGAATCCGGCGCTGATCAAGCGGCTGATCGAGGATGCAGACCAGCAGCGGGAGCTGCGCAGCCTGCTCCAGCAACAGGTGCAGGCGGAGATGGGCCATCAGGAGATCAGCTACGGGGTCGACGACGACAAGGTGGCCCAGGTCATCGACACTTTTGTGGGCATGGTGATGAAGGGCACGGGCGGTATGGCCTCGGGCAAGATCGCCGAGGGCGAATTGCCAATCGCTGGTGAGGACGGGAAACTCGAATATGTGCGCAACCCCCAGGGGGTGGCCCTCCGGCTGTTGGGCCGCCTGGAGCAAGAGCAGGTCTTGCTCCAGGTCTACCAGGTGAAGAAAGGCGAGGTCTTGGTGGTGCGCCATGCGCCGGTAGCCGGCAAGACCGGGGTCGATGTGCGCGGCGAGAAGGTAGAGCCCAAGAGGCTGCCCGAGGATGTGACCTTGCCCTCCATCAGCGGGGCCAATACCGAGGTGCAGTTCCAGAAACTGGTGGCCACCATCGACGGGGTGTACCGCGAGGACCTGAAAGGTCGGGTCAGAGTGGTGCAGGAACTGGCCGTCGACGAGGTCAGTCCGGCCACCGGAGACCTGCCCCATTCCGGCGTGGCCGCGGTCAATGTGTTGGTGCGCCGGCTCATCGCCAACGGGGCCAGCCTGCTGACCTCAGAAGATGTGTTTGTCGGCACGCCCCAGGAGTCGGGCGTGGTGGAGGCCAGCGCCCGGGTGCGGGCCAGGCATCTACTGGTGCGCGGCCAGGTGGCGGGCCGGCCCTTGCCGGCCGCCTATCTGAGCGGCGAATTGGAAACCTTGGAAAGCGTTGCCCAGCGCCAGATCCACAGCCAGCTAGAACGCTCGCAGATCGAGGTGGCTGGGCTCTTTGCGGCGCGCGAGGTATTGGGACGAAACATCATTGCCGGCCAGGTGCTGGTGCGGGACGATGTGCGGGGAGGCGCTCTGGAGGCGCGCGAGCAGGTGCTGGTGGACGGCAACCTCTCAGGGGGGCTGGTGCACTGCGGCACGCGCCTGCAGGTGATGGGGGATCTGGGCAACGAGTCGGGAACCACCACCCGCGTCCACCTGGGCGAGACGGGGGGGCAGTCCCAGGAGCAGGATCGCTTTAGGCTGCAGGCCGAACGCGAGAAGCTGGAGGCCCGGGTCCAGGCCCTGGAGGCCCACCAGGCCGGCATGGAGAAAAAATCCGCCAAGAGCGCCTACTGGGCCGCCTTTATGCGCGGGGAGAAACGCGTGCCCCAGCATCCGCTGGAACGGCAGCTCTTGATCCAATTTTTGCAGGCGGCCAAGGACCGGCAGCGCCTGGAACGCGAGGTGGCCGACGCCAAACGTCAGGTGGCTGATCTGGCGCGGCTGGTCCAGCAGGGCGACGAAGGCGAAGCCGAGAAGGAGGCGGGTTTTCAGGTAGTGGTGGGAGGGACTTTCTACCCGGGGGTGTCCCTGGAGATGGTGCGGCGTCTGGAAGCGGCGGACCTCGAGAAAAAGATCAAGGACCGCACCGGACATGAGACCACCTTAGGGGCCGTCAAATCCCAGCTCGCCGAGCAGGTGGGCCACTACCTAGCGTTGTATCTAGAAGGGGTGGAGGAACGGCAGAAGGCGCTCGAACAGATGTTCAGGGGCATGGAAAAGCGCCCCCAGTCTCCCCGGCTTCAGGACCGCAGATTTCAGATGGAGGTGACTTTTCTGGATGCACCGCAGGCCAGGGAGAGCGCGCCTCTGGTCCTGGAAGGCGTGTGTTATGTGCTGGCCCACGATCCGGGGGCTTTTTATCTGAAGATTATCGGCCGGCTCAAGGAGCCGGTGCGGCAGGTGGTTATTTCCGTTGAGAGCAGTGGGGGGGAACTGGTCTTCCGATGTTCTCCGGTGGCTGCCCCGCCGGTTCCCTGGCAGCAGGATACCCAAATTCTGGAGCGGTTGGCCGGGTTGGGAATCCTGGGCCGATCCGGCCTGGCCCACTTGCTGGAATGAAGGAGACAAAGGAGATCGTATGGGAATAAAAGCCGCTGACATCATGCAGCGCGAGGTCATCTCGGTGCAGGAGGATCTGTCCATCGCCGACCTGGTTGAACTGCTCTACGATCACCGGATCAGCGGGGTGCCAGTGGTGGGCGAGGCCGGCAACCTGATCGGGGTGATCTCCGCTACCGATGTGTTGCTGGGCGACATGGTACTGGGGCAGGCGCCGGTGATGGAAACCGACTACCACACCCATGTGGACCTACACGTGGACAATTGGGAGGTGATGCGCATCGAGCCGGAGGACGACCGGCGGGTGCGGGATCTGATGTCCACTGGTGTGATCACGGTCCAGCCGGATACCCTCATCGACGAGCTGGCCCGGACCATGTTTACCAACCGCATCTACCGCCTGATCGTATTGGCGGGGGAACAGTTGGTCGGCATTGTCACCACCATGGACATCCTCAGGGCGGTAATGGAGAAAAAGGTCTCCTGAGCCTCCGCGCCATTGGTGTATGGACATGGAGGGATACATGGAGTTTCTGGTCAGTCAGCGCTATCTGCACTTGCCGGTGCGCACTGGAGCGGCCACGGTGCGCTTAAGTCTGATAGCGAAGGGGCGGGTGGTGCGGGAGTTCGAGGTGGAGCTGGACCCGGTGGCCCCTGACTTCTGGGCTTTTCTGGATCTGAGTCCCTTCACTGGCCTGCAGGCCGAGTTGCGGTTGGAGGGCGGCGCCGAGCAGCTGTTGCGCGGGGTGGCACAGGGCGATCAGCTCAAGGGCGCCGAGGAGCTGTACGCGGAGGCACTGCGGCCCCAGTTCCACTTCTCCTCGCGACGGGGCTGGAACAACGACCCCAACGGGCTGGTGTACTTCCAGGGCGAGTATCACCTCTTCTACCAGCACAACCCGTACGGCTGGAACTGGGGCAATATGCACTGGGGCCACGCCGTTAGCCCCGACCTGGTCCACTGGCGCGAATTACCCATCGCCCTGTACCCGCATGCCTTTGGCGACTGGGCCTTCTCGGGCAGCGCGGTGGTGGACTGGCAGAACAGCGCCGGCTTCCAGCAGGGCGACGAGCCGGCCCTGGTGGTCGCCTACACCAGCACCGGCCGGGGCGAGTGTATCGCCTATAGCCTGGACCGGGGTCGCACCTTTGCCGAGTACCAGGGCAATCCGGTGGTGGCGCACCAGGGCCGCGATCCCAAGCTGCTCTGGTACGGACCTGGCCGCCATTGGGTGATGGCGGTGTACGACGAAGTCGGGGACAAACGCTATATCGCCTTTTACACCTCGCCCGATTTGAAGGAGTGGACCTACCAGAGCCGCATCGAGGGGTATTTCGAGTGCCCAGAACTTTTCGCCCTGCCGGTGGACGGGGACCCGCAACAGCTCAGGTGGGTGCTGTACGCGGCGGACGGCAGTTATGCCATCGGCCAGTTCGACGGCCGGCAGTTTGTGGTCGAGTCGGGCAAACATCCCTTCAATTGGGGGAATTGCTTCTACGCCTCGCAGACTTTCAGCGACATCCCAGGCGCCGACGGCCGGCGCATCCAGATGGCCTGGGGCCGGGTGGATATGCCGGGTATGCCTTTCAACCAGATGATGAACTTCCCGGTGGAGCTGAGCCTGCGCACTGCGGAGGAGGGGGTGCGCATGTGCGCCGAGCCAGTGCGGGAGCTGGCGGGATTGCGCGGGCAGACGCGGCTGTGGCGCGATCTGGAACTGCGGCCGGGAGACAATCCGCTGGCCGGCAGCGAGGGGGCGTTGTGGGAGATTGAGACAGAGTTCGACCCGGCGGGGGCAGCCGAAGTTGGGCTGGTGATCCGGGGGCTCGAGGTGGTATACCACGCGCAGGAGGGCCGTCTGAGTTGCGGGGCGCAACAGGCCCCACTCGCGCCGGTGGGGGGGTGTATCCACCTGCACCTGCTGGTGGATCGCACCTCCGTCGAGATCTTCGCCAACGGCGGGCGGGTCTACCTGCCCATGGGTTTACCCCCGGCAGCCGAGGGCTGCGACCTGGTATTTTTCAGCCGGGGCGGGACGGCGCAGGTGGGTGTGCTCAGGCGCTGCGCGCTGCGGTCAAGCTGGGGGTAAGAAGTTGCTCACCAGGCGGACTCCAGCCTCAGGGCCAGGCTGCGGCCGTCCTGGGTGATGGTGGCTTGACGCAGTTCGAGACCAGCGGGCACGGCGTAGTTGGAGTCGAAGAGGTTGCGCACCAGCAACACGGCCCGCAGCTCTAGACCCCAGGCGGAAAAGGCCCGCGGCGGCCGGGCCACCAGACGCAGATCGGTCTGCCAGAAGGCAGAGGTCTGGCTCTGCCTCAAGGTCAGGCGCCCACTTTCGGCGAGGAGCTGGACCGAGGCCGTCAGGTAGCGTCCCACCGGGCTGCCGCCGCCCAGGCGCAGTTGGTGGGGCGGGGAATTGGTCAACCGCTTGCCGGTGTCGGCAGCCTCGGCGCGCTGCAGGGCGTAGCGGGCATAGGCCTGTGCCCCGCCGGGCAGGCGCGCCTCCAGTTGTACCTCCACCCCGCGCGCCCTGGCCCCCGAGGTGTTCCTGAACTGATAACGTTCGTCCCCCACTTGGATCTGATCGATCAGGTGTTTCATCCGGTACTCATAGAGCGAGACGGTCTGGAGCAGCTGGCGGCCCAGGCGCTGCTCCCAGACCAGCTCGGCAGTGCGGATCTGCTCGGGCATGAGGTCGGGGTTGGCCAGGAAACCCAGGTTCTCGTCCTCCACCTTCGACTCCCATACCCCTGGGGTGCGGAAGGCTTCCCCATAGAGCAGTTTGAGCCCAGTGCGGGGCGCCGGGTGGTAGATCAGGGCGATCCTGGGCGTGGTGGTGCTGCGGGCGATGGAAGGGCGGTCGTGGCGCACGCCCAGCACGGCGGACAGCGAGGGGGTGAGTTCCCAGTGATCCTGCAAGTACAGCGAGTACTGGTGGAAGGGGAAGTTGCGGTCGAAGTCGATACCGGCCGCATCGTACTCAAAATAGCTGGCGCGGAAATCGCGGCGGAAATCGCTGCCCACGACTAGCCGGTTGGCGTGGGGCAGGTCGGTGTGGAATTGCACTTCGCCGCCGACCGCGCGGTTCTGGGTCTCGTCCAACTGCAGGAAATCAGGGTACAAATAGCTGCCCTGGTACGGCGCGTCGTCTACATAGCCGCGCAATATCAGCCGCCCGGTCTCTCCCAGGGGCTGCGCAAAGTGGAGTTCGGCGAAGTTGTGGCTGTCGCGCGACCAGGTCCGCGCATCGTCGAGCAGGGTTTCGTAGGCGCCGGTGGGGATGCCCTTGTGACGCCAGGTGTGTAATGCCTGCACCGTGAGACGGCCGTAGTCGAGGCGGGCGAAGAAGCTGCGATACCGCTCCGCGTCGCTCTTGCGCGAGAACCCCGAGCCCGAATCAGCGCTGGCGTATTCCGGGAAGTAGTAATTTTTCCCCGCCACGTCGCCCCAGCGGCCCGAAAGATGAAGAGACCCTCTGCTCCCCAAGGGCCTGGAGTGGGCAGCTGAGGCCTCCCGCCTTCCCCAACCACCGCCCTCCACCGCCAGGTGGGTCTCCGGCTGTGGTCCCCCTTTGCGGGTGATCACGTTGACCACCGCAAACATCGCATAACTGCCGTACAGCGCCGAGCCTGGTCCGCGCACGATTTCGACCTGCTGGATACTGCTCATATCGAGCGGCATTTCGTTGCCTAGGAGGGTCTGGCCAAAAACACTTTCGTTGAGGGCATGGCCGTCGAGCAGCAGCAGCACCCGGTTGTTGTAGTCGGAAGGCCGGCTGAAGCCACGCACTCCCAGGTAGGTGTAATTGCGGTCATCGCTGCTGTAGAACCCTGCGGTGTGGCGCAGGATTTCGGCCAGGTTCCGGTAGCCGTAGAGATCGATGTCTTCGGCGGTGACCAGGGTCACCGAGGCCGGCGCGTCGGCGGCGAGTTGCTCGTATTTGGCCGCGGTGCTGATTTTCACCTGCAGCAACTCCTCCAGTGACAGGTCGAGCAACTCCTCCATCACCTGTTTGTCTTCGCTACCCGTAGCACTAGAAAGTCCGGGTAGAGCGCCCAGCAAGCAGCAAGCCAGGAGCGCAAGTGCTCTCCTGGGCGCGGGGACAGTAATCATTGCAGAGTGTTCCTTTCTGGCAGCAGTTGCCAACATGCGTTTGGGGGAGTGATCGTTGTCGATGGGCACCTTGGGGTAGACCTCACTCCTCAGTCAGTGATGCTGGGAGCATGGGCGGGCAGGGTAAAGTAGAAGCGGCTGCCTCGTCCAGGAGCACTTTCTAGCCAGATCCTGCCCTGGTGCTGTTCGACCAAGCGTTTGGCCAGGGAGAGCCCCAGGCCGGTGCCTTCGTACCGGCGGGCCAGGGTGGTGTCGGCCTGCTCAAAGGGGGCGAAGATCCGCTCCTGGTTGTGCGCCGCGATACCGATGCCCGTATCCCACACGCAGATCTGCAAGCCTTCGGCGACGGTCACGGCCTCGATACCCACGCGGCCCTCGGCGGGCGTGAATTTTACCGCATTGGAAAGCAGGTTGACGACCACCTGCCTGATTTTGAGGGGATCGCCGGTCAGGGGCGACGGTGATTCAGGAAGGGTGCAAGTCAAGGTGATCTGTTTCTTGCGGGCCTCCTCGCGCACGATGACCAGGCAGCCCTCCAGCAGGGAGCGGAGCTGCACTTCCTCGATTTGGAGGTCGCCGTAACCGGCCTCGATTTTGGCCAGATCGAGCAGGTCGTTGATCAGAGCCAACAGATGCCCACCGCTGGTATGGATATCGGCGAGTAATTCGCGCTGCGCGGTGGTCAGCGGGGAGAATTGGGGATCTTGCAGCAACTCCGACATGCCGATGATCGCGTTGAGCGGGGTGCGCAGCTCGTGCGACATGTTGGCCAGAAAGGTGCTCTTGGCGCGGTTGGCGGACTCGGCCAGTTCCTTGGCCCCGAGCAGCTCGCTGGTGCGCTCGTCCACCCGCAGCTCCAGCTCGTCCCTGGCATGCTGTAGTGCCAGATCGCGCTTTTGGATCTGCTCGAGCATCTCGTTGAAGCTGGCGAAGAGGGAGCCCAGCTCGTCCTGGCCGGCTACTTGGACGCGGAGGGAATAGTCGGGGCGCTGCGACACCTGGCGCGCGGTCTGGGCCAGCGCCAGGATGGGACGGGAGATCACCCGCTGCAGGGCCGCGGCCAGCACCAGGATGAGGAGGGTGGTGCTGCCCACCAGCAGCAGCACCATGCCCAGATAGCGCTCAAGACGGGTGTCCATCTCCAACAGGTCGGCCTCCAGCAGGACCGAACCGAGCTGCTCGCCCTCGAAGACGATGGGGTCCAGCAGGATCAGGTGGTCGCCGGTGAACACGTATGGTTGGGTCGGCAGCGGCGCGGGTGGGGCTGGCCGGCCGTCGCGGTGGTAGCTGGCGAAAACCTGGCCGGCGGCGTTGTAGATATGGGCCGAGACGATGTGTGGCTCGGCGTGTAATGCGGCCAGGGTTTTCTCCGCCGCCTTGGGATCGGCGAATTCGAGGGCCGCAACACTGTTGTCCTCGGTCATATCGGCGAGGACCAGCAGCTTGTGTACCAGGTCTTCGCGGTAGGTGTGGCGGTCGTAGGCCACCAGCGCCGTGCAGGCCAGCAGCAGGGCCGCAATGCTGGGGATGATGATGATGACCAGCAGCTTGAGGCGGATGGAGAGATCGCCGAAAGAGGGCATGTCAGCGGCCTCCGGTACGGGCCCGCGCCAATTTGAGCAACTGCGAGCTGATGCTGAGGCCGGCGCGCTGGGCCGCCTCGGCATTGATCTCGAAGAAGATATTCTGCTTGTTCACCAGCAGCCGGATCATGCCCCCTGCCCGGGTGAAACCCTCGGTGTCGCCCACTGTCAGCACCCGGTGGTTGCCCAGGAGCGCGAGCGCCCTGGCCAGTTCGGGCCCAGAGCTATAGCTGAGGTACAGGATGTGGCAGGGGGGTGGTTGGTCGAGGCGGGCAAGGCGCAGGATCTGCAGTGGCCGGCCCTGGACCAACTTGCCGGCGACGGCTTGGTCAAGCATCGGGCCGAAGGGGTCCTCACCGAGGATACAGATGATCAGGGGCGAGGTCGGATCGGCAAAACTGGCGGTGGGCCACTCGACAAAGCGGGCAAATTTGTACAGGAAGGCCGCCTTGACCTGATATTCAGAAGGGGTCTCGGCACCGGAGGACGGGGCGGACCACAGCAGCAGCAGGACCAAGGTGCGGATGCTGTGGGACATCAGCCCTTGTTGCCTGCCCCTACACAAAGGAGTCCTCGGAGTCGCCGCGGACCACGGTGATCTGGCCCTGTTCTTCGAGCTGGCGCACCTGTTGGACGATGCGCAGTTGCACCTCTTCGACTTCGCTCAGGCGCATGGGACCCAGGAATTCCATTTCCTCGCTGATGAAGGTGCGCACCCGCTCGGACATGTTGTTGAGGATCTTGGTTTTGAGTTCTTCCTCGGCGCCCTTGAGGGCCACCACTAGGTCCTTCTGGTCCACCTCGCGCATCAGGGTCTGGATCTCGCGGTCACTCAGCTTGACGATATCGGTGAAGGTAAACATGAGATTGCGCACCGACTCGGCCACCTCCGGGTCCTGGGCATCCATCTGATCCAGCACACTCTTCTCGGTGGTGCTCCCGGTGAGGTTGAGGATGTCGGCCACCACTTTGGGACCACCCACGTCTTTGTTGCCGCCCAGGATGTCGCGCAGCGAGGTTGAAAGGCTCTCCTCGATCTGCTTGAGCACATTGGGGGTAATGTTTTCCATGGTGGCGATGCGGTAGGCCACATCGGCCTGCAGGCGTTCGGGCAGTTGGGTGATGATGCCGGCCGACTGGGGGGACTCCAGCTGGGAGAGGATCAGGGCGATGGTCTGGGGGTGTTCCTGGGAGATGAAGGGGGCGATCTGATCGGGGGCGACGTTCTTGAGCATGAAGAAGCCCGAGGAAACTGTCTGCAGCACCCGATCGAGGATCTCCTGGGCCCGGCGCGGACCCACGGCCCGTTCCAGGGCCTGGCGAGCGAAATCCATGCCGCCCTGAGTGACCCAAGCCCCGGCCAGCATGTGTTGCTCGAACTCCTCCAATACCTTGTCCTGCTGGGCCACGGTGACATTTTTCAGATTGGCGATGGCCTGGGTGATCTCCTCCACCTCGTAGTCGCCGAGGTGTTTGAATACCTCGCCGGCGGCTTCTTGCCCGAGAGCCACAAAGAGGATGGCAACCTTGACCATCACCGGGAGATCTTCCTCTCCTTCTTCGTCAGCGGTCAGGCTGGCAGATTCAGTCATAGCAGCGCACCTCAATAGCCTCGCTGGATTTCCAGCCGATGCCGCACCTCGCCCGCTCTGCGTCCAAGGCGGCGAAGTGGATGATGATTGGCAGCAGATCTCTACTTTATAGAATACACTTCTTGAGCCAGGTCAGTGCGATGCCGGTTGCCTGAGGGCGGCATTGCCCTTCATCTTGTTCCACATTTCGAGGCGGAGGCCGCGCTCCTTGTAATGATCCGATTGCGAGCAGGCGCAGGCTTTTTCGAAGGTGAAACGGCTGAGGACCTGGGGTTCCCTGGCTGGATCGTGGTTCCAGTTCGGCCGCTCCAATCCCTGGTCCGACTCCTGGTCTTCCTGCCCCAGCGAAAGCGCCATAATGGAGTTCAGGCAAGGCGCCTTTGGTGACTCTTCCCGCGCAAAGAGGAACTTCAGCATATATCTAGTTCGATGGCCGCAGTTGCGCATCGCGGCGTGCCACAGGTCGTAGTGGGTGATGGCCACGGTCCCGGCCTTTACCGTCAACACCACCTGCTCGCGGAAGTTCGCATAGGTCGACAGTTGGTCGGTCGGCGCATTGCGGAAATGGGTACCAGGCATGATCACCGTCGGCCCTAAGTCCGAGGTGACGTCCTGGGGGTAATACATCGCCAGAACAAGTTGGGTATGATGGTGGCGCACATTGACGCCGTCCTGGTGCCAGGCCTGGCTGCGCGAGCCGGGACGGTTCATATGGCAATGCCGATGGCTGTGCATCTGGCACCCCTCGCCGAGCAGACTGATCAGCGCGCCCTTAACCTGAGCGTTATCGTAGACTTGATGGAGCTTTGGCACCCGGTCGAGAATCTCGTCTCCGGGATTATCCTGTAGCTGCTCCAGTTCCGCGTAGATGGAGGCATTGAATTCCGGCGGGAAATCCGTCTCCACCAAGTGGTAGCCGCGGATGATAAAGGTTGCGACCTCGTCGTCGCTAAGCAGGCAAGTTGGATCAAGCATCGACGACCTCCAACTGTTGTAGGATGAATTCGTAGCCTAGAATATCGATCTCACGGTCGTCAAAAGGCCTGACCTGTGGCGGAAACTGGACCACCAGCCAGCCATCCAGAATCGCATCGAAGACCGTGTTGTAAGGCCATTCGCTCTCCGGGCTGATCTCGGTGATAGACCCCGGCACGGGCTCGTGCAAGGCCATGCCGATTACCTTGGAACGGATATTGGGGGTAAGGGCATGCAGATAAAGCAAGCGCTGGCGGACAACCTTGGGGCTCGGGTGAACCGCTGCGGCCAGTTCCTCGAGGTCCTCAGCCTGAATGCCTCCCAGCGTCAGCTTAAAGCGCGCCTTTTCCAACCATACCGCAACGCTCTCCGCCAGATTTTCCATGGTCCTTCTCCTGAAGAATAAAGGGCCTGGAGAGCATACATTCTCCAGGCCCTTTGCTACTGGTCGGGGTGGCCGGATTCGAACCGGCGACCCTCTGCTCCCAAAG
>CAMAVQ010000044.1 GCA_945861755.1 Gemmatimonas phototrophica
GGAGCGAGGCGGGGTTCCGGAAACACAAGCAGGAGCTGGAGGGGTGGATGCGGGCCAAGGGCCTGGAGGCAGCGGGCGAGGTGGTCTGGGCCCGGTACAATCCGCCCTTCATGCCCTGGTTCCTGCGCCGCAACGAGGTGCTGATCCCGCTCGGGGCAGCACCGTGAAAGGGCCTCGCGAGGGTGAAGGACGCCAGGCGGGGCGCTGGATGAACACGACAGGAAAAGACCTGCATGGCGGATGACAGTCCACCGGATCCACCCGCAGCGCCGCATGACCCCTATGCGGCGCTGCGTTTTCGCGATTTCCGCTTCCTGCTGACGGGCAGCTTCATCTCCTCCTTTGGCGGGCAGATGCTGTCCTTCGCCATCAGCTGGGAGTTGTGGCTGCGCACCCACAGCACCTTTGCCCTGGGCCTGGTCGGTCTGGTGCAGGTCATCCCGGTGATCCTCTTCTCCCTGCCGGCCGGCCATGTCGCCGACCAGTTCAACCGCAGACGTATCCTCTACTGCACCCAGTCGGTGATGGTCGCCTGTGCCCTGGCCCTGGGCCTGCTCTCCTACCTCGAAGGGCCGCTCTGGCTCATCTACGCCTGCCTGCTGGTCATCGGCATCGCCCGCGCCTTCAACGGGCCGGCCTCCTCGACCCTGCTGCCCCAGACCGTGCCCGAAAGCGCCTACACCAGCGCCGTGACCTGGAGCAGCAGCACCTGGCAGTTCGCCTCCATCGCCGGCCCGGCGGCGGCGGGTCTGCTGGTGGCGGCCCTGGACCAGGTCACCCTGCTCTATTTCCTCGATGCCCTGGCCGTGCTCACTTTCTTGGTGTTGCTGGGTTTCATGAAGGGTCGGCAGATCGCCCTGCCGCGCAAAACCGCCACCCTGGCCTCGCTGAAGGAGGGGGTGCGTTTCATCCGCAATACCAAGGTGCTGCTGGCGGCCATCACCCTCGATATGTTCGCGGTGCTCTTCGGCGGGGCAGTGGCCCTGCTCCCAGTTTACGCCACCGATATCCTGCAGGTGGGGGCCTCTGGGCTGGGGGTGATGCGCACCGCGCCTTCAGTCGGGGCCCTGCTGATGGCCTTTGCTCTGGCCCACCTGCCGCCTATGCGCCAGGCCGGCAAGGCCCTGCTCTGGGCGGTGGCGGGTTTTGGGGTAGCTACCATCGTCTTCGGGGTGTCGGAATCCTTTGTGCTGTCGGTGGTGATGCTCGCCCTCCTGGGGGCGATGGACAGCATCAGCGTGGTCATCCGCAGCACCCTGATGCTGACCAAGGTCCCCGACGAGATGCGCGGGCGCGCCTCGGCGGTGAACGGCATCTTCATCAGCACCTCGAACGAACTGGGTGGCTTCGAATCCGGGGCAGTGGCGGCGTTATGGGGGCCGGTCTTTGCGGTGGTCAGCGGGGGGATCGGCACCATCGTGGTGGTGCTGCTGGTGGCCCGGCTCTGGCCTCAGATGCGCCAGCTCAAGAGCCTTTGAGGTCGCCGGTCTCCCGATCCAGCCGCGCGAACCAGCTTAGGGCGTTTCTCCACATGGTACGGGTAAATTGATGGGCCGTACCGGGTTGGAGAAAAACTTCCAGCCGCTCGGGGTGCTCCCGGTAAAGCTCCTGCAGGGCAGCGACGAAGCGCTGGGCCCCGTCGGGGGGCACCTGCTGGTCCTGCGCGCCGCACTGGAAACTGAGGGCCGGGCAGTGCCGGTACGACTCCAGGTGGGTGAGGGGATTGCGGTGGTCGTAGGCGGACTGCGCCGCCCCATCCGGCACCCCGGGCGCTTCAAAGGAGCCGGGGCGGAGCCAGTCCGGGGTGGCGATGGCCGCGGCCACCGCCGCGATGCGGGGGTCCACTCCGGCCGCGGCCACGGCGATGTCGCCGCCCATGGAAATACCGCCCATACCCAAGGCCGGCCCCGTGCCAAATTCGGTCAGGGCCCAGTCGACGATCTGCGGGGTCTCCTCGGCTGTCCGCGCCAGGATGGGCCAGAAGTGGCGCCGGATATTGCCCCGCACCCGGTCGCGCAGGGCCTCGACCCCTTCGCGGCTGCGTTCGCCGTGTTCCCAGGGATCAAAGCTCAACCCCACGAACCCCGCTGCGGCCAGTTCTAGCAGGTATGACTGCACCCCTTCCTTGGTGCCGCTGAAACCGGGCAGCCAGATCACCAGCGGGCGCGGTCCCTGATGCTCCGGCTCGGCCCAGAGCACCGGGATTCCCTGGACTGAGGCTCTTTTCAGCGGCATGGCGTCCATCCTCAGGCCTTGAGGGCGGCGCGGTCTTCGGCGATCCACTGGTCCCACATCTCTTCGTCTGCCACCTGGAAGCCCGAATTGGCGCGGCGGAAGACCAGTTCGTCCACCCCAAAGAGGCGCAGCAGGCGCCGGTCGTTTTTCTCGCGGGCCAGCTGGATGATCTTGGCCACATTGGGCCCGGAATGATTGTCCCGGTACCGCAGCCAACTGCGGTTGTAGTAGATGCTGAAGAAGTACCGTAGCTTGCCGCTCATGTTGGGGGTGCCGGCGTGCAACAGGGCGCAATGGGTGAAGATCACGTCGCCGGCTTTGGCGTAGATCAGCTTTTCGCGCGCATGGGGCGAGGTGCGCTGGTCGGCAGGCACCATCACCGGCTCGCGGTGGGAACCCACGACCACGCGCAGGGGACCATTGTCGTCCGTCAGGTCCTGCAGATAAGTGATGGCGTTGCAGGCCAGAGGCGGGACATAGTCGGCGCCAGTGGGCACCCAGCCCCAGATGTCGCGGTGCCAACCGCCCGCCTTCCCCTCGGCTTCGGCGCGGGGCAGGGAGGGGAAAGCCATGAAGGTCAGGTTGTCCAACTGCACAAAGGGCCCCAGTACCCGCTCGGCAAAGTCGAGGATCACCGGGTCGTTGACGGCCGGCAGCATCAGCCAGGGTTCATATTCGACCACGCTGCTGAGCCACAGGGTGGGTTTCTCGGCGCCTACCGGGGTCTGGCGCTCCACCAGATCGGGATACCTGGCGATCCAGCGGTCCATCTGGGCCCGGTCGAAAACACCCTCGAACACCGTAAACCCCTGCTCCTTGAATTCGGCCAAACGTGTTGCCAAGCTTTTCATCGGTTTCCCTTGTATGGTTGGCGGTGTGGGCCCCGGCCCGGTGCGGGTCTGCGATTGCCGGTCCGAGGCCATAGTAGCCCATCACATTGATGTCCAGGTGTCGTCGTGGAGCGACCCATTCCGGCCTTTCCCGATGCCCGGGCCTGCCACCGACGCCCCGCCCTGCCCTCAGGCCCCGCAACACTATTTATATGGTGTTGCGCCCAGTAAAGGCCTCCAGGGTCATCTCCACGTCGCATGGTCCCACTCGTCAAAACTGACGCGACAGAGCACTAGGCGATCACCAGCTTCTCGATATCTGCGAGGGTGGCGCCGCCCAGGTTGACCAGGTTGGCGGCCAGATCCGCCAATAAAATCTCGGCGACCAGGTCGCCGCCCTGCTCGCCGCAGGCAGCGACCCCGTAGAGGAAGGCCCGTCCCAGAAAGACGAAGTCAGCGCCCAGGGCCAGGGCGCGCAGGATATCCAGGCCAGTGCGGACGCCGCTGTCGAAAAGGATGGGCACCCGGCCCCGCACCTGGCGCACCATGGCTGGCAGGGCCTCGATGGCCGCCGGGGCGCCGTCGAACTGGCGGGCGCCGTGGTTGGAGACCTGGATGCCATCGACGCCAGTCTCGATGGCCAACTCGGCGTCGGCTGGGTGCATCAATCCCTTGAGCACCAGCGGCCCGGTCCACTCCTGGCGCACTTCTTTGAGGTAATCCCAGGAAAGGGTGCCGCCCACGTGCTGCCCGACAAACTGGGTGACGTCCTTCCAATCCTTGGTGGGGGCGTATGGGGTGAGGGTGGGCAGGGTGGGCAGGCCGGCGGCGAGGGTGCGCAGGGTCCACTCGGGGTGGCAGAGGGCTTCCCAGACGAAGCGGGCGCTGATGGTGGGCGGCATGGTCAGGCCGGCGCGCAGGGTGCGCTCGCGGCGGCTGCCCACTGGCACGTCGGCGGTCACCACCAGGGTGGTGAAGCCCGAATCGCGGACCCGGCGCAGGATCTCCCGCCGCAACTCCGGCGCCCGGGGCGGGTAGAGCTGGAACCAGCCCATATCGCCGACCAGAGGACCAATGGTCTCGGGGGTCTGGGTGGCGACGGTGCTCAGGGTGTAGGGGAGGTGGTACTGGGCAGCGGTGCGGGCCAGGATACACTCGGCGCGGGGCCACATCAGGCCGCTCAGCCCGACCGGCGCCATGCCGAAGGGGGCGCGGTAGGACTGGCCGAAGAGCTTGGTGGCGAGGTCGGGTTTGAGTTCGCCCTTCATGAATCGCGGCAGCAGGGTCACCTCCGCCAGCTGTTCCAGATTGCGGGCCACCCCGCGCTCGTCCCCGGTGCCGGTCTCGAGGTATTCCCAGGCGACGTGGGGGATCTTGGCGTGGGCCCGTTGGCGCAGGTCCGCGACCATGGGGTAGCGCTGCAACAAACGCTTGAAACGGGCTTCGTTCATGGTGGGGTATCGTCCAAAAAGGGCTGGGTTCCTTGACAGCGCGAAAAAACAGGTGGTAAATAAGCGAATTCCAAACCCATCGCGAAAGGATCTAATTTGTCGCCTTCATTCAAGGTCATGTTGCTCGGCGGCCGGGGCAATATCGGCTCCGGCCTGCGCAAGTATATGTCCCAACTCGATGCGCGGTACCGATTTGTCTGCGTCGACCTGCCGGGGGCCCGCAACCGCGGCCCCGCCGGCGAGGGCGAGCAGTTCGTCGAGCTCGATTTTTTCGCCGATCCCGAGGCTTTCCGCCGGCTGCTGCCCGGCGTGGACCTGGTGGTGTACCTGGCCCGCCAGGGCGGCCTGGCCGAGATGAACCAGATGACCGACCTGGTCTACGAGTCGGTGCTGGCTCAGGACCCGGCGCCGATGATCATCGGCTCCAGTTCGGTACACGCCGTGGACGCGGCCTATCTCTTCTACGAAAAGGATCCCTACCCGCTCATCGCCCAGCGCCGCTTCGCCGAACTCGGCTCCACCTGGCCCCGTATCCCGGCCACCCTGCCGGCCTGCCCGGTCAACCACTATGGCGACGAAAAGGCCTATGTGGAGGCCTGGACCCACCGGCTGGCGCTGCAGGGACGGGCTGCGGTGGCAGCCCGCTGGGGGGGCGTCAACGCCGAAAACAAGATGCACGGGGAGGTCGCCTACTTCTCGGTGTGGTGCCACCAGGAGGACGCCGCGCGTTTTGTGCACGCCTGCTTCAGCACCCACCGCAATGGCACCCTGAAAAGTGGGGCGCACTATTTCGTCATCTCCAACAACACCTACAACATCTTCGACATCCAGACCCCGGCGGACGAAATCGGCTATTTGCCCACACACAACGCCGAGGACTTCTACCGCTAGGTCCCAGGCTCAGCTGCGTCGGAAGATCTGCACCTGCGGCTGGAAGGTCACCCCCTCGTCCAGCGGAAAGAGGGGCCGGGTGCATTGGGTGTGCCCCAGGCGGCGCAGGTTGGCGCTGGTCGATCCGGGCGCGTCCACGTCGATCAGCCTGGCGCACCAGTCGGCAAACATGTGCCGCTCGCAGTGGGGGGATTTCACCACCACCAGATCAAAATGGCGGGGGTCCTGGCCGTTGGCATAGAACCACGAGCGGTCGAAGAGGCTCACCGGGCGGCTGCCCACCACCACGGTGAGGTTGCCGGCCTCCAGGACGGCGGTGTCGCCCGCGTCCCAGGGCCAGCCGAAGGTTTCGCTGCGGAATTGCCCATCCGAGAGCAGCCGGACGCGGGCCTCCAAGGCCAGGGGTTGGAAGCGGGTCGGGTCGCAGGCACCGCCCAAGGTGGTATGGATGCGCCCGCCCACCCCGGCGGCAAAGGCCTGGCGCACGGCCCCCGGGTCGACGATGGGGGCCAGGGCGCGCCCGGAATAACCCTGGCGGACCAGCTCGCGCAAAATCGCATTGCTGTCGCCCGAGGCCCCTGAACTGGTGGCGTCGGCGGCGTCCATCAGCACCACGGTCCCGCCCGAGACGCCGGCGGCGAGGCGCACACTCTCCTCCAGGCTGGTCAGGGGTACCTGCATGGCTTCGTGCCGGGCCCAGAAGCGGCTGGCCAGTTCGAGGGCGTGGCGGCGCGCTGCGGCCTCGTCCCCGTCCATGACCACCACGCTGCTGGTGCACAGTTCGGGCACGTCGGTGAAGGGGTTGCCCCACATCACCCCTGCCGAGAGTCCCGCGGGGCTGGCCTCGATCTCCTTTGCCAAATCGATACAGCTGCGGATGGCGCCGGTTTCGGTGATCAGTTCATTGCCGCGCACCAGGGCCGGAATCTTCACCCGCGCGGTTATTGGGCGGGCGCCGCCGAGGACCTTCCTCAACAGGGTGGCGGCGCGCGCGCCGGTTTCGAAGAAGTCGATGTGCGGGTAGGTGTGGAAGGGCACTACCGCATCGCTGTGTGCCAGCATGCGGTCGGTCAGGATGCCGTGCAGGTCCAGGGAGACGACCAAGGGGATGCGCTCGCCCAGGATGCGCCGCGCCTCCTGGAGCAGGTAGCCCTCGGGATCGTCCTCGCCCTCTGCCTGCATGGCGCCGTGCAGGGAGAAGTAGGCGGCATCGACCGGGCCGGCAGCGGCCAGACAGTCGAGGAACTCGCCGCAGAGTCGCGCAAAACTGGCTGCTGCCAATATCCCGCCAGAGGTGTTTGAGCTGGCCCCCAAGGCGGGCACCACCTCGATGTCCGGGGCCGCGGCGAAGACCTGCAGCGCCCCGCCGACTTCCTCGCGCACCCGGCGGTGGTGCTCCAGCAAGGCAGGGCCGCGCAGCAGCCGAAAGTCATCGTACCGGCTCGGCAAAGGGTTGAAGCTGGAAACCTCCTGTTTGCACTCGGCCACGGCGATGCGGGGCATAGAGAACTCCGGGTAGGGGACGGGCAAGGAACTGCAGGAACAAAGCGTGGGTCAGGCCGCGCTGTCAAGGCCGCTGGCGGCCCAAAACAGCAAGGGAGACCTGGGCAACTCCAGATCTCTTGGCCTCCTTGCGACCTACAAATAATTATCAAAACCGGGCAAGCGTGCCACCCGAAACCTGCGCCTGACCTTGGCAAGCGGGGCCGGGCTTTGGATACTATCTGTGGCCGGCGAACAGACGCGGTGCCGGAGGTAAGCAAACAAGGATGCGAAAGGGAAGTGTCAGCATGAAGAAGAGGATTTGGCTGAGTGCGGGCCTGATGCTGGTGGCCGAGGTGGCTCTGGCCCAACCCGGGCGCTTGCCGGCCACCAAGAAGCTGATCGAATACGGCTGGGATGTGCCCAGCCCGGCCCTGGTGCGCGACCACCTCGGCCAGATGGAGGAACGGCCCTTCGACGGGGTGGTCATGCGCCTGGCCGGCAAGGGCGGAGGCCAGGTCTTCAGCGGCGGCAGGTGGAATCCGGCCGACTACCAGGCCGACCTGGAGGCGCTGCGCGGGATTAAATGGGGGAAGTTCCGGCACAACTTCATCATGATCTACGCCGCCTCCGAGCAGGACTGGTTCTCGGACTCGGATTGGGAAGGGGTGCTGAGCAACGTGGCGATCATGGCCCGGGCGGCCAAAGCGGGCGGGTGTTACCTGGCTTTTGATCCCGAACCCTACGGGAAGAACCCCTGGAACTACCCCATACAAACGCGCGCCGACCAGCAGTCCTTTGCCGAGTACCAGGCCAAGGTGCGGCAGCGCGGGCAGCAGTTTATCGAGGCCATCGGCCGGGACCTGCCCGACAATGTGCTGCTGACCCTCTTCAGTTTCAGCACCTTTGCCGAGCAGGCAGATCTCGACCCGGCCCAGCGCGCACCAGCTCTCGTCCAGCACTCCTATGGCCTGTACCTGTCCTTCCTCAATGGCATACTCGACCGCATTGGCCCCCGGATGTCCATTGCCGATGGCAACGAGCCTTCGTACTACTACGAGAACTCGGAGAGATTCTACGAGGCCCATCACCTGATGCACCAGCGGGCCTTGGCCCTGGTCCCCGGCGAGTTGGTCGGCAAATACCAGACCCAGGTCCAGGTCTCGCAGGCGCTGTACATGGACTATGTCTTTGCCCGCATGGGCTCCAAGGGCATCCTGTCCTGGTGGATGAGCCCCGAGGAGCGGGCCAGGTGGTTTGAGCACAATGTGTACTGGGCCCTGAAGACGGCCGACGAATATGTCTGGCTGTACAGCGAGAAGATGGATTGGTGGGCTGGGACCGATCTGCCAGAGGGTATGGAAGAGGCAGTGGTGCGGGCGCGGGCGGCCATCGCCCAGGCCCGGCCTTTGGGGTTTGACCTGCGCGACGAGATGAAGCAGATCAAGGCCCGCACCCAGGCGCAGATCCGGGAGCAGCTGGTGCGGCGCAGTGCCGAGATCCCTGCCTTTGGCCACGGCGAGGGCCCCCAGATCGACGGGGTTCTCGGGGATCCGGCGTGGAAACGGGCCAGCGCCCTGCCCGCGTTTGTCCCGCTCTTCGGCAACGCCGAGGCGGGGATCAAGGCCGCGACCCGTGCCTGGGTGGGCTGGGACCCACAGCAGCTCTATATCGCCGTGCAGGCGGACGAGACGTTGGTCGACAAGCTCGAGAGCGTGGGCACCCGGCGCGACGATGCGGTCTGGAACGGCGACAGCATCGAGATCCTGCTCTCTGTCCAGGATGCGGGGTTGCCGTACTTCCACTTCATCGTCAATCCCAAGAATGTGCAGTGGGAGGCCGAATTCACCACGGACCACGATCTGAACTACAACCCCAACTGGACCACCGCCACCCATATCGGCGAGGGCGCCTGGACCGCGGAGATCGCCATTCCCTGGGCCGACCTGAGGATCGAGCCCCGGCCCGGACTGCAGCTGCGGGCCGACCTGTGCCGGCAGCGCCGCCCCGAGCCGGAGCTGTCCTGCTGGTCGCAGCTGGTCAGGGGGTTTCTGGAGCCGGGCAACTTTGGGCTCTGGACCTTGAAGTGAGAGCGGAGTAGTAGCCGCCGAACTGGCTCAGAGTTCGAGCTGTAGCCCCAGGATCACCACCCGGTTGGGGGGGATGCGGAAGAACTGGGTCACGTCCCAGGCGTTGTGCGAGAGAAAGGAGAAGAGCCGGCGACGCCAGCGGGAGGCTGACCAGTGCGAGTGGCGTCGGACCACCAGGATCTCGCGGCCCAGGAAGAAGGTGGTCTCCATCAGGGCAAAAGTAAACGTATCGGTCTTGATCTTGGCCAGTTCGGTGGTCACATCGGGCATCTCGCAGAAGCCGTAGCGGAGCACCAGCCGGTGAAACCCTTCTCCCAGGTAATTTATCTCGGCCCGCTCGTCGGGGTCTAAGTACGGGACGGAGGCCGTCTGCACCGTCAACAAGACGATGGTCTGGTGCAGCACCTTGTTGTGTTTGTAGTTGTGCAACAGGGTGATGGGGATGCCCGCCGGGTTGCCGCTGAGGAAGATGGCGGTGCCCGGCACCCGCAGCGGGGCGTGGTTGGCAGCCTCCTGGAGGAAAAGTTCCACGGGCAGCAGCATTTCCTGGATGCGGGCCCTCAGGTACCGGCGGCCCTGCTCCCAGGTGGACATCAGCAAGTAGATGCCGCTGGCTATCAGCAGAGGCACCCAGCCGCCGTCGTGGACCTTGAGCAGGTTGGCGGCGAGGAAGGACAGATCGGGAATCAGGAAGGCGCCGGTCAGGGCCAGGGCCGCCAGGGGCCGCCAGGACCAGACATGCCGGGCGACACCGTAGAGGAGCAGGGTGGTGAAGAGCTCGGTGTTGGAGACGGCGATGCCGTAGGCGGCCGCCAGGTTCCCCGACTCGCGGAAGATCAACATCAGCATGATGGTCCCCACCATCAGCATCCCATTGATGGTGGGCAGGTAGACCTGGCCGATCTCGCTGGTGGAGGTCTGGCGGATCTCCAGACGGGGGCAATACCCCAACTGTATGGCCTGGCGGGTGATGGAGAAGGCGCCGGAGATGATCGCCTGGGAAGCGATCACCGAGGCCATGGTGGCCAGGGCCACCATGGGGAAGAGGGCCCAGGGGGGCACGAGCAGATAGAAGGGATTGGCGACCGCCTCCGGGGAGCGCAGCAGCAGGGCGCTCTGGCCAAAGTAGTTGAGCAGCAGGCAGGGCAGGGCGATGCAGAACCAGCCCCACTGGATGGCCCGCCGGCCAAAATGCCCCATGTCGGCGTACAGGGCTTCCCCGCCAGTGACCACCAGGAAGACGGTGCCCAGCACGGCAAAGCCATGCCAGCCTTCGGCGAGGAAGAAGCGAAAGGCATAACGGGGGTCGACGGCCCAGAGCACCTCGGGGGTATGGGCGATGGAGAAGGCGCCGAGCAGACCGATGGCGGCGAACCAGAAGATGACGATGGGGCCAAAGACGATGCCGATCCTGCCGGTCCCGAAGTGCTGAGCGAAGAACAAGATGAACATGATGGCGATGGCGAGGGGCAGCACATAGGGCTGGAACAGGGGGGTGATGATGCTCAGTCCTTCCACGGCGCTGAGCACGGAGATGGCCGGGGTGAGCATGCCATCGGCATATAATAAGGCCGCCCCAAATACCCCCAAGCCCACCAGTATCCAACTGCGTTTGGGTCGCGCCGAGGTCACCAGCGCCATCAGCGCCAGGATACCGCCCTCGCCGCCGTTGTCGGCCCGCAGCACAAAAACCAGATACTTCACGGTGACAACCGCCAGCAGGGACCAGCAGATAAGAGAGAGGATGCCCAGGATATTGGTCTGGGTGGGGGGCAGACCGTGGGTGCCGATGAAACATTCTCGCAACGCATACAGGGGACTGGTGCCGATGTCTCCGTACACCACGCCCAGAGCGCCCAGGACCAGGACGGGTAGGGGATTGTGGTGGATGCCGTCAGCGTGCTCGGCATTTCTCTTTCTAGTGAAACTCTTCATCGAAGGTCCTGGTTGGACGAGACGTGAAGGGGCTGACTCCACCCCCCAGGTTCCGTGTCAAACGGCGTACGCCACTGACCCGTCCCGGCGCAGGGGGGTCTGGGCGCTGTTGAGGGACTTGAAGGGGGTGCTGGCGATCAGCGCGTCGTCCAACTCCACGCCCAGACCTGGGACCTGGGGGATGGGGATGTACCCGCCCTCTCGTTTATAGGCCAGTTTGTAGACTGCGTTGTGGGGGGCTTCGTCGCCTTTGGTGTATTCCTGGGTGACAAAGTTGGGGATGCTGGCGTCCAGGTGCAGGGAGGCGCAGGTGGTCAGGGGCCCGAGGAAATTGTGGTTGACCACGGCGCAGTGATAGGATTCGGCGATGGCGGCGATCTTCTTGCAGTGGGAGAGACCGCCGGCCAGGGCCACGTCGGGGCGCACGTACTGGGGACCACCCCTCTCGAGTAATTCGCGGAACTCCCAGATAGTGGTCAGCCGCTCGCCGTTGCCCACCGGCATGGGGAAACGCCGGGCCAGTTCGGCCTGGGACTGGATGCTGTCGATCTGGATGGGGTCCTCGATGAAGAGCAGGTTGAAAGGGGCCAGGGCCTGGGCTAGGGACAGGGAGCTGAGCGGAGTGAGTTTGCGGTGGACCTCGACGATCAGGTCCAGATCCGGCCCGCCCCCTTCGCGGGCAGCAGCCACTAGGTCGCGGGCGGTTTTCACCAGCCGGTCCGTGGCCATGTCCTGAAAGTTGCCCACCAGGGGATCGAACTTGAGGGCGGTGAAACCCTCGGCCACCGTCTCCTTGGCCACCTGGAACATGGTTTCTGGGGTGGCGCCGCCGGCCATCAGATGCAGGCGGATGGTATCCCGGCAATTCCCGCCCAACAACTGCCAGACCGGGGCCTGGAAGTGTTTGCCCTTGATATCCCACAGCGCGATGTCCACCGCGCTGAGGGCCCCGCTCAAAACCGTGCCGCGAAAGGGCCCCATCCGGTACAGATACTGCCAGTGGTGCTCGATGCGCAGCGGGTCCTGGCCAATCAGGTACTTGGCGAAGACATTGACCACCCGTTCCACGGCCTCCGGATACCCCCAACAGGCGGTGGAGCCGATGCCGCTCAGCCCGGTGTCGGTGTGGATGCGGGCCACGTAGCTATTGCCTAGCAGGAAGGATTCAATGTGATCGATTTTCATGGCGGGCTCCTGGTGGTAAAGAGGGGGGCAATCCTCTATATTATCAGCCTTGTGACCTGAACCGACAAGGAGAAAGAGTCATGCCGAACCTGCGTTTTGCCGCACCTGTGGAAAGACGTGTTGCCCTGGTCACCGGCGGGGCTAGGGGCCTTGGCCGGGCCTGCGCGCTGCGCCTGGCCGGGGCGGGCCGGGACATCGCCATTGCCGATGTGCTGGCGGAGCGCGGCCAGGAAACCGTCAAAGAAATCGAGGCCCTGGGGCAGCGGGCCCTGTACCTCGAAACGGACGTCACCGACGAAGCGGCGGTGCAGCGGGCGGTGGCCCGGGCGGTCGAGACCTTCGGCCGGCTCGACATCCTGGTGTGCTGCGCTGGGATCCTGGGCTGGGAAAAACCCTTCTTCGAACAGCCGGTGGCCCAGTTTGACAAGGTGATGCGTATCAACCTGTACGGGGTCTACCACGCCCATCAGGCCGCCGTACCCCACATGCTCGAACGAGGCTGGGGGCGCTGCGTGACCATCACCTCGGGGGCGCGTTTCGGTTCGCCCAACCAGGTGCCCTATTCGGTCTCCAAAGGGGCGGTTTACTCCCTGGTGCAGTCCCTGGGCAATGCCTGGCCCAAGCAGGGGGTGCTGGTCAATGGGGTAGAACCCGGCCGGGCCCTCACCGACATGGTGGTGCCCCGTTTCTCCGCCGAACACCTGGCCAATCCGGGCACCCCTATAGGCCGTTATTCCGATCCCGAGGAGGTGGCCGAGGTGGTGGAGTTCCTCTGCTCGGAGCGCAACACCTATACCACCGGCTCGGTCTGGAGCGTGAAAGGAGCGAGCGGATAATGGAGTACCGCAAGCTGGGGCGAGCCGGGGTCAAAGTCTCGCGTATCTGCCTGGGCACGGCCTTTAGGGCTTTCTGGAAGGGGCAGAGCGACGAGGCCACCAGTATCAAGGTGATCGAGAAGGCAGTGGAGTTGGGTTGTAACTTCATCGATTGCGCCAATTACTATTTTGCCGGCCGCTGCGAGGAGGTGCTGGGCAAGGCGGTGGCGGCGCTGGGCAATCGCGACGACCTGGTGATCACCTCCAAGGTGTGGAGCCCCATCGGCGAGGGACCCAACGACCGGGGTCTCTCCCGCTTCCACATCATGCGCGAGGCGGAGCGCAGCCTCAAGCGGCTGGGCATGGACCATATCGACCTCTATCTGTTGCACCACTGGGATGCGGACACCCCCCTCGACGAGACCCTGCGGGCCATGGACGACCTGGTGCGCCAGGGCAAGGTTCGCTACGTGGGGGCCTGTAACCACACCGCCGCGCAGGTGGTGGAGTCCCTGTGGGTGGCCCAGGTGGGGGGCTATGATCCCCTGTTCTGCCTCCAGAACCAGTACAACCTGCTCCACCGCACTGAGTGCGAACCCGAACTCTTGCCCCGCTGCCAGCAGCACGGCTTAGGCATGATGACCTACAGCCCCCTGGCCATCGGGTTGCTCAGCGGCCGGTTTCGGCGCGGCCAGAGCCCCCCGCCGAATACCCCCTGGAGCGAGGGGCAGTACGAGTTTGAGAAAGCCATGACCCCCCAGGCCGACCGCGTGGTGCAGGCCCTCATCGACCTCGCCGCCGCCCGTGGCTCTACCCCGGCCCAGGTGGCCATCGCCTGGATTCTGGATCACCCCGAGGTCAGCGCCCCGATCATCGGCCCGGACTTTCCCGAGCAGGTCGAGGAAGTATTTGGGGCCTTGGAGCTGAAACTCTCCCCGGAGGAACGCGCTGCCCTGGATCAGGTGTCCGCCGACGAGGGACCGCCCAAATACGCCTGAAAAGGAGGTGCGCCATGTCCGCTTCCCTAAAGAAGATGGTCTTGCTGCCCACCCCCCGCCGGATCACCCCGCGCGCCGGTGGCCTGGTGTTGCCCAGCCAGGGCCGCGTGGTCTGCGCCACCGACGCGGCCCAACTCCTGCCCCTGGCCCTGCAGGTGCAGGGCGACCTGGCCAAGTTGCAGCAGATTCATTGGGAGTTGGGCGCTGGGCCGGGGGGGATGGTGCGGATTCGCTGGCAGCCCGGATTGCCGGCCCAGGGGTACCGTCTCGATATCACTGAAAAGGGCATCGAGTTGGTGGCCGCTGATCTGGCCGGGGCGCGGTACGGGGTGCAGACCCTGCGCCAGTTGCTCCGCCAGTGCCAGGGGGTGTTGCCGCTGGGTCGCATCGAAGACCACCCGGACTTTGCGGTGCGCGGGGTCATGTTGGATGTGACCCGCGACAAAGTGCCCACCCTGCCGACCCTGTACGCCCTGGTAGACCGGCTTGCCGAATGGAAGTTCAACCACCTGGAACTGTACACCGAGCACACCTTTGCCTATCACAACCACCGCGAGGTCTGGGCCCAGGCCAGCCCGCTCACCGGCCAGGACATCCTGCACTTAGATGCCCATTGCCGGGCGCGAGGGGTGGAACTGGTGCCCAACCAGAACTCCTTTGGCCATCTGCACCGCTGGCTGGAGTTGCCCCGGTACCGCGAGTTGGCCGAGTGCCCCGATGGCTTTGACTTTCCCTGGGGCCGCAGCGAGGAGCCCTTCAGCCTGAGTCCGGTGCATCCGGGCAGCCTCAAGTTGCTGCGCGAACTCTTCGCCGAACTGCTGCCCCATTTCAGCAGCCGCAAGTTCAACGTGGGCTGCGACGAAACCTTTGACGTGGGCCAGGGCAAGAGCAAGGGACTGTGTGAGAAGAAGGGCAAAGGGCGGGTGTATCTCGATTTTCTCAAACAAATTCATAAACTGGTCCGCACCCACGGCCGCACCATGCACTTCTGGGGCGATATCATCATCGAGCATCCCGAATTGGTGAAAGAATTGCCCCGCGATGTGGTGGTGCTCGAATGGGGGTACGAGGCCAGCCACCCCTTTGCCGAACACGGGGCCAAATTCGCCGAAGCCGGCCTGCCTTTCTATGTGTGTCCCGGGACCTCCTCGTGGAATTCCATCGCCGGTCGCACCCGCAACTGCCTGGGCAATCTGACCAACGCGGCGCAGCACGGGTTGCGAAACGGTGCGGTGGGTTTCCTGATGACCGACTGGGGCGACAACGGCCACTGGCAGTACCAGCCGATCAGCTACCTGGGTTTTGCCGCCGGGGCCGGTCTGTCCTGGTGCCGGGCGAGCAACGCGGATGCCGACTGGGCCGCGGCACTGGACCTACACGCCTTTGGCGACCGGGCCGGGGTGATCGGCCGGGCGGCCGTGGCGCTGGGGGACGCGTACCTGCGCACCGGGCACCAGCCCCACAATTCCAGCCCGCTTTTCCATATCATCCAACGGCCCGCCACCCAGGAACTGCACCGGGCCGTGACCGAAAAGCGGCTGGAGGCCACCCGCGAGTACATCGAGGAAGCGGCTGCGCCCCTGGCCCTGGCCCGGATGGAAGGGGCGGAGGGAGCGCTGGTGCGCGACGAGTATGACAACACCGTGCGCCTGCTGCGGCACGCCTGCCAGCGGGGTCTGGCCCTGCGGCGGGGAACCCTGGGCCGCAGCGCGGTGAAACGCCGGCTGGCCGAGGATCTGCGCCTGATCATCGGCGAACACCGCCGGCTGTGGACCGCGCGCAATCGCGAAGGCGGTTTACAAGACAGCGCCCGCCGGCTGGAAGCGCGGTTGGCGGAGTACACTTCGTGAGGAGGAGACGATGATCATCTGGGTGCGGGTGGAGACCCTGGCCAAGTACGAGGCCGGCAACGGGGACTTCAACCTCAAGCGAAAATTCGAGCAGGTCTCCGGCGAGCCCTGCCTGGTGTTGCACATGTCCCAGGCTACCCCGGAGCTGGTGGGGGAACTGAAGCCCCGCGCCCTGCTGCTGAGCGGCTGCGGCACCTGGTTCCGCGACTTTGCGGTGCGGGAATTCTACGTCTTCGAGGATCTGGTGAGGGCCTTTCCCCAAATTCCCGCCCTGGCCTTCTGCGGCAGCCACCAGTTGCTGGGTTTTATGTACAATCACGGGTTTCGCAACCTAAAACGAGTGGAGGACGAACCCATGCGCCGGCTACGGCCCGGCGAGCCGCAGGTGGGCATGGTGAACGCCGACAGCGCCGGGTACTTCACCGAGCAGGGATTCTATCCGATTCAGGTGGTCAAAGCCGATCCGCTCTTCGCCGAGTTGCCCGATCCCTTCCTGGTGCGCGAGTCCCACACCTGCGAGATCAAGCAGTTGCCTGCGGAGTTTGAGCTGATTGCCACCAACGAAAATTGCCAGGTGCAGGCGATGAAACACCGGGAGCGCCCGCTGTGGAGCACCCAGTTTCACCCCGAGGCCTGGCAGGACGAGTACCCGCAGGGCAGGCAAATCCTGGTCAACTTCTTCCGGTTGGCCGGTATCACTCACTGAGAGGAGACCCGCATGTACCGCATGGGCGAAGCCGAGGTCAGACGCGTCAGAAAAGTGATCCAGAGCGGCAGGATGTTCCGCTATTCCGAAGGAGGGGAGTGCGCTACTTTCGAGCGCGATTGGGCCGCCCAGGTGGGGGTGAAATACGCGCGCCTGACCACCAGTGGCACCACCGCCTTGTACGCCGCGCTGGTGGGTTTAGGCATCGGCCCGGGCTGCCAGGTGATTGTGCCGTCCTATACCTACATGGCCACCGCGCTGGCGGTGCTGGCCGCCGGGGCCATTCCGGTGGTGGCCGACGTGGACGAGTCGCTGACCCTCTCGCCCAAGGACGTGGAGCGCCGGATCAGCAAGTACACCAAGGCGATTATCCCGGTACACATGGTGGGCCTGCCCAGCGATATGGACAAGATCATGCGCCTTGCCCGCAAACACCAGCTGCTGGTGGTCGAAGACGCCTGCCAGGCCGTGGGCGGGGGCTACAAGGGCAAGAAACTGGGCAGCTTCGGGCACGCCGCCGGCTTCAGTTTCAATTTCTTCAAGAATATCAGCGCCGGCGAGGGCGGCGGCTTTGTCACCAACGACGAGCAGGCCTTTTTGCGCGGCTCGGTGGCGGTGGACTGCTGCGCCTATTACTGGAATCCGGACGAGAAGCGAGCCGACCTGCAATTTGCCGGCCACAACTTCCGCGCCAACGAGTTCTCCGGGGCGCTGCTCAACGAACAGCTCAAGCGCCTCGACGATATGCTGGACCGTATGCGCAGCGCCAAGCAGGAATTGCTGGAGGTGGGGCTGCAGGCAGGCCTGCGCTCGATCAAGAACAACAGCCTCGAATACGAGTGCGGCACCCATCTGGGCTTCTACTTCAAAAACGAGAAGTCATCCCGAGCTTTCTGCAACAGCCTGAAGGCACAGAAGGTGAGCGCTTTCCTGCCCATGGACACTGGCCGGCACGTGTACACCCGCTGGGACCCCCTCCTGCGCTACCAGGGGGCCCATCACCCGGCCCTCGACCCCTTCAAGATCGAGGCCAACCGGAAATGCCGTGTCGAGTACTCCCTCGACATGTGCCAGGACTCGCTGGACATCCTCAACCGGGCGGTGCTCATCGGCATGCACCCCGACAACAAGCGGGCGCGTTTGGGGCAGATGGCCGTGGCGATCCGCGCCGCCGCCCAGGCAGTCTCGGCCAGCTGATGGCTTGGGAAGCCTGGTTCACCCTGGGGCTGCTGGCGCTGATGCTGGGCCTGCTGGCCTTCACCCGGCTCAGCGCCGATCTGGTGATGGTGGGCACCCTGGTGGCGCTGCTGGTCTCCAGGGTGCTCACCCCGGAACAGGCCCTGGCAGGGCTGGCCAACGAGGGCATGGTGACGGTGGCGGTGCTCTTTGTGGTGGTGGCCGGCCTCAAAGAGACCGGGGGGATCTCCATCCTGGCCCAGCGGGTGCTGGGCCACCCCAAGTCCATCCTGCAGGCCCAGGCCCGGCTGATGCTGCCGGTGGCCGCCCTGAGCGCCTTTGTCAACAATACCCCCATCGTCGCCATGCTGCTGCCGGTGGTGGTCGAATGGGCCAAGAAACATCAGCTCTCGGTGTCCAGGCTGTTGATTCCCCTCAGCTTTGCCACCGTGCTGGGTGGCCTGTGTACCCTGGTCGGGACCAGCACCAACCTGGTGGTCAGCGGCCTGCTGGCCAAGACCACCGGGGTGCAGCTGGGGCTCTTCGCGCCGGCCTGGGTGGGTTTGCCCACGGCGGTGGCCGGCCTGCTCTACCTGCTGGCGGTCGGGCGCTGGCTCTTGCCCGAACGCCAGCCTCCGCTCAAACAGTTGGAGGACCCGCGCCAGTACACCGTAGAAATGCTGGTGGCCGGCGATGGTCCCCTGATCGGGAAGACGATTGAAGCGGCCGGCCTGCGCCACCTGCAGGGTATGTACCTGATGGAGATCAACCGGGGAGACGAGGTGTTGGTGGCGGTCTCCTCCCTGGAACGGCTCAAGGCCGCGGACCGGCTGGTTTTTGTCGGCATCGTCGATTCGGTGGTGGAGTTGCACAAGATCCGCGGCCTGGTGCCGGCCACCGAGCAGGTCTTCAAACTCGACGCCCCCCGCGCCACCCGCAGTCTGATCGAAGCCGTGGTCTCCGACAGTTGCCCGCTGGTGGGTAAAAGCATCCGCGAGGGCCGTTTCCGCTCCGTGTACAACGCCGCGGTGGTGGCGGTGGCCCGCAACGGCCAGCAGTTGCGCCAGAAGATCGGCGACATCGTGCTGCGCACCGGCGACACCCTGCTTTTGGAGGCCCATCCCTCTTTTGTGGCGCAGCAACGCAACTCCCGGGACTTTTTCCTGGTCAGCCGCCTAGAGGATTCCAGTCCGCCCCGGCACGAACGGACCTGGATCGCCCTGGGCATCCTGGTGGGGATGATTGCGGCGGCCAGCTTCGAGGTGATGAGTATGCTCAGCGCGGCGGCCCTGGCCGCCGGGTCCATGGTGCTGGCCCGCTGCTGTAGCCGGCTGCAGGCCTACCAGGCCATCGACTGGGAGGTGTTGGTGGTGATCGCCGCCTCCTTCGGGTTGGGCAAGGCCCTGGAGGTGAGCGGGGCGGCGGCCCATATCGCCAGTGCCCTGGCCCAACTGGCAGGGGGGGACCCGTGGGTGAGCCTGGTGCTCATCTATGTCATGGCGCTGGTCTTCACCGAGGTGCTCACCAACAACGCGGCAGCCGTGTTGGTCTTCCCCATCGCCATGGCCACCGCTGCCAGTTTACACGTCAGCTACCTGCCCTATATCATGGCGCTGATGATGGCGGCTTCGGCGGCTTTTGCCACCCCCATCGGTTATACGACCAATCTGATGATCTACGGCCCGGGGGGATACCGCTTCACCGACTTCACCCGCATCGGCCTGCCCCTAAATCTGGTAGCCGGGGTGGTGACGGTGCTGCTGGCGCCCCTGGTCTGGCCTTTCTGAGGGAGATGCGGTGAAACGCGAGGTCGATATCCTGGTGATCGGCGGTGGGGTGATCGGGGTCTGTGCGGCCTACTACCTGGGTCTGCAGGGCCGGCAGGTGACCCTGGTGGAAAAAGGGGAGATCTGCGCCGGCAGCTCCTACGGCAATGCCGGCCTGGTGGTGCCCAGCCACAGCGTGCCCCTGGCCGCTCCGGGCGTGGCGCTCAAAGCCCTGGGCTGGATGTTCGACCGCGACAGTCCATTCTACATCGAGCCGCGCTTTGACCGGGCACTGTGGCGCTGGCTGTGGCGCTTCTGGCGCTCTGGCACCGAGGCCCACGTGCGGCGGGCCATCCCTCTCCTGCGCGATATGCACCTGGCCAGCCGTGCGCTCTTCGCCGAGTTGACCCGGCTGGAGGGCATGGCCTGCAGCTACGAGCAGCGCGGGGTGCTCTACGCTTTTAATACGCGCAAAGGGCTGGAGGGGGGTATCGCCGAGGCGGAGCGTCTGCAGGAGGCCGGCCTTCAGACCCAGGTGCTGGACCAGGCGCAGGTGGCGGAGTTGGAAGGTTTGGAGATGTCGGTCGAGGGTGGGGTCTACTACCCTCAGGACGCCCACCTGGTCCCCGACCGTTTTGTGCGCGGCCTGAGTGGGCACCTGGCCGGGCAGGGGGCCGAGGTGCTGCCGCATACCGAGGCGCTGGGCCTGGTCCGCCAGGGGGGTAGGGTGAGTTCGGTGCAGACCACGCGGGGGGACTTTGCCCCCAGGGAGGTGGTGCTAGCTGCCGGTTCGTGGTCGCCGCTCCTGGCCGCCCAGCTGGGTTTGTCCCTGCCCATCCAGCCGGCCAAGGGCTACAGCATCACCTTCAAGAAGCCCGCAGTTTGTCCGGCGGTGCCGCTGCTCTTGGGCGAGGCCAAGGTGGGGGTGACTCCGATGGGGGAGTTGCTGCGTTTCGCCGGCACCCTGGAACTGGCAGGTCTGAATCTGTCCCTTAGCCAACGCCGGGTGGCGGCGATTCTCCGGGGCGTGCCCGCGTATCTTCCCCAACTCGACCCTGCGGCCCTCGAACTGGTCGAGGTATGGCGGGGGTTGCGGCCCTGCACCCCCGACGGCCTGCCCTTCCTGGGCCGGGCGCCCGGCTGCGAAAACCTGACGGTCGCTGCCGGCCACGCCACCATTGGCCTCTCGCTGGGGCCGATCACCGGCAAGTTGGTCTCCCAGGTGGTCTGCGGCTCCCCCGAGATCGACCTGAGCCTACTGCGGGTGGGGCGCTTCTAGCAACTCAGGGTGTCGCCGGAAAGAGTCCCGTTTCGGCTTTTCCCGAGTCCCGGGCCTGCCACCCACGCCCTGCCCTACCCCCAGGCCCTTTCCCGGCACCACTCCCCCAGTTAAAGCCTCCAGGGGCATCTTCCCGCCGCCACTACAACTCCACCAAATGCGGCTTCAGCGCCTCCTCGTCGAACTCGATACCCAGGCCCGGCCGGTCGGGCACCACCAGGCAGCTGTCTTCGATGACCAGCGGGTGTTTGAGCACGTCGTTGCGCCAGGGGATGACACTGGGGGCCAGAAACTCCTGGATCAGGGCGTTGGGAATGGCCCCCATCACGTGGGCCGCGGCCATGATGCCCACCGGACCCTTGGTGTTGTGGGGGGCGATGACCACCTGATAGGCCTCGGCCAGGGCCGCCACCTTCTTCATCTCGGTGATGCCGCCGATGTAGACGATGTCGGGCTGGGCCACGTCTAGGGCGCCGGCGCGGAAAAAATCGTTGAAACGGTGTTTGCTGGTCAGCCGCTCGGAGCCGGCGATGGGGGTGGAGGTGCCCTGGCGGATGCGGGCGTAGCCTTCGGGGTCTTCGGGGATGGTGGGTTCCTCAAAGAAGAGCAGGCGGTAGGGTTCGATCAGCCGGGCGATCTCCAGCGCCGTGGGCGGGTCAAAGAGGGCGTGGGGGTCTTCCATGATCTGCACCTCGTCGCCCACGGCCTGCCTCAGGGCGTCGAAGCGCCGGTCGATGTCGCGCAACTGCTGGCGGGTGATCTTGGGGCCGCGCGCCTCGTAGATGGAGATCTCGGACTTGAGGGCGTTGAAACCCTGGGCCAGGATGCGCTGGGCGCTGTCGATCATGGCCGGGATCTCGCGGCCACCGAAATGGGCGTACACGGGCACCTTGGCGGTGCGCGGGCCGCCCAGCAGGGTGCATACGGGCGCGTTGAGGGCCTTGCCCTTCAGGTCCCACAGGGCCTGGTCGATGCCGCTGATGGCGCTGGTGAACATCACCCCGCCGGTGCGGTACCCGGTCTGGCCGCCGGCATACAGGTCCAGATAGATGCGCTCGCTGTTAAAGGGGTCTTTGCCGATCAGGTGTTGTTTGAGATCCAGCACCATGGCGGCCACCACCCGCTCCTTGTGGCTGTAGGTGGCCTCGCCGATGCCGCAAAGACCCTCGTCGGTGTGCACCCGCACTAGGGTCCACTTGCGGCCGCAGGCGGATTGCACGAGTTGGACGGTGACATCGGTGATCTTCATGGCTGGCTCCTTGAGGGGATTAGCAGACTCTGCCTGGCAGGGTCCGGATCTAGCCTAGGGCAAAGGCGTGGCCTCTCGGCCACGATGGGGAAATCACCTTTGTCTTGGCGACTGGTACCCGCCCTGTCAACACTTGGTGGGGGCGCTAAGTTTTTATATCTTAGCCGCCATCATCACCGACGAGAGGAGACTCCCATGCAGATCGAGAAGCTGGCCGAGGAAAACGCCCTGGTGGGTGAGGGGCCCTTGTGGAACCCCGAGGAGCAGAAGCTACTGTGGTCCGATATCCACCAGGGCAAACTCTTCAGCTACGATCCGGCCACCCGGAAGAACACCCTCATCCATCAGGGGGTCAAGGTAGGCGGGTTGGTGCAGAATCACCAGGGTGGGTATGTCTTGTGTATCTGGGACGGGGTGTTGCTGTGGCGCTCCGATGAGGACTGGGTGCGTTTCCAGCCAGAGACCCACCAGGGGGAGTTGCTGCGCTTCAACGATGTGATCGGCGATCCGGGCGGACGGGTTTTCGCCGGCTCCTATTTTGACGACAAGCCGGGCAAGCTCTACCGCTTCGATCCCGACGGCAAGGTGAGCATCGTCGCCGAAGGCATCGGCTGCAGCAACGGCATGGGATTCTCGCCAGATCTGTCCACCATGTACTACACCGACGCGGCAGCGCGGCTGATCTGGGCGTACGATTATAAAAAGGAAACGGGCGAACTCTCCAACCGGCGCACCTTTGTCGAGGTCTCCGACCACGACGGGGTCCCAGACGGCATGACCGTGGATGCCCAAGGCTTTGTGTGGAGCGCCAACTGGTTCGGGTCCTGCATCATCAGGTTTGATCCCGATGGCAAAGAGGAGCGGCGCATCCAGACGCCGGCCAAACAAACCTCCAGTGTGATGTTCGGGGGCAGGGATCTGGACGAACTCTACTTTACCTCCGCTGACTTCAAGTGCGAGCCGGGCTCCTCCCTCGACCCGGTGGGGTACGACTGGGACGACTACAAGCGCAGCTACCGGGGCGGCGGCCTCTTCCGCATCCTCGGCCTGGGCATCCAGGGCGTGGAGGAGTTCAAAGCGGATTTCGCCTGGCCGGCAAAAAAGTGAGAGCCGCGAGAGAAAATTGTCGAGAAAGTGTGGTAGCCCCATAGGCTCAGCAGAGGAAAAAACATGGGAACACAATTCGCAATCAGCGGTTACATCGACCGCGCCATGTCCCAGGCCGAATATGACAAGCTGGAGGACGCCACCTTTTCAGGGCGCATCCCCGACTGCACAGGTGTGATTGCCTTTGGCTCGACCCTGCGCGCTTGCGAGGACGAACTGCGCTCTACCCTGGAGGACTGGTTGCTGGTAGGCTTCAGGCTGGGCCATCCGCTGCCCATCATCGACGGGATCGATCTGAATAAGGTACCTGGCCATGAGCCGGTGGACACCTTGTAAGCGGAGTGAGTTCATCCGCCGACTGAGACGGCTCGGCTTTGAGGGGCCCTTCGCAGGGACGCGCCATCAGCTCATGGTACATCGACAACATCGACTGGCAGTGCCCTCGAATCAGGAGTACTCAGTGCCCCAACTCAGGATGATGATCCGGGAGGTAGAGCAGATCCTGGGGCGGGAAATCTCGGCTGAAGAGTGGAACAGGCTGTCGTAAGACCCACAACCATCGCCGTAACAAGGGAGGGCGAGATGAAGAGAGCTGTTGCGTGCCTTGCAGTATGCAGTCATTTGCTATTGGCCGGAGCCGGCCACAGCCAGCAAGATTCCATCACCATCTGGTGGGCCCAATGGGCCCCAGCCGACGCCCTGCAGGCGTTGGGCAACGACTTCCAGAAGGAAACCGGGATCGGGGTCAAGGTACACCAGATCCCCTGGCCCTCGTACCAGGAGCAGGTCTTCCTCAACTTTGGCAACAAACAGACCGACTTCGACATCGTGGTGGGCGACAGCCAGTGGATCGGGCGGGGGGCCACCAAGGGCCTGTACCTGGACCTGACCGACTGGCTGCCCACGGCGGTGGACCTCAAGACCATCCACCCGCGTGCGGCCAAGTACCTCTGCGAGTACCCGCCCGGCAGCGCCAAGTACTTTGCCGCCCCCTGCGAGACCGATGCCCTGGGTTTTGTGTATCGAAAAGATTGGTTCGAGGATGCGGCGAACCAGGCGGTTTTTAAGGTCAAGTACGGGCGCGACCTCAAGACCCCCGACACCTGGGCCGAATTCCGCGACCTGGCCGAGTTCTTCCACCATCCCGACCAGAAGCGCTACGGCTGCTCCCTGCTCACCGGCCGGGAGTACGATTCCATCGTCATGGGTTTTCAGCCTTTTCTCTGGTCCTGGGGTGGGTCCTGGGGTGATCCGGCCACCTTTGCGGTGAAGGGCCACCTCAACACCCCGCAGGCCGCCGCGGCTCTGCAATACCTGAAGGATATGTTGGCATTTACCCCGCCGGGGGGCAGCAACGCCGACTATTTCGTCAACCTCGAGGCCTTCAGCAACGGGTCTACCGCGATGGTGCTCGACTACTTTCCCTTCTATCCGGGGATCGTCGCCAGCATGGGGACGCAGGTGGGTTTCTTCATGATGCCGGGCAAGGACGGCAAACGGGCCATCAGCCTGGGCGGTCAGGGCTTTAGCATCTCCACCAAAACCCCTGCGGCCCAGCAGGACCTGGCCAAGCAGTTCATCGCCTGGTTCCAAAAGGCAGAGGTGCAGCAAAAATGGATCACCTATCCGGGGTCCTTCACCGCCAACACCGCCCTGCTCAAGAGCGAAGCCTTTGCCAAAGCCGCCCCGTACAACCCCACCTTTGCCGCTTCGCTCGACTATGTACAAGATTTTTGGAACGTGCCGGCGTACAACGAACTGCTGGGCAAGGCAGTGCTCTATTTGGGTGAAGCCCTAGACGGGGTGAAGACCCCGCAGGCGGCCCTGGACCAGTTGGCCGAGGAGCACGAACTGATCATGCAGCAGGCCGGCCTGCTGAAGTAGGAGGAAGATCGGGTGAGCGGGAGGAGGGACTGGCTGAAGTACGGCTTTGTGGGGCCGGCCCTCCTCCTGCTCATCGCCATGAACATCTTCCCGCTGGTCTACAGTATTTTCCTCAGCTTCACCGACGCCGATCTGATCGGGGGAGAATGGCAGGGGGTGGGCACCCGCAATTACGCGGCCATCTTCCGCGCCCCCCAGTACGGGGCGGCGCTGCGCACCACCGCCCTCTTTGCGGCCCTGACGGTGGGCTGCGAGCTGGTGTTGGGTTTTGCCCTGGCCCTGTGCCTAAAGGATCGTTTTCGTCTCAAGCCCGCCCTGCTCACCCTCCTCCTTATCCCGATGATGCTGCCCCCGGCGGTGATGGGCATCTACTGGAAACTGGTGCTCAACGGCAGCTACGGCATCCTCAACCAGGGCCTCGCCGCCCTGGGCCTGGGCCAGCCCCAGTGGATCACCGATCCCGGCCTCAAGTTCTTCTCCATGCTGATGGTCGAGGTGTGGATGTGGACCCCCTTCATGCTGCTGATTGGGCTGGCCGCCCTCAATGCCATTCCGGGATACATCTATGAGGCGGCGGCTATTGACCGGGCCTCGCGCTGGCGGGTGTTTTGCCGCATCACCCTGCCGATGTGCGCCCCGCTCCTGGGCCTGGCCGTATTGCTGCGAGCCACCGATGCGCTCAAGCAGTTCGACCTGGTGATGGCCTTCACCGGCCCCAATGACGCGGCCACCCAGACTCTGAGCGCCTTGCTCTATCAGGTGATGTTCCGCGACGGCAAGGTGGGATTGGGCACAGCGTATTCCTATGTGGTGCTGGTGCTGGTCATCGCCCTGGCCAGTGTCTTTCTCCGCTACCTGGAGCGGCTGCGGCAGAAAGGCGCTGCATGAAGGCCCTGCGCTGGATTTTTGTGGTCCTGTACTTTGGTGTCGCTTCGCTGCCCCTGGGCTGGTTGGCGCTCACCTCGGTCAAACACAAGGCCGATAGCATCAGTATCGATCCCAAATTATTGCCCTCGCTTTCTGGATCAGAGGAGGGCCTCTGGTTCGCCCCCACCCTTGAGGCGTACCGCCAACTGAACCAGAACTATGCCGGGGCGGCCCGGCCTTTCTTTCACTACTTGCAAAACAGCATCCTGGCTGGCCTCACGAGCACTTTTTGTGCGGTGGTGATCGGCACGGCCTGCGCCTATGGCTTCAGCCGCTTCCGCATCGCCGGAGCGCGCGATTGGCTCTTCTTCATCCTCTCCACCCGCTTCCTGCCCCCCCTGGCCGTGGTGATGCCGGTGCTGATGATGTACCGCGAATTCGATCTGCAGAACACCCATCTAGGGCTGGTGTTGCTCTACACCTCTTTCAATCTGTCGCTGGCCGTGTGGCTGATGAAGGGGTTTATCGACGAGATCCCCCGGGCGTACGAGGAGGCGGCGCTGGTCGACGGGTACACCCGGCTGCAGGCTTTCTGGAGGATCGTCGTGCCGCGCGCCGCGCCGGGCATGGCGGTGACCGGGGTCTTCTGCCTGATCTCGGCCTGGAACGAATACGGCTTTGCCATGACCCTCAACAACCAGGAGGCGGTGACCGTGCCGGTCTTCTTTGCCGGCCTCCAGGGCAACGTGCAGGGATTGCCCTGGCCGCAGATCGCCGCCGGGGTGCTGCTCTTCGTGGCCCCCATCGCGGTGTTCACGGTGCTGGTGCGCCGGCACCTCTTGCGCGGGGTGAGTTTCGGGACCATCAAGCGGTGATCCGGTTGTTAGACAAAATCGCCCGGGTGGGCATGGCCCTGGGAGTGGCCCTGATGCTGCAGCCCTGGTGGCAGGGAGGGCTGCGCTGCGGGTTTTTTGCCACCGCCTTCTGCACCCTCTTGAATATCCTCACTTCACACCTGGTCGTCCGAGCCCAGGAGCAGACATGAGCTTCCTCCGGCTCAGCGGGCTGCATAAGACCTTTGGGGATGGCACCCCTGCGGTCAAGGGCATTGACCTAGAGTGCGAGGCCGGGGAGTTTGTCGTACTGCTGGGGCCCTCGGGTTGCGGGAAGACCACGACCTTGCGCATGGTGGCCGGGCTGGAGCAGCCCACCGCTGGCCGGATCGAAGTGGCCGGCGAGGAAATCACCGGGCTGCCGCCGGGCGCGCGGGACGTGGGTTTTGTCTTTCAGTTTTACGCCCTCTATCCCCATCTGCGGGTGCGGGAGAATGTCGGTTTCCCCCTCGAATGTATGGGGGTGGGCAGGGCCGAGCGCCAGCAGCGGGTGGGTGAGATGCTCGAAAGGCTCGGCCTCAGTGCGCTGGCTGGCCTGTTGCCCGAGCAGCTCTCGGGTGGAGACCAGCAGCGGGTGGCCCTG
>CAMAVQ010000045.1 GCA_945861755.1 Gemmatimonas phototrophica
GAAGGAGGAGGGCGCAGAGACGTCCGGCCAGGCAAAACAGGGGATAACCGGTGGGATGGGGAGTGCCAAGAAGATAGGTAGCGCCGATCAGTTCCCCGGAACCTTCGACGTAGACCGTGGGGCAGAGGGTGAATACATAGGCGGCCAGACTCAGGGCCCAGGCCGCCACCCCGCTCCAGTATCCGGCCAGCAGCCCCATTTTACTCAATAACCGAACAGGTGGCCGCGCTCCAGGCTCTCCATCCAGGCCGGCCCCTGGTGGATCAGGCCGTGGACCAGCACGATGAGCATCACCTGGAGAGTCCACAGTCTCAGCTTGCCGGTCGCCCGATCGCTGACCTGCTGGATGGCCAGCGGGAACCGGGCCAGGCGCCAGCCCACCAGGACCAGCAGGACCAGGGAAAACAGGCTGACCCAGAAACCGTACCGGAAACTCTCAGGTTGGTAACTGAAGACCACCTGGCGACTGTCCCCGGCCACGGCCACGGCCCGGAAAACGTGGTTGGCCTGGAGGATCGGGCGTTCGATCCCATCCACATAGGCATGCCACCCCGGATAGAAGGTATCGGTCAAAACCAGCAATCCCGGCTGGCTCCGCTCCAGCTCCAGTTGCACTTCTTCTGGCGCATAGGATTTTACTCGCACAGTTCCCATCGGCCTCTCCGCTGACCCTACTAGCCCCGGATCGGTTTCGAGCAGCACCTCCTGCCTGGGATCGAAATGCGGGTCGCGCAGGAGCTTTAGCCGTTCCCTGGTGTCGGGTACCAAACGGTACCGCGGTACGAGGTAGGCTCGCGGGAGGGCGGTGCAATTGCGATACACCTTGACCTCCCCTTCGGCGATGGGCGCCAGGCTCTGCCCGGACAGGGGCCGGCAGCTGAGCACATACTGGACCCCTGCCAGATCCATGACCGCCGGGTACTCGCGCACAAATTCCCAATGCCGCATCAGGTGTAGCGGGCTCCACCCGGGCAGGGCGCCGGCCAACCCATACTGGCTGGCCGTGTACATGCGCAAGGTCTGGGGATAGGCCCGGTACGACCGCTGGTCCACCGCCCAACCCGCATGCCAGTCATAGGACGAGTTTTCCTCGGAGACCAGGCTCAGCAGGCGCGGCGCCATGCCTCCCATCCCTTGCGCGTCCTCGTGGATGAGGGCAGCGCTTTCGGGTTGGCGCTGGTAGACCTCGGGTTCCACCAGACCATTAAAATCGGCGCCAAAGCTGTAGAGGTCCGCATACAAGGCCAAAGGCACCACCCAGGGCAACACCCGCAGCCGCCAACCCGTGCTTCCCTGAGTGGTAGCCACCAGTCCGCCCAGTCCCAGCATGACCAGGCAACGGACCAAATCCCAGCGCAACTCTTGCTGATAGTGAAGGAACCCAGCCACCTGCTCCTGACCCGGCAAGCGCAACCCACTCCCCCCCCCCAGCAATACCTGGCTGTTCATCCAGGCCATGCTCAACGCCGTCCCGCCCAGGATGGCACAGGCCCACCACACCCCAGCCCCTCGGCGCTGGGGAGAGCGGAGGATGTGGTCTAGCCCCAACCCAGCGAGCACCGCCATCGCCAGGGTCAGCCAGAGCAGAAAGCGGGTGGGAATGCGGAAGAATTTCAGGCCCGGAAAATGGTAGAGCAGGGAGAAAAGTTCAGTATAATGGCCCAGGGCCAGGATCAGCGCCAGCCCCCCCAGCGCGCCGAAGAAACACGTGTACTGGTCCCGCCGCCGCCGCAGGGCCACCAGGCTCAGCAAGAAGGGCAGCACCCCCACATAGGGGCAGAGTTGGATGAAGAAACCCTCCCGCTGTCCCCAGTAAGAGCCGGTCGAATCGTTGCCGAAGAAGTTGGGCAAGAGCAGGGTGATCAGCCGTTCGGGGGGCAGCGACATGCTGACGAACTGCTCCATGCTCACCCCCTGTCCCCGGGAGGAGATCCGCACCAATTCGGCGGTGGGTAGGAGTTGCACGGCCGCCAGGCCGAGCCCCAGCAGTGGCATTCCCACGGCGAGGAGAGCCACGGTTTTCCACCCCTGCTGCCAGCCGCGGTACAGGGCAAAAAGGCTACAGGCCCCCATCGAATAAAACGCCGCCTGTGGATGCCCAGCCAGCCACTGCATGCCCACCACCAGGGCGGCGCCCAGCACCAGACGCCAGTCGCCGCGCTGCAACGCCAACTCGATCAGCATCAGGCACACCGGCATCCAGGCGCAGACGTCCACATAGTTGGGGGACATCGCCCGCACCACCAGGTAACCACTACAGCAATAGCTCAAGCCCCCGACCAAGGCCGCCGGCCGCAGGCAGCCGATAGCGCGCAGCAGGCCATAGGTGCCGGCCCCGGCCAGCCAGAAGTGACAGATGATGTTAAAATTGATTGCCGCGTAGGTGGGCAAGAACAGCGCGCAGATCAGATTGAAGGGATAGAGAATCCCGGCCTGACCTTCGGCGAAGAGCGGGAATCCGAAATTGATTTCCGGTGCCCACAGGGGCAGCGCTAGGTGGCGGAGGGCGCGAGCAAAAAAATCGCGGAAGGGATAATTCTGGATCATCATATCCTGCACGAAGAAGGTCCCCTGCAGGATCGCTGCCTTCCAGAAAAACCCCAACACCGCCAGGGCGATCAAGGCCAACATCGCTGCCTCTCGCTGCCACAGCGGCCGGTTCATGGACGGCCTCCTGCCCGGCCACTCATCTGGGACAGCACGAACGCTGCCACTTCGTCTGCTGCCAGCGCATGACCCTGGGCATTCCAGTGGCTGTCCCGGTGATAGAGGGTTTGGGTCCGGGCTTGTTCCTTGAAAGGCGTATACAGATCGAGAAATGGGATCTGGTAGGTCTCGGCCAGTTGCTTGAGTTGGCGGTCCGGCTTTTGTAGGTCATACTCCTCTCCGGCCAGCCCGTGCAATTCGCGTTTCATCTTCCAGTCTTCATCCTCGATCTGGACCAGGGCCGGCACATAGACCAGCAGCAACTGCGCGCCGGCACGCTGGGCACTGAGGGCAAAAGCCTCCAACAGGCGCCCGGTCAGTTCCCAGTTCGCGACGGCCTGGTCTTCCCCACTACCGTACAGACCCTGGTAGTAGCGCTCTTGCTGCTGGACCGGAATCTCCGGGGTCATGGCCTTCCGTAAGAAAGCGTACAGATGCAGGTTTTCCAGCAAATAGGTTTCCACCTGGCGTCGCCAGGGCCCTTCTTCCTGGTCCCAAAAGAGCACTTTTTTCACCGGCACCCCCTTCAGTTGCAGCCGGCCACCGGGCTCCAACTGGAAGAAGGGCTTGTACCCCCGCTCGGCCCCGATGCCCTGACGCGCGGCATTATTCCACAGGTCATTGCCATAAAAAAAGAGCACGACAAAGTCGGGCTGGTACTGCTGCCCCTGCTTTTCAAAGAGCAACCATTCCTGGTCGGTGCCGTATCCAGCCATGCCAAAATTGATCACCTCCACCCCAGGGAGTCGCGCTGCCAGTCCTTCGCTGACCCGCTCTTCCTGTTTTACCCCCCAGCCCTCGACGAAGGAATCACCAAAACACAAGAGCCGCCGCTGGCCGGCTTTTTTCTCCCGCCCCACCTCCCGGTCGCGCAGCCCAGCCGAGTTGATGCGGTACTCGACAGAGAATTCTGGGCTGACCAGCCAGCCCGAAGTCGAGGGCCGGTGATGCCACCCAAGCTCGGGGTCAAACTGCCATACTGGGGGACGGCGGTAGACCTGAGGGGCGACAAACCGCAACCCCACCTCACCCAGGACCAGGCCGGCCAGCAGACCCATCGACGCCAGCAACAGCTTGCTGCTTTTCAATACCCCCTCCTCTGCAGACTCAGCGAAACTAGCTCCCCCCCTCCTGGTTGTCAACTAGAGCGCACCTATCTAAATTAGCAGATATCCGCGATTTACGGACCATCCGACCATTGCTTACGCCAACGGGACCGAATCGTGAAACGTTTACTAGTCACCGGGGGGGCCGGATTCATCGGCTCCACCACTGTGGACCACCTGCTGGCAAAAGGGTATGAGGTACGCGTAATGGACAGCCTTCAGGAACGCGTCCACCCTCGTGGCTGGCCCAGCTACCTGCCCTCCCAGGTTGAACGCCTGCAGGGCGATGTGCGTCAGAGGGAGGACTGGGAAAAAGCCCTTGAGGGTGTGGACGGGGTCTTCCACCTGGCCGCGTACCAGGACTACATGCCCGATTTCAGCACTTTTTTCCACGTCAACGCCGTCAGCACGGCCCTGCTCTTCGAGATTATCGTGGAAAAACGGCTGCCGGTACAGAAGGTGGTGCTGGCCTCCTCCCAGGCGGTGTACGGCGAAGGCAAATACCGCTGTGCCCGGGACGGGGTAGTCTACCCCCCCAGCCGGCCCGCCGAGCAACTTGCCCGTGCTGAGTGGGAGGTGCGCTGCCCCCAATGCCAGGAGCCGCTCGAATATCTGCCCATCACCGAGGATCGGGTCAATCCCCACACTGCCTACGGCATCTCCAAATACACCCTCGAACTGGCGGCCTTCAACCTTGGGCGCAAATACGGCATTCCCGCCGTGTGTATGCGCTACTCCATTGTGCAGGGGCCCCGCAACTCCTTTTACAACGCCTATTCGGGCATCTGCCGGATTTTCACCCTGCGCCTCTTACACGACCAGGCGCCGGTCTGTTACGAAGACGGCAACTCCCTGCGGGATTATGTATATGTGGGAGACGTGGCGCGGGCCAACGTGCTGGTGATGGAAGATCCCCGCGCCGACTATAGGGCCTTCAACGTGGCCGGCCAGCGAGCCACCTCCGTGGTCGAATATGCCCGCATCGCCGCCCGGGCCTGTGACCGCGAGATCGAACCACTCCTGAGCGGGGAATACCGGTTCGGCGATACCCGGCACACTGTTTCCAGCTGGCAGGCACTCGGCGAACTGGGGTGGCGACCAGAGGTCCCCCTGGAACAGGTAGTCGCCGAGTACGTAGATTGGGTGCGGACTCAACCGGACCTGGGTGATTTCTATGCCCGCAGCGCCGCGCGGATGCGCGAGGCCGACATCCTCCGCCAGTCGGGAACATGAAGGCCATGATCCTGGCTGCCGGCCAGGGCAGGCGCCTGCGCCCGCTCACCGACACCTGCCCAAAGCCGATGATTCCGCTGGGGGGCAAACCCCTGCTGGAGCACGTCATCACCCTGTTGGCCAAACACGGCTTTGACCAGTTGGTGGTCAATCTGCATCACCTGCCCCAGTTGATCCGCGACTACTTCGGCGACGGGAGTACCTGGAAGGTTAGGCTGACTTATTCCCCCGAGGAAGAGCTGCTGGGAACCGCCGGTGCTGTGCGCCGCATGGCCGCTTTTTTCGACCAGCCCCTTCTGGTGTACTACGGCGACAACCTGTGTAATGTGGACCTGACTGATTTCTGGACCACCCATCTGCGCCGGGGCGGGTTGGCCACCATGGGCCTGCACCGCGAAGATGATCCCTGCCGCAGCGGCATCGTCCGCCTGGATGAGGCCTCCCGCATCGTGCAGTTCATCGAAAAACCCAAGGCCGATCAGGTTTTCCCCGGCTACCTGATCAACGCCGGCATCTACGCGCTCCAACCGCAAATCTTCGACTGGATTCCCTCCCAGGGGGCCAGCGACTTCAGCCGGGATATCTTCCCTCGCTTGCTGACCGCAGGTGCCCCCATTTTTGGCCACCTCTTGCGCGGCCAGTTGCTGGCCAGCGACACGCCCGAACGATACGCCGAAGCGCAGGCCCAGATTGCCAGCGGGCGTTTCACCCTCCCCTAATGAGGATACTTACTTGATAACCACCCGCGCTCCACTCCGCATCCCCCTGGGGGGTGGCGGTACCGACCTCTCCTCGTATTACAGCGCCCATGGCGGCTTTGTGCTCAGCGCCGGCATCGACAAGTACGTGTACCTCCAGCTCAACACCCTCAAAGTGGAGGACTTCATCCGGGTTAAATACGCCCGCACCGAAAAGGTCGCCGAGCCCTCCCAGATCGAGCACCCCCTGTTGCGCGAAGCCCTGCAGTACACCGGCGTCAAAGGCGGCCTGGAGATCAGTGCCATGGCCGATGTGCCTGGGCGGACGGGTATGGGGTCTTCTGGTTCCTTCACCGTGGCGCTGCTGGCCGCCCTGCGCGCCCACCAGCGCCTGCAACTCTCCCGCCAGGAATTGGCGGAGGAGGCACACCTGGTGGAAGCCGGGCTGGCCGGGCAACCGGCAGGAAAACACGACCATTATCTGGCTGCCTTTGGTGGCCTGACCTGCCTGGAGATCGGCATGGATGGCCGGGTCGAGGTTTCGGCGTTGCAACTTTCTAACCACACCCTGGAGGAATTGCGCAACAGCATGGTGCTCTTCTTCACCGGCATCCAGCGCGAGAGTTTCGACATCCTTTCCCAGCAAGAGCAGGATACCCAACGGGGAGATACCCAGGTCATCGAGAGTCTGCACGAGGTCAAACGCATCGGCTACCAGATCAAGGCCGCGCTCGAAGCGGGGGACCTGGACCGTTTTGGCCTCTTTCTCGACGAACACTGGCAGTTGAAGAAGAAACGTTCGACCAGGATGTCCAACCTCCAAATCGACCACTGGTACGCACGGGGCAAATGCGCCGGGGCCCTGGGCGGCAAGATCCTGGGTGCCGGAGGGGGCGGGTTTTTAATGTTCTACTGCCCGGCCCAGAACCGGCTGGCCCTGCGCCAAACCATGGCCGCAGAAGGCCTGCGCGAGCTGAACTTTCAGTTCGATATGGAAGGCAGCAAAGTCCTGATGAATATCTGAGGGTCTCCAGATGCAGCGTCTTTCGTTGGGCAATATCGAGGTGTACCATCTATGCGCCAGTCGCTTCTGTCTGGACGGAGGTACCATGTTTGGGGTGGTGCCCAAACCCCTGTGGGAAAAGGTCTCACCCCCTGACGCGCGCAACCGGGTGGAGCTGGCCTGCAACTGCCTGTTGGTGCGCCAGGACCAGGCCCTCACCTTGGTCGACACCGGCTGTGGCAGCACCTTCACCTCAAGAGAACAGGAGATTTTTGCCTTCGACCCGGCCCACAGTCTGACCAAGGCCCTGGCTGCAGCTGGATTCACCCCAGACCAGGTCACCCGCGTGGTGCTCACCCATCTGCACTTTGACCACGCCGGCGGCGCCCTGGAATGGGTCGATGGCCGCCTGCGCCCGCTCTTTCCCCGCGCTAGCTATCTGGTGCAGCGTGGCGAGTGGGCCGATGCACTCCAGGGTTTGAGTATCATGAAAAGCAGCTATCGCCCGGAGGCACTCCTGCCCCTCGAAGCAAGCGGACAACTCCACCTGCTCGACGGCGATACCGATCTGGGGGGACAGATTTCTACCTGGGTCACCGGCGGGCACACTGCCCATCATCAAGGGCTGGTGATTCGTTCGGGCAGTCAGACCTTGGTTTACCCTGGGGAACTGGTGCCTACCCGCGCCCACCTGCGCCTGCACTGGAATATGGCCTACGATATGTTCCCATACCACACCCTTACCCGCAAAAAAGCATTTCTCGACCAGGCTCTTGCCGAAGACTGGATCATCGCCTGGGATCACGATCCCGCACTTCCCTGGAGCAAATTGATCTCCACCGGCGGCCATTTTCAGGCCGTCGAGTTGGAATTGTGATTGCCTTTGGTCCTATTTTGCTATATACTTGCAGTTACCTAAGCCATGCCCAGTCCTCCCATGTCTCTCGAAGTCATCGACCTCACTGACGCCCATCGGCAGCTCCTCGAAAAACTGAGCGAGCTGGTTCCCGGTCTAGAACCGGACTCCCCCCAAAGCCTGCAGCGCATCTTCGGGCTGGGGCTGATCGCGTTGACCATACAGGTCACCAATAAGGCCCGGCAGCAGGACCAGCAGTCCCTGATCGAGGAACTGGGAGTATTGGCCAAAGCCGTCGTCGAATCCGAGGACTGGTAAACCGCGTCCAATGCCCGCATCCTGCACCCCCCGCGAACTTTTCAATCTCGAGAACCAGACCGCACTGGTCACCGGTGGTAGCATGGGCCTGGGGCTGGCGATGGCCGAGGCCTTGTCAGCAGCCGGCGCCAAGGTGGTTATCACCAGCCGCCATCTCGATCAATGCCAGCAGGCCGCCGACCAGTTGGCCAGCCAGACCGGAAACGAGGTCTTGGCCCTGCAGGCCGATGTAAGCGATCGCGCCCAGGTAGAAGACTCGGTCGCCCGCACCTTGGACAAATTCGGCCAACTCGATATTCTAGTGAACAACGCCGGTATCAACATCCGACAGCCGGTGGTCGACCTGAGCGACGAAGATTGGGAAACAGTGCTCAAAGTCAACCTCTATGGTCCGCTTTATTACTGTAGAGCCGTTGGCCGGCACATGATCCCCCGGGGTTACGGCCGGGTCATCAACTTGGGATCCACGCTGTCGCAAATCTCTATTCCCCACCGCGCGCCCTACGCGGCCACCAAGGGAGGTGTCGTGCAACTGACGCGCACCTTAGCGCTTGAATGGGCACCCCACGGTATCACCGTCAACGCCATCTGCCCCGGTCCTTTTGCCACGCCTATCAACCAGATTCTGCTGGCCGATCCCAAGGCGCGGCAAGCCATACAGGATAAAGTCCCCATGGGCCGCTGGGGAGATCCCGCCGAGTTGGCGACCGCAGTGCTCTATTTTGCCTCTCCGGCTTCCAGCTTCACCACCGGCTCGACGCTCTTCGTCGACGGCGGTTATACCTCCCAGTAATCTTCTGCCGAGATAGGCGATGGCCCTAATGTTTATTTCTGCTTTACATCTCCGTAGGTTTGAGGATATATTTGCCAAAAACGGGGCCATCCGGCCCCGGTTGAAACCGCAGCGTTAGGGGTTCTGCAAATGCATTCGCCACAGCTCTTCATCCAAGGCCTTGCGGCTCCGGGCGGTCTTGCCTTCGACGCGGACGAGCAACTCTTTGTCGCCGAGACTCTTGAGGGCCGCATCCAGCGGATCAGCCCCCAGGGAAAGCCCCTCTTTTTCGCTTCCACCGGAGGCAAACCCCTCGGCATCGCCTTCGACGATTCCAACGATCTCTTCGTCGCCGAGAAAGGCCACCGCCATCTGCTGCTCATTTCCCCCGACGCCACCGTTGAGGTCTATGCGCATCAGTGCAAGCGCAAACGCTTCACTGGCCCACAGGATTTATGTCTGGGCCCAACAGGGGATCTGATCTTCACCGATGTGGGCGATCACCATAGCCCCTCAACCGGCAGTATCTACAGCGTCAATATCGACGCCGAAACTTCCTTGCTGGCTACTGGCCTGGCCAATCCTACCGGCTTGGTCCTTTCACAGGACGCCTCCAGCCTGTACGTGATCGAAGCTGACCAAAACCGCGTCCTTTCCCTTTCCTTCAAGGAAGACGGCACCCTGGCCCCGCCTCAGATCTTCATCCAGTTCACCGATGGGGGACCGCCCCGCGCCCTCGTATTCGACGACGACGGCCGCCTGTACATCACCCGGGGCGGCAAAGGCTTGACCATCGCCGATCCCGACGGTCAGCCCATCACCCAGATCTCCATCCCCGGCAACGAGCCTAGCGCCATGGTCTTTGGCGGGGCTGATTTCGATGAGTTGTATATCGCCGAAACCAGCACGGGTGCCATCTACCGCATGCAGACTGAATCGCCGGGGCAGCGCCCCTTTGCCGGTCCGCGCTCGATCTAATTTCCCTGGGATTTGCTGAGAAGACGGCGGAATACCGCTCTGAAGAAAAGCCTTGCGGTGCGGGGAAGGTGCCTCTTGAAGCAGATACCCACTTGGCCCAATAAATCGGGCACCAGCCGGAACTGATCGCGCTCGACGGCGCCCAAGATGCGTTCCGCCACTTCTGCGGCACTCTTGGCAGGGAGGCGGGAAAACCTTCCCGCTGGCCTACCGCTCACTTGGGCGAACTCGGTTTCCACCAACCCTGGTTCCACCAGGGTCACCTTGATCCCTGTGGACTGCAACTCAGCGTCGAGGCTCTCGGCCAGCCCGTTGACGGCAAATTTGGTCGCGCAATACAGGGCGTGTTCCGCAGCCGGCAACTCCCCCAAGATGCTGGAGACAAACACCAGGTGCCCGCGCCCCTGGCGCAGCATCTGCGGCAGGAAAACACGAGTGCAGTACAGCGTCCCGAGCAGGTTAGTTTCGACTAACTCGTCGATGATGCCGGCCGGCAACTCCGCAAGCGGCCCGTACGCTCCGCGCCCCGCGTTGTTGATCAGCACCTGCGCCCCGCCCCATTCCGCCTCCACCTGCCGACCCAGTTCCACCACCTGGTTCCAGTCGCCCACATCCGCCGGCATCACCATGGGTGGCGACCCGCCGGCGCTGGTGATCTGCGCTGCCAGTTCCTCAAGCCGCTGACGCCGCCGGGCACTCAATACCACCCTGGCCCCCCGCCGGGCCAACCCACAGGCCAGGTGCCAGCCCAAACCGCTGCTGGCCCCGGTCACCACCACTACCAACTCTTTCAGTTGCGGCATCTGCTCGCAGGAGGACCGGCCAAGTTCAGGTCAGATCCCAGATGCCTGACCTGTTCTTGACTACGTAACATTTGACGCCCTTCCTGAACACCGCGACCAGCTCGCGGCTCTGATGGTCGCGCTGGACCAAAACAAAGCGCTCAGCGTCTTCGGCATCTGGCATGACCTTTAGGGGCACCATCCGCCAGTTGGCCCCAATCTTCATACTCACCCGGCCCACCTGGGCACCCCGGGCGATTTCCCGCGGACTGAGTTCCAGGCTTTCCTGGACATTGAGCTCCTTCTCCGTCTCCGCAGCCGCAGTGGCCGCCTTGGCCTCCTGGCGCTCGGCAGCGATCCTTTGTTCCACCCGCTCGATGATCGCGTTGCTCTTTCCCTCGATCTCCTGATACTCGTCGGGGGTGATGTCGGGATAGATCACCCGCAGGCGCGACTTGAGGAATTTCTGGGCCTTGCCGCGGGCGGAGGCCAGATCATCGGAGCTTTTATAGAACTCCTCGATGATCATGTTGATCTTCAGCAGGCGGATTTCCTTGCGGAAGGGCGTGGGTTTGACCAGCCGGTTGATCAGCGCAATCATACAGAGCATATCGGCTGCCGCTCGCACCCTGATGGTCTTGTCCACGGCGTTGAGGCGGTTGGCCATCTCCTCGCGCGGCAGTTGCCGCACCAGGTCGATAAACCCCTGCTCCACCGTCAACCGCTCGATACGCTGATCCTGCCCTTTGCGTATCACCTGGCCGTAAGGCATCAAGCCGGCTACCATCATGCGCACCTCCCCATCCTGGCGGTCCATGATCCCAGAGAGCAACTTGAGCTGGTCGAAATCCTCGAGGAGAATGTTGGTCAACTGGGTCGGATCGAACTGATCTTTCTCGGCATTGGCGACCTCCTTGTGCTCGATGAGAAAACGCAGGGCGCCGTCGTACTTGGGTTCGATCCTTTTGAGGGCGGCAAAGAGCTGCAGGTAGGTCACCGCATAATCCGTGACCGCCTTGATCTTGCGGTCATACTCGAAACGGACATTGCCGGCCAGTAGGCTGTTGCGGATCTTGCTTCCCTGGTCCCCCGAGATCTTGCCGGACTTCACCGCCCGGTCCACCTGGTAGACCTTGGCGAAGCGGTCCGCTTCCTCCCGGTTCAGTTTTCCCTGATCGACATAGGACTCGAGGTTCTGAAATACGGTATCGAGCTGCCCGCCCCTGATCTCCTCTTGTAGTTGCTGTTCCTCCTGGTTGCGCTCTTCGATCTCGGCCGCCGTGGGTTCTGGGGCGGGGCCGCTGAGAAAGATCTTGAGGTTTTCAGGCAAGAGCTCCACCCGCTCGGCTGTTGCCGCTCCCAGCTGGTCGAGGCGGACATTGCGTTTGGGCACCTGCCCTCCCTTGCCGGCCACCTGGTTGGCGGCGATGCGCAAGCAGCGCTTCAGATTGAGCTGGGCCGGTTGGACCTGCATCTGCGCCATCACCGCCTTTACCCGGTCATGGCGGATCAGTTCGCGCAGGGCCTGATGGCCCTGCTCCTGGAAGGTTACGATGTTCCAGTTATTCTTGCGCACTCCTTCCATGAAGGCCTTGACCAGCCAGTTCTCCACCCCCAACACCACTAGGACCTCGGGATTGCGTTTGTTGATGTCTTCGATGGCGGCACTGAGCTGTACCCGCAACTCCTCTACGGGAACCACCCCGTTCAGGGCCTGGTACTCTTCCTCAAAGGCCTTCTGGAAATGGGCATTGGAAACCAGCACTTCACCGCTCTGGAGGCGTTCTGAAACCCGGGACAGAAGCTGGTCGCGCAGTTGGTTGCTCAAGGGATCACCAGGAAGGGATTGGTCTGGTTTAGCCGGCTCGGTCATAAAAGCACAACTTAACACGTGGGGTGGGGTATTGCATTACACACTCTAAATATAATAGTCCGGCGGTCCGGGCAAGGCAACAAGCAGAATTTGCCCCTCATGCACCCAGACTACCCCCAATCCCGGTCCCCAGCATTGCCAAAATGAGAAGTTTCTATTTGAGCTAATTCTCATTTTGATAATTTCGTTGTTTTTTCGCCATTTATGCTGGCATTATGCCTAGTAAATGACCCTGGGACCTCGAATATTTTCTCATTCTGGCAACCCCTTCTTGCTTGCAGTTTCATATTTTATATAAATATCGAGATGTTATGCATTGTTTTTTATAGCCTTATAAATATATCGCCCCTTGTGGCACACTCTTTGCCTAAGGAAAAGGCATCACTAACACCCCTCAAATCACAGGAGCTATTCTAATGAAGACCAAGATCAAACCTCTGGCTGATCGCGTGCTGGTCAAGCGCCTCGAAACCGATGCTGAACAGAAGGTCGGGGGCATCATCATCCCCGACACCGCCAAGGAAAAGCCCCAGGAGGCCGAGGTTGTTGCTGTTGGTCACGGCCGGCTCGAAGAGGGCAAGCGGATTCCCCTTGAGGTCAAGAAGGGCGATAAGGTCCTGATCGGCAAGTATTCGGGCACCGAAGTCAAGCTCGATGGTGAGGACTACCTCATCATGCGCGAAGACGACATCCTTGCCATCGTCGAGTGACCTGCACCCCCCTGATACAGCGCACGACTAAACTGAGGAAATAAAAATTATGGCAGCCAAACAAATCGCCTTTAAAGAAGAGGCGCGCGCCAAAATCCTTTCGGGAGTGCAGCAACTCAGCCGGGCAGTAAAAGTCACCCTGGGGCCCCGTGGCCGCAATGTGGTCATCGCCAAGAGCTGGGGTTCGCCTACCATCACCAAGGACGGGGTCACGGTAGCCAAGGAAATCGAGCTTCCAGATCCCTACGAGAACATGGGTGCCCAGATGGTCAAGGAAGTGGCTTCCAAGACCAGCGATGTTGCCGGTGACGGCACCACCACCGCCACAGTGTTGGCCGAGGCCATCTATACCCAGGGCCTCAAGGCGGTGACCTCCGGTTTCAATCCTATGGAAATCAAGCGGGGCATCGACAAGGCCGTAGCCCTGGTGGTCGACAGCCTCGCCTCCCAGAGCAAGAAGATCAAGGACCACAGCGAGATCGCCCAGATCGGCACCATTTCGGCCAACGGCGACAAGTTTATCGGCGACCTGATCGCCCAAGCCATGGACAAGGTCGGCAAGGACGGCACCATCACCGTCGAAGAGGCCAAGAGCACCGAAACCGTGCTCGACGTGGTTGAGGGTATGCAGTTCGACCGCGGCTACATCTCGCCCTACTTCGTCACCGACCAGGAAGCCATGGAGGCGGTACTCGAAGACGCCTACGTGCTTATCAACGAGAAGAAGATTTCCAATCTTAAGGACCTGCTGCCCCTGCTCGAGAAGATCGCCAAGACTGGCAAGCCTCTGCTGATCATCTCCGAAGAAGTAGAGGGCGAAGCCCTGGCCACCTTGGTGGTCAACAAGATCCGCGGCACGCTGCATGCCGCCGCAGTGAAAGCCCCCGGCTACGGCGATCGCCGCAAGGCCATGTTACAAGATATCGCGGTGCTCACCGGCGGCACCGTGATCACCGAGGACCTGGGCATCTCCCTTGAGAGCGTGCAACTCTCCGACCTGGGTAGGGCCAAGCGTATTGTCGTCGAGAAGGAAAACACCACCATCATCGAAGGGGTCGGCAAGTCGGTAGACATCAAGGGGCGGGTCGAGCAGATCCGCCGTCAGATCGACGACACCACCTCGGACTACGACCGCGAAAAGTTGCAGGAACGCCTGGCCAAACTGGCTGGCGGCGTGGCGGTGATCCGCGTCGGTGCTGCCACCGAGACCGAGATGAAGGAGAAGAAGGCCCGCGTCGAGGACGCCTTACACGCCACTCGCGCTGCCGTGGAAGAGGGCATCGTGCCGGGCGGCGGTGTAGCCTTACTGCGCGCCATCAGCAAGATCGAAGGAGTCAAGGGCGACAGCGAAGGTGAGACGATGGGCATCAACATCGTGCGCCGTTCACTGGAAGAGCCGATTCGCCAGATTGCCGGCAATGCTGGTTTCGAGGGCGCGGTGGTGGTCGAGAATATCCTTTCCAAGAAGGGTAACTACGGCTTCAACGCCGCCACTGAGGAGTACGGCGACATGTTGGCCATGGGCATTCCCGACCCCACCAAGGTTGTCCGTTCGGCCCTCAGCAATGCCGCCAGTATTGCCTCTCTGCTGCTGACCACCGAAGCGATGGTCACCGAGGAGAAGGAAGAGAAGAAGGAAGCCGCCGGCGGTCCGGGTCACCATCACCACCACTAAAAACCGCAGTAGTTCGGCGCTAGGGTAAGAGTACACGGCAGGGGCGGGGCGTTTTCCCCGCCCCTGTTTTTTATTTTTGTGTCAGCCGCCCCGGAGGCGTTTGGACTGCGCGGCTGCTCCTCCCTGGTCCACCAGTTCGGTCAGCTGCACTCCGTAATGATCCCCCACCAGCACCAGCTTGCCGCGTCCAAAGAACTCGCCGTTGATGCGCACATCCACTGGCTCTTGAGCCAGCTTGTCCCCCACCACCATAGATCGCTCCGCCAGGCTCATCGCCTCCTCCAGGGTGAGCTCGGTGCGGCCCAATTCCACGGTGATCCTAATCTCCACCTCCGCCAGCCCGGCCAGCGAGGCCACGGAGGCCTGTTTTGCCGCCGCGACTACTTTCTTCGTTGGATGCTTTTCGGCCATACCCCCCTCTACTTGAAAATCTCCAAGCGAGAACTTAACTTTCTCCCGTCTTCCCTGTCAATCGCCGGCCCGCCTAGAGGAGTTTCCCGATGCCCGACCAATCGTTTTACGCCCGTTTGGGTGTGCGCACCTTCATCAATGCCGTGGGGACCATCACCACCATGGGCGGTTCGATCATGCCCCCAAAGGTGGTGCAGGCCATGGCCGAGGCCTCGCGGCATTTTGTTTCTCTAGAGGACCTGCTCGAAAAAGCCGGGGCCCGCATCGCCCAGCTTACCGGGGCGCCGGCCGCCCATATCTGCTCGGGTGCTGCCGGCGGCATGATGCTGGCCGGTGCCGCGTGCCTGACCGGCGCCGACGTACAAGCCATCGAGCGGCTGCCCCAGGTAGACGGCCGACCTGACGAATTCATCATCAGCCTGGTGGACAGCCACTACTATATCCACCAGGGATTCCAGCTCTGCGGCGGACGCCTGATAAAGGTGGGCACCCCCCAGCAGGTAAGTGTAGCCGACTATGCCAATGCCATCGGGGCACGCACAGCCGCGGTGGTATTTTTCCTGGGCAGCCAACCCCTGGAACAACTGGCAGAGCTATTGCCAATTGCACACCAGCACCAGGTGCCGGTTATCGTCGACGCTGCGGCCCAACTCCCCCCCCGTTCCTACCTCAAGGAACTTACCGGCATGGGGGTGGATCTGGCAATCTTCAGCGGGGGCAAGGGGCTTTTCGGCCCCCAATCTACCGGCCTGATCCTCGGCCGACCGGACTTGGTCGAAGCCTGTGCGCTCAACGGCAGCCCCCACTCGGCCATCGGCCGTGGCATGAAGGTGGGCAAGGAGGAGATCGCTGGCCTGCTCACTGCGGTCGAACTCTTCATGTCCCAGGACGAGGAGGCGCTTATCCGGGAGTGGGAAGGCCGTTGCCGCATTATCGGCGCAGTGGCCGACCAGATCCCCGGTTTGCGGGCGGAATACACTCCCCCCTTCGCCAACAAATTCCCCCCGGCCTGCCCCGTGGTACACCTGCACTTTTCCCCCGCAACGCCCTGCACGGCCACCCAGGTACTGACCGCATTACACGAGGGGGAACCCTCCATCTGGGCCGGCGGTGGGGGCCAGGCCCTCACCTTTGGCCCGCAGACCCTGCAGGAGGGTGAGGCCGAGATCATCGCCGACCGTCTGCGCCAGATCCTGGCCCATTGATAACCCAATCAGGCTGGAACTACTCGCCCAAACCCCGATGCGGAGGATAAATGGCAAGCGAAGACAAATCGGTTTTGAATTCTGCCCAGGTGGACGAGGAACTGAAATCCCTGGAGGGCTGGGCCCGCAGCGAAGCCGTACTCAGCCGCAATTTCGTCTTCAGGAATTTCCGCGACCTCACCTCCTTCCTCAACCATTTGACGAGGACCATCACCGAACAGAACCACCACCCTGATTTTTGCTTGAACACCGGCATGAAAATGATCTCCGTAGCCCTGACCACGCACAGCGAGAAGGCCCTAACCCGCTCCGACCTCCAATTCGCCCACGCCCTCAACACCTGGACACCGGGAGCATAAAAAAGCCCCTGCACCAACAGGTGCAGGGGCTTGGGTCCGGGCGCTTATGCTACCCATCAAACTCTTATTTTTTTCCCACTCCTGATCGACTGGATCTCCCGCAAGCACAGGAGCAGGGAGTTGCGGGCGCTCTGACCTGAGAGCACCGCCGACTCCTTCCCGGTCTGGACCGCCTTCACCGCCTCGGCCAATTCCCCCGCAAATCCGTCCTTCCCCGGCAACTTTGGATACTTCTTTTTGCCGTCGCGGGTCAGGAGCAGCGGGGGTTGGCCCCAGGAGGAGTTGTATTTGAGGGTAGCTTGCTCGAAGTAGACATCGTACCCGTGCTCAAAAGGACACCCTTGCTGCGAGAGCCAACCTCCCTCGGCAGTGATGGCCTTGCCAGCGAACTGATAGTGCGTGTGAAGATGCTCCACCACCCCGTCCCGTCCCAGGTACCCACTCGAAGTCACCGCCTCTGGCATGCCAAAGAGATACTGGATGAAATCGGCATCGTGGATGTGCAAATCGATGGCTGGCCCGCCCGTGCGCTCCAGGTCCTTGGTTTCCCACCAGGCCGGGCGGGCGATGATGCGTTTAAAATGGGCCGCCAGCACTGGTCCGTAGGTACCCTGCTCGACCAGTTCTTTGATCAACCGGAATTCGGGGAAATAGCGCAGCACGTGTGCCACCATGAACAGTACTTGATTCTTGCGAGCCGCAGCCAGGATGCGGTCGGCACCCTGCAGATCGAGGGCGATGGGTTTTTCGAGCAGCAGGTGTTTGCCGGCTTCCAGGGCCTTGACGCTCCATTCCACATGCATGGAGGTGGGCAGACAGAGATCCACCAAGTCCACCTTGGGATCGGCCAACAGGTCGTCCAGATCGGCGTAGCAGCCCAACTTCGCCACATCCTGTACCCCACCTCCCCCACCAAAATTTCCCTGCACCTTGCGCCAATCCCCGCGCAGTTTCTTTGCGTCGCGGGTGCAGATGGCCACCACCTTGGCGCCCCTGATCTTCTCGATAGCCCTAAAGTGGGTCACTCCCATGAAGCCCATGCCGGCGATACCGATACGGACCATTTTTGCCTTCCTTTTTTGTATGAGAATTTTGGATAAGAATACAGAGAAAAACCCTCGATGCCAATAACCTATTCCCGGATCAGCGCCAGTTTCCCCTGGTACTGGTCTACCCCACTGAGCACGCGAAAGAGATAAACGCCAGACTGCAGGGCTTGGCCGGCAGCGCTGGTCCCGTCCCAGAATACCCCGCCGTCTCCCTCCTCTTCTTTGAGCACCTGCACCAAACGGCCCTCCAGGTCAAAGATGAGCACCTGCGCCTGGGCAGGCAGAAAGGCGAAGGTCGCCTTTCCCCGAACCGGGCGAAAGGGGTTGGGGAAAACCCGTACCTGGGAAAGGTTGGGGGCCGCCAGATCCAGGAACACCTTGCCATCGATCTGGTTTCCCTCCTCGTCGACCAGGGCGCTTACCAGCAATTCGTAGCGCCGGCCCAGCGGCTGTAGTGGGGGGGCCAGGTCCAGTATCACCTCGGCGCCTGCGCTCCGCGCTCCGGTGACCTGGGTCACCCCGTCGGCAAAGGCAAAACTCTGCGGCCCAGGGTCCGGGATGGGTCGGCTGAACTGCACTACCACTTCCTGGGGCGATCTTACCCCGGCGGCCAGCAGCCTGGCCGGCTGCCGCAGCGGCTCCAGTTCAAAGGCAAATTCCGCTGCTGCCAGCGGACTTCCCAGCGCATTTTCCACCCCCTTGAACACGAGCGTGAAGAGCCCCGAATCCGGCAGGGCTCGTTCGAAACCCAGGAGCAGGCGCCGCCCTGAATGGTCCAGCACGACCGAAGTCGGGATGCCCACCCCCGGATCGAGCCGCAACCGGTAGGACAGGGGGGCCGCCATCACCTGACTGAAATCCACCCCGAGTTGGCGGGTAGCCAGTCGCTTTACCGCCAGCACTCGGGGACTCTCCTGAGGCCGCAGGCGCACCGAGGCAGAGCGGGCCGACTCCCCTGCCCCAGCCAGGGCGGTGACAGTGTACTCGTACTCCTGCCCAGTTTCTACCTCGCGGTCCTCAAAAAACGTTTCGGGCACCGGGTCGGCCAGCAAGACCCCGTCGCGGTAGACCCGATAACTGGTGGCCGCTTCAACGGGGTCCCACCGCAGTGCGATGGCCCTTTGGTCCACGGCATGGCCAGCCAGGCCGGCTGGGGACGCCAGTCCGGAATGCCGGGAGAAGAGGCCGATACCACCTCCGGTATTGAAGAGCAGTTCGCGCAGCCCGTCCCCATCAAGATCCCCGGAGACCGGCTGGTGCGCGTCCCCGGCCCCTGCCGCCCAGACCGGTCCGTAGGTATCCGTGCCGGTAGCGCTGAACAGGTACAGGTGGGGAGGCAGGGCCACGGCAAACTCTATGGACCCATCCCCATCCCAATCGCCCAGAGCAATGCCGTTGCCCCCAGCCTTCCCCCCCAGCGCCGCAATCTGCCATTCCCGCACAAAGGTGTTGTCCCCGCTGGCCTGGTATACCTCGATGAGCCAACGGGTCTGCTGCACCTCAAAGGGGTCCTGGTACAGCCGGCCGACCACGAATTCCTTATTGCCGTCCCCGTCCAAGTCCACCCCACCTCCCACCAGCCGGGCATCTGCCGGGGGTTGCAGCCCCTCTTCCTTCCAGGTGAGTCGGTAGGTGTCGTCGCCGATCGCCTCGTAGATGAACAGATCGCCGTCCTCGTCACCGCTCAGCAACTCGCCCCGGCCGTCGCCGTCCAAATCTGCGGCGACTTGCCTTTCCCCCAACTCGTTGCTACCCCCGGTGGGGTTGGGGAGGACCCCGGTCTCCACCAGGGTGTTGTCGCCCCGTCCTTCAATCACCTGGAACAACTGCGCCTTTGCCGAACGCGCCAGCAATTCCTCTCGGCCGTCGCCGTCCAGGTCGGCCACTTCCCCGCCCCAGGCATCGTCCTGCTGCCAGATCGACTGGCTGGGATAAGCATGAGGATCAGGTGCCTCGATCAATCGCACCCGCTGGGCATCCACGGCTACCAGTTCTTGGTGCCCGTCCCCGTCCAGATCAGCCAGGGACCAGGGGATGAAGACCAGCGGGGAGGTATAGGTTGCCGGCAGCTTGCCGGCCTCATAAAAGGCCACTGGGTTGTAGCGGTTTCCCCGGGACAACATGGCCACGACCTCGGGCAGTCCATTGCCGTTGAAATCACTCAGCGCCGGGAGCAGGTACCCTTCGGGGAGCAGCCCTTTCTGGTCCATGCTCCAACGGAAAACCGTCTCAAATCCTAGGGAAAAATCCACTTCCGAACCTGTCGCTCCGATCTGGGCCCCGTACTCACCGGGCAAGAGATCCTCTGGCAGACGCAACCAGTGCTGGCGCCGGGTGGAGGTCTCGGGAATCTGATAGAGATCCTCCCTTGACCCCGCCCGGCGAATGATGAGGGTGTCGCCCCCTCCCCCCTCGGACTCCCATTCGGCCACCTGAACCCATTTCCCTCCCTCCAGGGCTGGATACACCCGCAGGTCGCGGACCAGGCCCGCCCGCCTGTTCACCTGCACCTGCACCCGCTCCTCCAGGGTACCCTCCTGGGTAAAAAACCTGCCGCGCAGCAGGTAGTCCCCCTCCCTCAACCCCGCTTTAGACCAGCTCAGATCCACTACATGGGTGGTCTGGATCTGCCCCTGGTCCAGAACGTTCCAGCGCGCTGGTTCGTCCCCTTCCCCCCAGCTCAGATCGTAATCGCCCCCTCCGGTCATTTCCAGGCGCACCAGTATCTTGTCTTCTCCACCTGATTCTGCGCTCAAAAGCAGGGTCGGCGGGGTGTCCACCTTTCTGGCAGCAACCTGACCCAGGCCGGCCCCGGCAAACATATCCCAGCCCAGTGCGCCCAGGTCGAGTGCGCCGCTGGTCAGGGCACCGCGAACTTGTTGAGGAGTAAATTCCGGGTGACGCCCAAGGACCAGCGCGGCCAACCCGCTGACCATGGCCGCAGCCATGGAGGTGCCCGATCGCTCGATGTACCCCCCACCCGGCAACAGGCTGAGCACCGCCTGGCCTGGCCCTGCCAGGTCCAGGCTATAGCCGGAATTGGAGAAGGCCAGCACCTCGTTCCCCGGCCCGGTCGCGGCCACAGCGATGACTTCGCCCAGGCGGGCAGGGTAGAAAACAGCCTCGCTGTTTTCGTTGCCCACCGCGGCCACCAGGGTGCAACCGGCCTGGGCCGCATACCGCACCACATCGCGGATGAGGGGTGAAAAATTGGGATCGCCAAAACTCATATTGACCACGTCGGCCCCCTGGTCGGCGGCATAGACCAGCGCTGCAGCCACGTCGTCGTCTTCCAGAAAACCTCCACCCCCCATATTGAAGCCCGCACGCAACACCATCAACCGCACCCCGGGAGCAACCCCGGCAATACCGATGCGATTGTTGGGGATAGCGCCCACAATACCGGCGACGTGGGTGCCGTGGCCGGATTCGTCATTGGGCTCTGCGTCCCGAATCAGGTAGTCTCCTTCGCCAGGCAAACCCGGGGCGTCGCTGAAATCCCAGCCCCGCACATCGTCCAAATAGCCGTTGCCGTCGTCATCCACCCCGGCTTTGCCCTGGGTTTCGGCAGGGTTTTCCCAGATCTGGCCCGCCAGATCCGGGTGATGCCAATCGATCCCGGAATCGAGGATGGCCACCACTATCCCCTCAGCCCGGGGTTCAGTATTCCAGTCCCAGCCCATGGCACTCAGGCTCCATTGCTGCCGGTACAGGGCATCATCGGGGACCGCGGTGTAGTGCCGCAGGTAATTGGGCTGGGCCAGCCCCACCCCAGGCAGGCGACCGTAGGCCACAGCCACCTCCTCGGGGTCGACCCAGGCGGCGAAGGTCAACTTCTCCCAACGCTCGAGCAGCGCCCCCGCTGCCGAGGCCTTGGCCAGCCGCCCGGTGTCAGGCCACAGGGGTTCCTCTTTTTCCAGTCCATAACGCTCGTTGAGTTTTGCCACCGCCATCCGGGCAGCTGGTTTTGCCCTTCCCCCTTCCCAACGCACCAGCACCTCTCGCGGAGCGCAGCGCGGTTCCACCGCGGCAACCTGGGCACTAAACCCAAAGCCCAACAGCAAAAGCACTATCCCACTAATAGGGACTCGCTGCGGTCTAGCCACAAGATATTGTCCGGAATTTACCACTTGACATTCCTCTCATCCGGCCCTTAGCTTTGATGCAAATTCATCGGCAACATCTCTTTAGTCCGGGGAGGAATCACTGGTCATGTCCACCGCAGATAGCAGTGTATCTGCTATGCCTTCGGGCGAAGTCCTCTATATAGGAATTGACCTGGGCACCTCGCAGAGCGCGGTTGCCACCAGCACCGGTATCCAGCGCACCGTCGCCAGTGTCGTGGGGTGGCCCAAAGACCTCATTTCGTACAAACTGCTCAAGAAAAAGGTCGTCATCGGCGAGGAATGCCTCAAGAACCGCATGGCCGTGGACATGATCTGGCCCCAGGAGCAGGGCGTCCTGCGCTACCGCCCCTCCGCTCCTGGCGCTGACGCTGGCAGCCGTGAAGCCGAGGCCGTGCGCCATCTCACCAGCTACATCATCGAACTGGCCGAACCCCAACCCGGTCAGGAGATCCGCGCTGTGATCGGCGCCCCCGCCCGTTCCACCGCCGAGGACCGACAGGCGGTCAGTGATGCAGTCGATGGCCTGGTCGACCATGCCATCGTCGCCTCCGAACCTTTTCTGGTGGCCTACGGACTCGAACTGTTTAACAACGCCTTGATCATCGACATCGGCGCTGGCACGCTTGACCTGTGCCGGATGCACGGCACCATCCCCGCCGACGAGGACCAGCGCACCCTGGCCAAAGCGGGCAACTATATCGACAATCGCTTCCACATGCTGCTCCAGGAAAAGATCAAAGACTCTCCCATCACCCTTGAGATGGCCAGGCGGATCAAGGAGCAATACGCCTTTGTCTCTTCGCAGAAGGAAGTCATCACCATCGACTTCCAGGTCAATGGCCGGCCCAAGGCCTACGACGTCACCGAAAGTCTGCGCGAGGCCTGTGAGAGCATCCTCCCGGAAATGATCCTCCATGCCCGCGAACTGATCGTCACCTATGATTCCGAGTTCCAGCACGAACTGCGCCAGAATATCGTGCTGGCCGGCGGCGGCAGCCAGATCCGTGGCCTGGCTGAGGAAGTGCGTTCCAACCTGACGGAATTCGGCTCCTGCCGGGTCACGGCAGTCGATGATCCGGTATTCGCCGGGGCCACCGGCGCCCTCAAGCTGGCCCAGGATATGCCCGATTCCGAGTGGCAGCGGGCCAGTCAGGCCTGATGCCTGCCAATGCCTGAGGGAAACTGATCGATGGGGATCTTCGCTTTTCTGACCGCGTCCAGACTCCGGACCGAGATCACGCGCCAGCGCGACGAAATTGCCCGCCTGCATCAGCTCATCGACCTAGAAGGGGCGCACCGCAAGGAAGCCGAGAAGTTTTCCGAGGAACGGGGACGCCGGAACCAGGACCTGGAGCACGAGAACCGCGAGCTGCAGATCCATCTCAAAGCCCAGGAAGCCACCTTCCACGAGAAAAGCGCCCAGCTCAAGGAAAAACTGGACAGCGAAAGCCAACGCCTGCGCGAGCAGACCACCGCCAAAGAACGCGACATGGATGTGCGGGTGGCCACCCTGAGGCAGGAGTTGGAGGAAAAACAGCGCCAGCGCTCCGAGGCCACCGAACATAGCGCCAGGCTGGCCGAAAAGATATCCCAGCTGGAAAAGACCCTCGATGAGCTCAAAACCACGCTAGAGCTGCGCGAGAGTCGTATTGCCGAACTGGAAGTCGAAACCGAGAAACTCAAGCGCGATCTCACCCGCATCATGGGCAACCTGAGCAAGTGGTGAGTACGGTCTAGCGCCCCAGCACGGCGCTGATGAACAGAAACTTGAGCGGGGTTTCCCCGGCGTTGCGATGCCGGTGGGGCACGTGGCGGGGCAGGAAAATGCAATCGCCCGGACCTGCGAGGTAGGTCTTCTCCCCCACCCAGACTTCCATCTTTCCCTCCAGAATGTAAAAAGCCTGTTCCTGATCGGCGTGGGCATGCGCCTCACCCGAGGTGCCTCCCGGCTGATATTCGTTGGTGTGGATGATCAGACTTTCTGCGTCCAACGCCGTCGGTCGGTCGGCGTGGTGGGCCCCTGGCCCCAACACCACCCGCGAGATGCCACCGGGATGGCCGTGGAATTCGGCTGGTAAAGCAAACCCATCCCTGACACAGTATTCCTGCTCCATGTCCGCTCCTTTTGGTTATAGTTGAGTATGGATCGAATCTACGGTGTGCTCTTGCTCAGCTTTAGCCGGCACGGCCACCAGCGCAATTTTGTCCCGCTCTTCCGCAAACACCCGCGCATCCGCATCGTCGCCGTGGCCGACGAGCAGGATATCTATCCCGAACTGGCTGCCCTCAACCGCCAGTGGGCCGAGGAACTGGGCGTGCCCTATATACGCGGCATCGCCCCGGCCCTCGCCCACCCAGGGGTGGATCTGGTCAGCATTGCCCACGAACAGGAGCGCCACGCCGGCCTGGCCCAGCGCTGCGCTGAGGCCGGGAAACATCTGTGGATCGACAAATATGTCGGCGCCACCATGGAGGACTGCGACCAGGTGGCGGCCAGCGTCGCCCAGGCCGGGGTGAAGTCCATTGTGCCCAGCTACGCGTACAGCCAACTGCTCGAGCAATGCCGCCAGGTGCTGTCCGGCGGGGCGTTGGGCCGGCTGCTCGGCGTACACGTGGAGGTGATGTTCAGCAAGGGCTGGCCCCAGGCGTTGCCGGCCGATTCCGGGGGGCCGATCCTGCCTCCCGGGCAGTGGACCTTTCCAGATCTCAAACGAGAATTACTCACCGTAGGTGCCTACGCCGTGGGCCTGATCCAGGAATGCCTGGGACCCCTCGCCTGGGCCCAAGGCCGGGCCGGGGCCTATTTCTTCCCCGAACACGCGGCCAGCCGGACAGATGATTTTGGCATGATGACCATGGGCTCGGCCGATGGCGCGATCGCCACCTTGTGTGGCGCGCGAATCGGTGTGGCCACCCATGCCCACGGCGGCCCCTTGAAAGCACACCTGGTCGGCACCCGCGGCAGTACCCTGGTGGACGGCAAACACCCGGTGCTGGACACCTTTCTCCGCCCTAAGGTCGTCGACGCCCAGTACCATCCCTCTCCCCTTGATCCCATGCAATGGGCCAGTGGCTCGCCGGTCCTTGGAGCAGCACTAGCGGCAGACCCCACCGGCCTGTACGCCGCCCTCGAAGATCTGGTCGAAGCCCTCGACACGGACCGCCAGCCTCGCTATACCGTACACCAGGGTCGAGTCTTGATGGAGATTCTCACGGCCGGCTATCGCTCGGCGTCCGAAGGCGGTCAACCGGTGAACCTCCCCCTGCAGAGGAAAACGTGATCGCGCTGGTCGCCCACCCAAGCCAGCAGCACTTAGTGTCGGTCCTGGGCAGGAGCCTAAAAATCTCGGCGATCCTGAATCCCTGGCGCACGCCTTTTCGTTCGGCACCGGCCCCCGTCTTTTCGCAGCTGGGCGCGCTCTTGGCTGCAAGCACCCCGGAGGCCTGCTGTTTCCTGTGGCCCTATCGCGGCCTGGAAAACGACCTCTCCGCCTGCCTAAAACGCCAGATCCGGGTACTCAGCGCCGGCCCGGCGAAACTGCCGGCCTCTCCTCTCTGGAGCTGGGGAGGACAACATCTGCACTCACCGCTTTTCCAGACCGCCTCGGACCAGCGCCGGTCGCCGGCCTTTGGCGACCCGGTATACTTGCGCCGGCTGGTGGGAGGTGGAAGCGATCTGCGCAACGCCTGGTGGGCGGCCTGCCAACTGCTGGCCGAAGCGCGGGACCTGATCGGCACCGAGACGGTTGATGTCCAGGTTGCAGCCTGCCGCGAGGGCCGGCAGCACCACCTCGCCCTCAGCCTTGCCTTTGCCAACCGGGCCACCGCCCACCTGATCGTGGCACCCCACTACTTTTCTCCCAGCCTCGATCTCACCCTCTTGGGCAGCGGCGGGTTGGTCTTTGCCGATCACCTCGCCAATACCCCGATGCTGGTTTGTCGCGGGGGCATGCAAACCTCGCCCCCCGCCTTCCTCCACCCAGAACCAGCCTGGATCCACGCCTTTCTGGACCCTGCCACCCCACCTGCGGTTCCGCGTGTTAACACACCCGAACTAGCGCTGCTGCGCGCCCTGCGCCGGGCTCTGCGCCTCAGGCAGTTGGTGCGGGTAACCTGACTCTGCCCGCGCGGCCCTTAACTGGACCAGCAACCCCACCGCCTCCTGTTGCGCCTGGGCCGCACTCTTCATCTTGACCTGTTCGTACCCCCGGATGTGATCGGGCAGTTGGGCCAGCTTCACGGCCAAGGGGTAGGTCGTCTCATCCACCTGGGCCAACACCTCCCCCATCAGCCAGCCGTACCAGTCGATCAGGGCCCGTTCCAGTTGCCGGCACGGAGTGCGCCCAAAAGGATCCAGGGCCGTTCGGCGCAATCCTTTCAGGCGTTTCAACACGCTGTACACCGGCCTGAACCAGGGGCCCAGGCGGATCTTCTTGGGGAAAAGCGAGCGCATGGTCGGGGGATGGAGCAGATGCGATACCGCAGTGGGTCCATCGAATAAGGCGCGCACTCTTTCCTCAGCCTCGGGCCGGGTTGCCAGACGAGCCACCTCGTACTCGTCCTTGTACGCCATCAGTTTGTACAGATTGACCACCACCGCCCGGGTCAGGGCCTGGCCGCGGTCGGGAAAGTGCTGGTCGTGTTGCCAGACCGGCCGTACCGCCTCCAGATACTGCCGGGCATAACCGGCATCCTGGTACGCGCAGAGTTCGGCCAAGCGCAGGCTCAACTGGCGCTGCCCCTCTTCGTCCAAGCCAATCTCGCGCAAGGCCTGGTCGTGTACCAGCAGGGCCTCGCCTTTCAAACCTCGTCGGTGTGCTTCTACTACCTGGGCCACCGATTTCTTTGTCCCTGCCAACTCCCGCTCCACCCGCGCCGGGTCCGCCACGCTCAGCCGGCCCCAGCGGAAGGCCTGGATATTCTCGCTGATGGCCTTGCCGTTGAGTCGGATGGCCGCCTCGATGGATTCGGCCTTCAGCGGCAGGGCACCGGCCTGGTACGCGGCCCCCACCAGGAGCATGTTGGCGTACAGGGTGTCGGCGAAGAGGCGCTCGGCCAGCCAGTAGGTGTCCAGATAGACGTTGTCGCTCTTGCGGCTGCAGGAATCGATGAGCCCTTGCAGGCCTTCGGGCGCCGGGAACTTCTCCTCCGGGTGGCGATTCATGCTGGCGGTGGGGACCTGGGCGGTGCTGATCATGGCCAAGCTGCGGCCGGGTGAGGCGTATTTGAGATTGCCCGGCTCGGCGGCCCGCAAGAGGTCGAAACCCAGGTACAGGTCCGCGCTGCCCGGAAAGATGCGGTTGAAGACTGGTTGCCTGCCCTCGCTGAAGACCATGGGCGCTTCGACAGGCCCACCCT
>CAMAVQ010000046.1:5000-26801 GCA_945861755.1 Gemmatimonas phototrophica
ACTCGACCAGCATGCGGGCGTCGGCGGGCAGGGCATCGTGGGTTTTCTTGAGGTGCTCCTCGAACCAGGTCTTGCGCTGGATGATGTCCATCTGACCCGGATAATTGCTGCCGTCGGCGAACCAGAGACTGAGCACCTTTGAGTCGGTCTTCTTCATGATCTCGATGCACTCGTACATGTGTTCCTGGGCCTGCTGGCGCACCGCTGGATCGCGGTGGCCGAAGCTGCCCAGTTCGTAGGAGGGGGCCTGAAAAACATTGGGATTGATGGCACCGATCGCCACTCCTAGATCTGCGGCTTCCTGCTTAAGCGCGTCGTAATCCTCGACCTTGTCCCAGGGGATATGCAGCGCCACCTTCCGGCACACGCCGGTCAGTTTGTGGACCTGCGCCGCGTCGGCCAGCCGCTCGTGTACGTCGCGCGCGGCGCCCGGTTGTTTGAAAACGCCGAAGCGGGTTCCCGAGTTGCCATATCCCCACGAAGGAGTTTCGATCTGCTGGGCCTTCAGCTTGAGCTTGATGGCTTCTAGATTCAGTCCTCGCCCTTGGAGTTCTTCGCCCAAGAGCTGATAGCGGGCCCGGAGAATCTGTTCAACGGTATTCATAGTGTCTCCTTCCAGCTATATCGGCTAGTGCCGGGGTTCCCGTAGGGACGAATCATGGTTCGCCCCTACATAGAATGATAACAAATCAGTCTACTCTATGAACCTTTTGCCTTGAGTCGATAGATCCTGATCAAGGGCCCAGGGCGTTCGAGGGCGGCAAACCCCGCCAGCGGGGCATAGTACGCGTCTATGGGGTCGTAGACAGGTGGAGAGTGCTCCCCGGCCACAAAAGGGTCGAAGCGGGCCATCAGCACTGCCTGGGATTCGAGCTGGCGGGCGAGCTCCGCATCGACCTGGGAATAGAGCAAGGGATGCTCGAGGGTGACCACCCAGCCCACGCCCCGGTTGAGCAGGGAATCCACCGAACAGGGATCCCACACTGAGCGCAGCGGCATGCGGAAGGCCGGCCGCAGCGATACAACGTAGTACGCGGGAGTCGGCGGGAACCCGGGCAGTTGTAGCAAGCGCGCCTGGTACCAGCTGCTCTCCCCCGCCAGGCGCACATCCTCGAGGCGCTCCTGCAACCACTGCCGGGTGCGGCGCACCTGCGGGTGTCCGTATTCACTGCCGGTCATGGCGATATACACCCCCTCCGGCACCTGGGCCTCGATCCACTCGGCAGCCAGCAGCCGGGTGTCGGGGCGGGCCAGCAGTTGGTCGTGTTGCCAACTCAGGACTGCCCCGGGAATCAGGGCAGCCAGCACCAGGACCGCCCACAGGCCCCGCCAGCGCCGCGCCACCTCTTCGAGGCCGACCGCCGCGCTTAGGCAGAGCAGGGGCACCAGGGGCAACATATACCGCGGAAACACCAGCTTGCCGCTGCCCGCCACTGCGTAATAAGCCAGGATGCCGCCCAAGAGCACCAGGTCCATTGGCCGGCGACGCCAGCCCAGCCAGACACACCCTCCCAAACCAGCCAAGAGCAGGGGCCAGCCCAGGCCGTATGGCAGGCTGAAACTCAGGTGGTGCACCCAGCCCCAGCCCAGATCCTGCCCATGGCCGGCGGCGAAGTGGGCCCGCTCAAAGGACAGGTCGCGCCAGAAGCTCGGCCAGTCCAGCAAGGCAAAGGGGGTGCCGGCCACAAAGGCCAGCCCGGTGAGCGCCAGAGAGCCGGCCAGCTGCCTGGCGCGCGCCGCCCCGGCCGGGCCCAACACCACCGCCAACACCTGGGCGGCCACAAAGATCCCCAGGTTGTATTTGGTGGAAGCAGCCAGGCCGAGAAACACGGCGCCCCAGGCCAATTCCCCCCACCTGCCGCGCTGGAGGTACCGGAAGTAAAACAGATATGCCACCAGCAGGTGAAAACTGGCCGGGATATCGACTGTGAGGAAGTGGGAGTCCCGCGTGTGGAGAAAAGCGGTGCTGAGCAGGGCCGCAGCAACCAGGCCGAGCCGGCGGCCCCCGGCACTCCGGCCGATCAGGTACAGGACCAAGATGGAAGCCACCCCCAAACCGGCCCCCAGTAACCGCCCCAACAAATAGACCGCCGACGGATCCACCAGGCACTGGCGCTCGAAATCCGCCAACCCCGCAAAGGTTCCCCACAGGTACCCGGCACAGAAATAGAGTCCGTAAAGGACCGCCACGACGTAGAAATGTAGACTGGGATAATTGAAAAAATGGGGGTTGAGGTCGCCGCTGCCCATCCCCGCCGCCTTGTGTACCAGGGTGCTTTCGTCGGGCCGGCAATACAGGTTGGGCAACCCGAAATCGAGGCCCCACAGGCGCAGGGCCAGCCCCACCCCCAGGATCAGGCTCAGCCCAAGGTAAAGGCCCCGGTCTCCTCCTTGTTCACCGGTCATCCGCTTGCAGAATCTGCAGCTGGAGTTCCAGATTGCGCATGCCGGCGGCAGCGTCCACCAGCGGGGCCTGCCTCTGGTCCAGGGCCTGGTCGAACTGCTCAATCAGCAGATACATGAAGTCCTCCCCTATCACTTCGGTTTCGCCCTGCCTGAGCACGGATCGATAGATTCCCCCGGCATCGGCGCGGCCCAGGCAATCGACCACCAGGTCGTTGACCCCGAAGCGCCGCACCGGGTTGCCCTCCTGACGGTCGCGGATAAGGATCTGGGTGCGGCAGCTATTCCCATCGGTGACAAAATCGAATTCAGCCTGCGCCTGGTTGCCGGAGAATTCGACCCGCAGGCTGGCTGGATCCATGCTCCCCCTGGGAAACCAGCTCAAGAGCAGGCTCAAGGGGTGCGGACCCATATCTATCCACATGGTCTGCGCGTCCCGCTGGCGCCCACGGGAGACACTTTCCATCTCGGCAAAGAAACTAGTGATCGGCCCCAGGGGACCCCGCACCGCCTCGTAGAAGCGGCGGTAGTGGGGCAGGGCGGCGGCGTACTGGGTACACACCCCGAACTGGAGCCCGCGGTCCCGAGCCAGGTCCACCAGCTGACGCGCCTGCTTGAGCAGCTGTTCCGCCCCAGCTTCGGTCTGCCAGACCAGGGGCTTTTCGCACAACACATGGCACCCGGCTTCCAAGGCCCGCCGCGCACAGGAGAAATGCATTTCGTTGGGGACACACACGTCCACCGCCTGGGGCCGTGCCTCGGCCAGGAGGCGATCCAGGTCCCAGTAGGCCTTACCGGCAAAGGGAAAGGTCTCGCGCAGCCGGGCTGCAGACACGGCACAACGCTGCTCGTCGCGCCCCCAGAAACCTACCACCGAGGCACCGGCCCGGTGGTGCCATTTGGCGTGATGTCTGCCTATGCCGCTGGCACCGGCGATGGCCACACGCAGCGGGTCCATCATCCTCCGGTCACAATAAAAAGAGAGCTGGCAGGAGTGCTGCCGGCTCTCTTTCAGGTTGGGGGGACCAGGCCCCCCGACATTGCTGGCGGGTGCTCAAATCTTCTTGCGCGCTGCCGCCTTGGCTTCTTTGACCCGCTGCTTGAGCCGGCTTTCACGGCGCTTGCGGCGGCGGCGCAACTCTTTTTCCCGATCCCGGCCTTTGCTGGAAGGCATAGCGCACCTATCTCCTGGAGATAAATCTGTAAACGCCCCTTCGCTGAGGGCCAGAGAAATGTATTCAACGGAAACTCTTTAGTCAAGACACGCCTACCTGGCGAGGATCATCTTGAGCAGGGCCATACGCACATAAAGACCGTTGTGAGCCTGCCGGAAATAGGCGGCGCGGGGATCGCTGTCCACCTCTTCCCGCTTGATCTCGTCGACCCTGGGCAGCGGGTGCATGATAATGGTATGAGAGCGCATGCAGTCTAACACCGACCGGTCGATGATATATTTGCCCCGCGCCTGGTCATAGTCGCCGATGCGATCGCCGAAACGCTCGCGCTGGATGCGGGTCTGGTAGATCACGTCGACCTGGGCAGCCACCTGATGCAGGTTGTCGCTGTCCTCAAAGTTGATCTTGTGCCGCTTGAGGTAGGCCTTGATGTCTTCCCGCATGCGCACCACCGGGGGAGCAACAAAATAGACCTTTATATCTTTGTACTTGGCCAACAGATAACACAACGAGCGCACGGTCCGGCCATTGGCCAGGTCGCCGACCATGGCGATGGCGATGCCATCGAGGCGACCGATCTCCCGGTTGATGGTGTAGAGGTCCAGCAGGGCCTGGGTCGGGTGCTGCCCGGGGCCGTCACCGGCGTTGATGATGGGCACCGGCGACACCTCGGAGGCCCGCTTGCTGGCCCCGCTCTCGAAGTGGCGCAACACAATGAGGTCGGCATAGCCGGAGACGATGCGGATGGTGTCCTCCAAGGTCTCCCCCTTGGCCACTGAGGAGAATTCCTGGGCACTTTCGGTGGTGATCACCTCCCCGCCCAGGCGCCTCATGGCCGATTCAAAGGACAGACGGGTGCGGGTGCTGGGCTCGTAGAAGAGCGTGGCCATCACCCGGCGGCTGAGGATATTGGAGCCGTAGTGCTGGACCACCTGCTCCATCTCCTGGGCCACCGAAAAGATCTCCCCCAACAGCTCCCGGTCGAACTGCTGGGCTTCGACAATATGGAATAGACGCGCCATCACCCTACGCTCCGCGTTGAGGCCCTTTCCTGCTAGAGTACTCCCCGGCAGGGTCCCAGGCAAGGAAAAATCCGCCTTGTTGACCCGGCTCACACTCCCCGGTCTCCAGAACGCCGATATTTGGAAAGGTACCCTCAGGACCGTTTTATTATATTAATATTAAATTCACCTCTGGACCTATCTGCAACGATCCGTCTCTGAAAGGACTGTTACAATGGTTTCAGCGCGATCTTATCCGGGAAGTTTTCTGCTGATTGCGGTGGTTTTTGCCGCCTGGACCACCCTGGCCTTTGCCAGCAGCAATGCCGGTTTCACCGTCTCCATCTCCGGTCCGGCCGAACTGCGCAATCCCCAGATTGGCCAGACCGTCGACCTCACCCTATCGGTGAGCGGCACCAAGCTGGTCAAAGGCAACGTGGTGAAGATCAGCTACGACTCCACCTATTTCTCCTTTCTCAGCTACACCCCCGGCAATATCACCAGTGGCGTGTTGATTCCGCTCAACCTGCCCCCCACCCAAGTGGACGGCTTCACCCAGGTCGAAGGCGGCAGCACCCTGTTCAGCAACGCCCAGGCAAAGACCGGCGGCACCCTGGGCACTTTTTCTTTCCAGGTAATCGCCCAGGTGCCGGTGGAGGGCACCTCTCTTTCGGTGGTAGAAGTGGAAGTCAATGCTTCCGCGTCGGACAAGGACATGCTCGAATTCGCACCGGAGACTTTTGGCGTCAAGGCCTATTTTGTTTACCCCAACGCCCTTTTTGATTTTACCACCGAGCGTTTCCACGATCGCGCCGTGGTGGTCTGGAACAGCCGGAACCGCGGCTTCGACGACCAGGTTCAGTACCGCCCGGTGGGCACCACCCAGTGGTTGAACGCGACCAACCCGCTGAAAACCCGTTTCCCCGCAAATGTGGTCGAGGCGGTGAAAACCCTGGTGGCCGCCAACATCGACCCCGTCTTGGCCGATTCCTTGACCATCCAGCGGACCCTGGGCGGGACGTCCCTGGCTCCCGGCTTCCTCCCCCCGCTGCGGGAATTGGCCAGAATCCTCGAAACCAGAGTTCACCGCATTCCCCTGAGTGGACTCCCGGCCAACACCACCTATGAATACCTCGCCTCTTCGGTGGGCCTGCTGGGCCAGTTAAGTGCCACCTTCCCCGGCACCTTCCTCACCCGCGGCCTGCCCGACCTGCGCCCCATGGTCCTGAACCAGGTGGATGTGCAGCCAGGGCCCAACTGGATCACTCTCCGCTGGTTCACCGACCGACCGGCCGACAGCCGCTATGCCCTATCCCTGCGCGGCGACACTGCCAGCGCCAACGTGCGGCGCGACACCCTGGACGACGAGGGCGCCAATGCCCACATCGTCCTACTGGAGAATCTGCTTCCCGACACCACCTACACCTTTACCGTCTCCTCCCGGCGCATCGGCGCCGACGCCCTGGTCTCGGGCGGTCAGTTGCTGGAGGCCCGCACCAAGGCCCTCTCCTCCGGCACCTTCCGTACCCGGGACGCCTCCCGTTCCCTGCGCTTGACCGGCCCGCCCTCCCGGTCGGTAGGCACGATCACGGCGGTCATCGACTTCCAACTGAGCCAGGGCTGCCAAGCGTACGTAGATGTGGGCCCGGTGTCCAACCACAGCGCCAAGGTCACCCAGGGAACCGTGGTGGAGGACTCGCTGTACACTGAAACGGTTACCTCGGGCCAGGTGTTGACCCGCCATAATATCACCCTCTCCAACCTGGATCCTTCCACCCGTTACCGCTACCGGATCCGGGCCGGCACGCCCCGGGGCGATTCCCTCAACACCGATCCGCGCGGCAACTACCAGTGGAGTCGGGACTTGCAATTCACCACCACGGCCGCGGGCGACACCCTGCCCCCGGTCATCGTTCAAGGGCCCCAGGTATTCGCCCGCAACCAGATAGCGGTGATCAACTGGGCCACGGATGTGGAGACCACCGGCAAGGTCTTCTTCGGCTCCCTGGACAGCACCGGCCTGGGCAGCGCCAACGAGATCGAGATCGTCGACCTAGCACCCAACGGCAACCCGCGTTTCGCCCAGCGCCACGTGGTGACCCTGACCGGACTCACTCGGTCGAGCACTTACGGGTACCGCGTCGAAGCCACGGCGGCCAACGGCAAAAGCGTGCTCTTCGATCCCACCAGCTCGGCAGCGGCAGCCAAGCCGACCCGGATCTTACAACCCCCTGGCGGATCGGGCAGCTTTGCCACCAGCAACAGGGCCGACACCCAGTATCCGGTGCTGCTCACTGGCCCCACCATCACCGCCAAGACCCACAATACGGCGGTGGTGGAGTGGACCACCGACGAACCGGCCAGTAGCGAAGTGCAATTCGGGACCGGGAGTCTGGACGAGAGCAGTTCGTCCGGCGACAACGAGACCAGCCACAAGCTGACCCTCAGCGACCTGAGTCCCGGCACCTCGTACACCTACTTGGTGGGTTCGACCGATGCCAGCGGCAACGGCGCCACCGAGAGCGCCAAGGCCATCTTCGCCACCTCTCCCGAGGTCGACCTGACCGCTCCGGTCATCCTCAGCGGCCCCGAGGTGATCTACAAGGGCGACAAGAGCGCTACCATCCAGTGGACCACGGACGAGAATGCCACCGCCGAAGTGGACTTTGGCACCAGTGCGGCCCTGGGCTTTGTGCGTTCCTTGTCCACCACTGGCCAGACCCACCAGGTCACCCTCACCAACCTGAGTCCGGGCACGGCCTATTCCTACAAGGTCGCCTCGGAGGATCTGAGCAACAACGGCCCCACAGAGAGTGCGGTCCTCAGTTTCACCACCGACGCCCAGTCCGACCTCGCCTCCCCGGTCATCTCAGGAACCTCGGCCTCGCCCTCCGATACCTATGTGATCGTGCGCTGGAATACAGACGAGGCGGCCAACAGCTTCATCGATTACGGCACGGACCAGGCAACGCTGGACGCCAAGGTAGGGGACGCGGAGAATGCACTGGCGCACGAGATCGTACTCACCAACCTGAGCAAGAGCACTAAATACTACTACACCGTCGGTTCCATCGACCCGGCCAACAATCCCCTCAGTCAGAGCCAAGTCCTGGAATTCACCACCCTGGCCGAGGCCGACCAGCTTGCCCCGGCTACCCCCGCCGGCCTGGCCGGTTCTGCTGGCTCGGGTGAAGTGCTGCTCTCCTGGAGCGGCAATACCGAAGTGGACCTGGCCGGGTACAATCTCTACCGCCGCACCGGCACCGACGACTTCACTGCCATCGCCACCCACCTGAGCCAGGCTTCATACGTCGACCAGGGGCTGAGCAACAGCACCATCTACGACTACCGCCTCAGCGCCATCGACCGCAACCCCACCCCCAACGAGAGCAGCCTCAGCGCGACGGTGAGTGTGACCCCCACGGCCTCGGCGGCCCCTTCGGCGCCCACCAGCCTGACCCGCCAGGGTGAGATTCTCCAACCCACCCTGGTCTTTGCCAATGCCACACCGGTCACGGCCGGGGCCACCCTCTCCTACACCCTGCAGGTCTCCACGCAGTCCGACTTCAGCGATGTGACCGCCTCCACCTCGAGCCTGGCCCAGGGCTCGGGCAGCGCCGGCACCGGGCGCACCGCCTGGACCCTCTCCCGCACCCTGGAAGACGGCCAGACCTACTACTGGAGAGTGCGGGCAGTGGAGGGCGTGCTGGCCGGCCCCTTCTCCGAGACCCAGCAGTTCACCGCCCTAGCCAGTCTGGCCGGCGATTTTGACGGGGACCAAGCGGTCACCTTCGACGATTTCTTCCTCTTTGTCGATGTGTTCGGCCAGACCACCAGCACCAGCAATTCCAAGTTCGACCTGGACGACGGCGGCACCGTCGACTTCAGCGACTTCTTCCTCTTTGTGGACAACTTCGGCAAGAGCATCAGCGCCAAGCGCTGGGTGGCCAGCCAGGAGCTAGACACCCAGACCCGCCTCTCGGTAGAAGCCTTGGCCGCTCCCGGAGATGCCCAGATCGCCGTCCGCGTGCTGGCCGACCAGGTAGACAATCTCAAGGCCTTTGGCCTGATCCTCACCTACGACCCGCAGGTGGTGGAATTCCTCAGCGCCGATCAGGGCTCCGCTTCGCTGCTGGAGAGCAAGGGCGGCCAGTCCCCGCTCTTCCGGGTTCTGTCCCAAGCCCCCGGCGAAGTGGTGATCGGCAACGGGCTGACCACCGGTGAGCCGGTCTCGGGCCAGGGATTGCTGGCCGAACTGAAATTCCGTCCCCTGGGTGGGTTGCGAACCACGCGCTTTGAGCTGCAGGAAGCCTTTATACACCGGGCCGGAGACAAACCCCGCCAGGTCCAGCAGGTAGGCGCGGCACAACTGCTGCCCAAAATCTACGCCCTAGGCGCCAACTACCCCAACCCCTTCAACCCCGCCACCACCATCACCTACGCCCTGCCCCAGGCCGGACCGGCAGAGTTGCGTATCTATGACGTGCTGGGCCAGCAAGTCCGCACCCTGATGGTCCGGGCCGACCACCCAGCCGGCTTCTACACCGCCACCTGGGACGGCCTGGACAGCGCCGGCAGGTCCGTGGGCAACGGGCTCTACTTCTACCGTCTGGAAGCGGGGCCCTTCACCCAGATCCGCAAGATGATGATGATCAAATAGGGCAACCCTTCAGCACCAAAAGCAAAGCGGCGCCCGGATTGCTCCAGGCGCCGCTGCTATTTTCTGGCTCTACAGTCTACCTGACCACTGCCAAAATCTCCGCTTCGGCGGCCAACTCCTCGCCCACATAGGCCCGGGCGTCCAGCCGGCAGGACCCGCCCCGCTGCTGCAGCACCTTCAATTCCAGCCGCAACTGATCTCCCGGAACCACCTGGCGGCGGAAGCGGGCCTTGTCGATGCCGGCGAAGAAGGGGATCTTGCCGGCAGCATTTTCGATGGAGCGCAGCATCATTACCGCCCCAGTCTGAGCCAGGGCCTCGATGATCAGCACCCCAGGCATAACCGGATAACCGGGGAAATGCCCCTGAAAAAAAGCCTCGTTGATGGTCACGTTCTTGAGCCCCACGATCCGTTCCCCTGGGACCAGCTCCGCGATCCGGTCTACTAGAAGCAAAGGATAGCGGTGGGGCAACACCTCCATGATCGCCTTCAAATCCAGGCCCGATGCCGACGGCTGTTCCGTCACCGCGCGCCCTCCTTCTGCTTGTCCTTGTCTGCTTCTTTCATGCGGTTGAGCAGCTTCTCGGTCAGGTCGTAGCGTTCCTGGGCGAAGACGATAGCGCTGTTGGCAGCAGCCACATCAAAGATAAAGTCGTAGCCATCCTCCTTGGCCAGCTCCTGGATCGCCGTGTTGATCTTCTCGAAGATGGGCCCGGATAACTCGACGTTCTTTTTCATCAGTTCGCCGTCGGCCCCGAAGGTTTTCTGGGTGAAATCTTGTAGTTGTTTTTTCTGCTCGTCCAGTTGCGCCTTCAGTTCGGCCCGCCGCGCCTCACTGATCAGCAACTCCTGCTTGTGGAAGTCTTCCTCCAGCTTGTCCAGTTTGTTCTTGCGCTCCGTCGCCTCGCCTTCGTACTGCTGGTGCAGGCGCTCCAACTGGATCTGGGCGGCCCTGAAGTCGGGCAGTTTTTCCCGCAGGGCCTCGGAGTCGATGTACCCCAGTTTCAGATCGGCGCCGGCAGCGGTTAAGCAGAAGGGGCCGACCAGCAGCAGACACCAGCACCAACGTCTCATGATCTCTCCCTCAGAAGAAGCGGGGGCCGAACTGGAAGTGGGTGATCCAGCCTGGCCGCTCGCCGTCCACTTTCCGGCGGTCGAAGCCGTAGCCAAAGTCGAAGCCGATCATGCCCATCATCGGCACCATCACCCGGAAACCCACGCCGGTGGAGCGCCGCAGGTCGGTGGGATTCAACTGGGTGGCCTTGTCCCAGGAGTTACCTGCATCAGCGAAGATCAGGCCGTAAAACTGCTGGTTCACCAAGGGGAAGCGGTATTCGAGGTTGATTACCATCATCGCCCGCCCGCCGATGTTGGGCCCGCTGAGGCTGTTGTTCAAACGCGGCCCCAGAGAAGCGTCCGGGTAACCCCGCACCTGCCCGTCCCACCAGTCCACGCCGCCGGGAGTGAAGCGGTCGAAGAAGGGCAGGTTGTGGTTGTCCCAGCTGGAGAACCCCTGCACTGCGGCCACCTTGGTCTCCAGGCTCCAGGAAAAATGCCAAAAACTGGGCCGATAGTAATTAAAGATCACCTCGTGGCGGTGGAAGTCCACATCGCCGGCGATGAACGAAGAGGCGACCTCGGGCCGGTAGGAAAAGACCGAGCCCTTGGTGGGAAACTGGGGGAAATCGCGGGTATCGCGCTGATATTCGAGTTCGAAGCTGCTGGTGGTGCGGGCCTGGTAGCGCGGATCGCTGGCCAGGTTTTCGTAGCCGGACTGAAAATCCGAGTAGCGGTCGTCGCGCAGCTGGTAACCGACAGACACGGTGGAGTAGGCCGGCCACTTCAGCCGGCGGCCGAGGCGGACATTGGCCGAATTGGATTTGCGGTCGAAGCTATTGTAGTACTGCTGGTTGAGCGTGTAGACCCGCAGCGAAAAACTGGTGGGGGTGTCGAAGAGCCAGGGCTCGGTGAATCCCACCAGGAACTGCTCGCGCCGCGTGCCGAACTCCCAGCTGAAGTCCAGGTTTTGGCCGGTGCCCCGCAGATTCGGGATCTGCAGGCCAATGGTCCCCACCATTTTGTCCCGGTCGCTGTACCCGGCACCCATCGAGGCGGTGCCCGTAGGCCGTTCCTCTACCAGGAAGGTCAGGTCGATAGCCTTGGCGGTGTCGAGTTGGCTCTCACTGGTCTGGATCTGCACATCCTTGAAGAAGTTGAGCATGGAGAGCCGGCGTTGGCTCTCCTGCACCAGGCTCTGCTGGTACACGTCGCCGGGACGCAACGCCAATTCCCGGCGCAGCACCTTCTCGCGGGTTTTGGTGTTGCCGGCGATATTCACCTGCCCGATGAGAAAGGGGTGCCCCTCGAACACCTTGAAAAACACGTCCACTGTATCTCCGCGCGGGTGTTCCTCGGGCATGACCTCGGTATCCAGGTAACCCTTCTCGTAGTAGGCGGACTTGACCAGGTAAGCCAGTTCCTGCCCGCCGTATTTGTAGGTATCACCCTTCTTCATGCCCAGCTTGTCGCGCAGCTGCTCCTCGCCAAAGATCCGGTTGCCCTCCCACTGCACTTCGCCCAGCCGGTACTGGATGCCTTCTTCGAGTTCCAGGTCGATGAACAGATTGCGCCGGCTCTCGTCATAGTACACACTGTCGCGCACAATGGCCGCCTGCTGGTAGCCTTTGCTGCGGTAGAAGGCCAGGATCTGATCCTTGTCCAGGGCGAGGGTATCGGCCTTGAATTCCCCCTTGCGCCACCAGCGCTTCTCCTTGGTCTTCATCTGCTTCTTGATCTTGCCTTCGCTGAAGGCCTGGAGGTTGAGCAGGTTGATCTGGGCGATCTTCACTTTTTCGCCCTCCTTGATGTCGTACTGCAGGAAGACCTTGCCCGGCGCCTCGGCGTCGAAGAGTTTGCCCTCTACCTCGGCGCGCAGATACCCCTTGTCGGCGTACAGGTTGAGGATCTTCTGTCGGCCCCGGGCGATATCCTTGGGGGCCACCACCTGGCCGGCCACCAGCCCCAGGGCGTCCTTCATCTCCTTTTCCTTGAGGTTCTTCTGTCCCTTGAAGCGCGCCTCCTCCAGGGAGGGGTACTCCTCGACCACGGCGATCAGCTTGACCCCGCCCGGTACCGGGTCGGCGTAGAGCTGGATATCGGAAAAGACATTGAGCCCGTGAAGGGCGCGGATAGCCTCCTGGACATTCTCCTGGGAAAGCTCGACCCCGGGTTTGATGCCGATGGTGGAGAGGATCAGCGACTCGGAAACCTTTCTGAGCCCGCGTTTGTCCACTGCAACTTCCACCACCTTGTTGTTCTGGGCCTGGACAACCTGGGCCAAGCCCAGGCAGAACAAGAGCCCCCAAAGTAGACGTGTAAAACGCATAGATCCTCCTGAAAACACATAGGGGCGACCAGCCCGGTCGCCCCTGTCGGAATTGACTCTTATGAATGCAGCCCCTTGAACCGCGATTTCCGGCTTTCGCTCATCTACCAGATTGAGACGCACCAGATTGAGACGGCCCAAGGAACTAAAAAGTTTCAGTGCTCAGCCAGTGGTTTCGGCCTTCTTGTCTTCGACCGTTTCGGCAGCTTCGCGCTCGTCGTCGAAAATTAGCACCTCGCCCTTCTTGGTAACCCGCACCCGGCTGCCCTCCCCAAAGCGGCCGTGTAGGATCTCCTCGGCCAGGGGATCTTCGAGCAGCTTCTGGATGGTGCGCTTGAGATGGCGGGCCCCGTAGGTCTGGTCGAAACCCTTGTCGGCGATCATAGCCTTGGCCCCGGGGGTGACCCGCAGCTTGATGTTGCGGTCGACCAAGCGGGTCTTGAATTTCTCCAACTCAGTGTCGATGATGCGGGCGATGTCTTCCCTGCCCAGTTGGTGGAAGACGACCACATCGTCGATACGGTTGATGAACTCGGGGTTGAAGGTTTTCTTCAGGGCTTCGGTGATCTTGCCTTCCATCTTCTCGTGCATGGTCTCGCCGCCGGACTTCTGGAAACCGAGTACCCCGCCGCTGCCGATATCCCGGCTGCCCACGTTGGAGGTCATGATCAGCACCGTGTTGCGGAAATCCACCTTGCGCCCGGTGCTGTCGGTCAGACGGCCCTCGTCGAGTACCTGAAGCAATATGTTGAAGACGTCTGGGTGCGCCTTCTCGATCTCGTCGAGCAGCACCACCGAATAGGGCCGCCGCCGCACCTTCTCGGTGAGCTGGCCGCCCTCGTCGAAGCCCACATATCCGGGCGGGGCACCGATCAGGCGGGAAACCGCAAACTTCTCCATGTACTCCGACATGTCTACAGTGATCAGCGCGTCCTCGTTGCCAAAGAGAAACTCGGCTAACTTGGCGGCCAGATAGGTCTTGCCTACCCCCGTGGGACCCAGGAAGATAAAAGAGCCAATGGGATGTTTGGGATCCTGCAAGCCGGCGCGACTGCGGCGGATGGCCCGCGAGATGGTGCTGATTGCCTTTTCCTGGCTGATCACCACCTTCTTGAGTTCTTCCTCCATGCCCAACAGGCGTTCACTCTCGCTGCTGGCCAGGCGAGTCATGGGAATCCCGGTCATGCTGGAAATCACCTCGGCGATGTCGTCCTCGGTCACCTCCACCACCTCGTTGCGCACCTCCTCCTCCCAGCTGCGGCGCTTCTGCTGCAGGGCCTCTCTGAGGTTGAGCGCCTGGTCCCTCAGCTGTGCCGCTGCCTCGAAGTCCTGACGCTCCGAGGCCTCTATTTTCTTGCGGTCCAGCTCCTGGATCTCGGATTCGAGCCGGCCGATCTCCTCAGGTGGGCTGAGCCGGGCCAGGTGAACGCGGGAACCGGTCTCGTCGATCACGTCGATGGCCTTGTCTGGCAGATAGCGCTCGCTGATGTAGCGGTCGGCCTGACGCACGGCATAGGCCACCACCTGGTCGGCATAGCGAACATGGTGATGGGCCTCGTAGCTGGTGCGCAACCCTTTGACGATCTCGATGGTGTCCTCGACCGAGGGCGGTTCGACCATGATGGTCTGGAAGCGGCGTTCCAGAGCGCCGTCCTTCTCGATGTACTTGCGGTATTCGTCGAGCGTGGTGGCACCGATGCACTGCAGCTCGCCGCGGGCCAGGGCCGGCTTGAACATGTTGGAGGCGTCCAGCGTGCCCTCGGCGCTGCCGGCACCGACGATGGTGTGCAACTCGTCGATGAAGATGACCACATCCGGGTTCTGCTGCAGCTCGTTGAGCACCGCCTTGATGCGCTCCTCGAACTGGCCGCGGTACTTGGTGCCGGCCACCACCCCGCCCATGTCCAGGGTGACCAGGCGCTTGTCGAGCAGGATCTGCGGTACCCGCTTCTCGACGATGCGCTGGGCCAGGCCTTCGACGATGGCGGTCTTGCCCACGCCTGGGTCGCCGATGAGGATGGGATTGTTTTTCTTGCGTCGACTGAGGATCTGGGTGACCCGCTCGATTTCTTTTTTGCGGCCGATCACCGGATCCAGCTTGCCCTCGCGCGCCAACTGGGTCAGGTCGCGGCCAAAGTGGTCGAGGAAGGGCGTCTTGCTCTTCTTGCCCTTCTCCTTGCGGCCGGTGGTCTTGCCCTCCAGCACCGCCAGGGTCTCCTCGAGCGCTGTTTTGTAATCGACGCCAAAGGCAGCGAGGATCTGGGCGGCCACGCCCTCTTTGTCCTTGAGCAGGGCCAGGAGCAGGTGTTCGACGTCGACAAACTGCGTCTTCATCTCCTTGGCCTCGTTGGCCGCCACTTCCAGGATCTGCTTGGCACGCGGGGTGAAAGGCACCTCGCCGATGGTCATGGTGCCGCCCGATGTAGCCACGTAATCCTCGACCGATTGTTTGACCGTTTCCAAGTTCAGGCCCAGGTTGGTCAGCACCGTGACCGCCTTGCCCTTCCCTTCCTTGATGATGCCCATCAGCAGATGCTCGGTGCCGATGTAGTTATGGCCCAAGCGCGCCGATTCCTCGCGGGCAAACTGCATCACGCGTTTGACACCATCAGTGAACATGTTATTCATCGGGGAAACCTCCTGGGCAGCAAGCCGGCGACAGCGTCCCGGCGCAGTTCCTGAGTGAAGCTATCAAACCCACATATTCTTGTCAAGCAGCGCCGGCCCCTCTGGCCACCTCTAACTCGGCCAGCCGCTGGCGCACCAGTTCGGCGCGCCGCACATCGCGTTCCTCTGGCTCCAGCGCCCGTCCCGCCCCCGCCTGCAGATGAGAGGGCTGGGTGAGGATCATCAGGTGGTTCATGAAGCTGGCCGGCACTCCTTTGATCAGCCCCAGGGTGTACCCCAACCGCAGCGCCGAGAGCATATTCATGAACTCCTGGCTGGTCAGGATGCGCGCATGGGAGAGGATGCCGTAGGCCCGCCAGATCTTGTCCTCTATTTGTGACCGCGCCTCAGTCAACAAGGTTTCCTGGGCATCTCTTTCGTACTCGACCAGTTGGCCGATGAGGCGGGTCAGGGAAGCGACGATCTCCTCTTCACTGTGCCCCAGGGTGGTCTGGTTGGAGATTTGGAAGAGGTTGCCCAGCGCGTTGGTGCCCTCGCCGTAGAAGCCGCGCACCGTAAAGGTTATTTGCGCCAAAGCGCGCATCACCCGCTCCATGTCTTCGGCCAGCACCAGGGCGGGCAGGTGGATCAGCACCGAAAGGCGCAGACCGGTGCCGGTGTTGGTGGGGCAGGCCGTCAGGTAGCCCCAGCGCTGGGCATGGGCGTATTCGAGGCCGGCACCCAGTTCGTCGTCGAGGGCATTGGCCTGGCTCCAGGCCTCGGCCAGCTTCATACCCGGGAGGATGGCCTGGATACGCAGGTGGTCCTCCTCGTTGATCATGATGCTCAGCGATTCGTCTGGGTTGAAGAGCACCCCGCGCTGGCCCTTGCCCTCGGCCAGGGCCGGGCTGATCAGCCGGCGCTCGACCAGCAATCGGCTGGCGATCCCGTCGAGGGTGTTCATCTGAAAAAAAGTAGCGCTGCGCAGCTGGGGGCTGCGCTGGGCCGCGTCGAGCACCTGGGCGATGACCTGCGCCTGATCCTCCTCGGAGGCCTTGGGCATGAAGGGCCGGGTGCTCAGGTTGCGCGCCAGCCGCGCCCGGCAGCTGACCACCATGCCTTCGGCGTCGGCGGCACCGCTGAGCCAGCACGGCAGGTTGCGAATCAAAAGACGCAGGTCCACGGCTTACCTGCCTGCCGGGTGGTGCGAGTCGCCTTCGAGCAGGGCGATGCGGTCGCGCAACTGGGCGGCCTCTTCATACGCCTCGGCCGCCACTGCCGCCACCAGTTGCTGGCGAAGCACAGCCAGTTCCTCCTCGGGCAGGGGCAGCACCCGCACCTCGACCAAGCCCTTGCCCCGGTGCTGGGCGGCACCGTGGATCCGTTTGAGCAATTTTTCCAGGGGCGCGCCGAAAGCCGTGTAGCAGACCCCGCAGCCCAGACGGCCAATTTTCTTGAATTCCTCGTAGGACATGCCACACTGCGCGCAGCGGAACTGAGGATCGGTGGGGGGAGTATTCTTGTTATCGGCAGCCAGTGCCGATTCCTCCTGAAATTTGGCCATACACACCCCGCACAGGTTGAGAGTCTTCTTGTCGTCGTCGACGATCTGCACGCAGATGATGCTGGCCTCGTGCTGATGGCAGGACTCGCACTTCATGTCTAATTCCCGTTCCCACGGGAGACGGGTTCCATCCGCAGCGCCCCCCACTCGAGATGCCCCAGCCGATCCATGCTTTCGGCCAACACGCGGTCGTGGGTCATGACCACAAAGGCCTGGCTGTGAGCGCGGGACAATTCGCGGATCAGTTCGTGCAGGTTTTGACTGGAGGCGACATCGAGATTGCCCGAGGGTTCGTCAGCCAGCACCACCAGCGGTTTTCTGATCAGCGCTCGCACCACCGCTACCCGCTGGCGCTCACCTCCCGACAACTCACCGGGACGGTGGTACAGCCGCTTGCCCAGCCCCACGCTATGCAGCAGGGTGGCGGCCTCCTCGCGGATACACTCCTCCGGTTCGGCGGCCACCAATGCCGGCAGCATGACGTTTTCGAGGGCGGTGAATTCGGGCAGGAGATGGTGGAACTGAAAGACGAAGCCGATGTGCCGGTTGCGGAAGCGGGCCAAGGCGTCGTCGCTCAGACCGAACACGTCGACCCCGGCGATGGACAACTGGCCGGCGGTGGGCCGGTCGAGCGTACCTAGGATATGAAGCAGCGTACTCTTCCCCACACCTGAGACCCCCATGATGGCCAGCAGTTCCCCCCGCCCCACCTCTAGGTCCACCTGCCTGAGCACCTCCAATTCCTCGCTGCCGCTCCTGAAGACCTTCCGGATACCGTGGGCTTCTATGATTATGTCACGCTCCAGCCCCAAATTCGTCCCCCTCTAGACAATATACCGGATAGCTTCGACCGGCAGTAGGGCTGCGGCCTTGCGCGCCGGGTAGATGGAGGCCATCAGGCAGATGCTCAGGCTCACCGCCGCGATGAGCAGGAAGTCCAAGGGCTGCATGTCCACCGGCAGGGAGCTGATGAAGTAGATGTCCCCGGGGATGGTGATCAAGTTGAAGCGCTGCTGCAGAAAACACACGGCAAATCCCAGGGAACAACCCAGGCCAGTGCCCAACACCCCCACCGCCAGCCCCTGGTACACGAAGATGCGGCGGATACTGCCGGCGGTGGCACCCATGGCGCGCAGGATGCCGATCTCCGGGGTCTTGATCAGAATGGACATGATCAGGTTCGACATGATGTTGAAGGCGGCCACCACGATGATCAGGCTCAAAGCAATGAAGATCACCCACTTTTCCAACTCCATCCAACGGAAAAGTTCGGGCGAGTGCTGGGTCCAGTCGCGCACCAGGTAGAGCGAGTGTAAGTCGGCGTCCATCGCCTTGCGCACCGGCACCGCCTGGTCGGGATCGGTGACGCGGATATGGATGGTGGTGGCCGTGTCGCCCAGGTCTAGGATGCGCTGGGCGTCGGCCAGGGAGATGAAGGCGAAGTTGTCATCATACTGGTACAGCCCGCTCTCGAAGGTATCGGTGACCACAAAGGGCCAGAGTTTGGGGGTGACTCCGGCCAGGGCTTCCTCCACCGCCATGTTGGCTACGGTCATCAGCAGCACCTCGTCGCCCGGCCCTACCTTCATCCGCCTGGCCAGGTACGAGCCCAAGACGATGCCCGGAGCCTTCTTGCCCTCGACCGGGCCCAGGTGTAACACCGGTTCGTCGCGCAGGTGCTGGTGCAGATCGGAGACGGTGCCGAAGCTCTCTGACTCCACCCCCCAGACCAGCACCCCGTCCACCTCGCCGTTGTCTCTTCTGGCGGTGATCAACACCTTGCTCTCGATGATCGGGGCCGCCCCAGCCACCCCAGGAAAGCGCCCTACCTGATCCACCAAACCGCGGAAATCCTCGATGCCCTCGCCCGAGAGGCGTTGCAAGGTCACGTGGGCCTGCATGCCGATCAGCCGCTCCTTGACCTCGCCGGTAAAGCCGTTGGTCACCGAGAGCATGATGACCAGGGCTGCCACCCCCAGAATCACCCCGCCGGCAGCGATGTAGGTGATGGTGGAGACAAAGCCGGTCCGGTGTTTGGAGCGCAGGTAACGGCTGGCCATGAACCACGGAAAGGACAACCGATCAGCCTCCCTTGGCCTGCAACAGGAAGGCTTTGATAAACCCGTCCAATTCGCCGTCCATCACCGCCTGCACGTTGCCGGTCTCGTGGCCGGTGCGCACATCCTTGACCAGACTATAGGGTTGAAAAACATAGGAACGGATCTGGCTGCCGAATTCGATGCTCTTCTTGGTGCTCTCTACCGCATCGATCTTCTTCTGCTCCTCCAGCTTAAAATGCTGGTACACGCGCGCCTTGAGGATCTTGAGCCCCGTGCCCTTGTTCTTCAGCTGCGAGCGTTCGTTCTGGCACTGGACCACGATGCCGGTGGGCAGGTGGGTGATGCGCACCGCCGAGGAGGTTTTGTTGACGTGCTGACCGCCGGCCCCGCCGGCGCGGTACACGTCGATCTTCAGATCCTCGTCCTTCAGCTCGATCTCCAAATCCTCACCCACCTCGGGATAGGCGAAGACGGAGGCAAAGGAGGTGTGCCGCCGGCTATTGGAATCGAAGGGGGAGATGCGCACTAAGCGGTGCACCCCCGCCTCGGCCTTGAGGTACCCATACGCATAATTGCCGCGGACTTCCAGGGTCGCCGACTTGATACCCGCCTCGTCGCCGGCCTGCAGGTCCATCACCTCGGTCTCGAAACCGCTGCGCTCGGCCCAGCGGGTGTACATACGCATCAGCATGCCGGCCCAGTCCGCCGCTTCGGTGCCCCCGGCACCCGAGTTGATTTCGAGGATGGCGTTCTTGGGATCGTCCACATCGCTGAGCAGATTGCGAAACTCCAAGTCGCCGACCTGGACGACCAAGCGATCGGCCTCGACCTCCAACTCCTTCAGGGTGCCCTCGTCCCCCTCTTCAGTGGCCATTTGCCACAGTTCCCGCAGCTCGCCCAGATGGTGGTGCAGCTTCTCCCAGGCGAGGATGGTCTCCTTGAGACTGCGGGCCTGGCGGCCCACCTGACCCGCACTCCTGGGATCATTCCAGAAGTCGGGCCTGGCCATCCGCTCCTCCAGACCCTCCAGCTCAGACCTCTTGCTGGCTAAGTCAAAGATACCCTCCCAACCGCTGAAGGTGTTCCTGACAGTCCTGCAACTGCTCGGCGAGCGAAGTCATCGATAGGTGCTCCTAGTTATTTAGTGATTGGAATCAATACTTTAATCTAGGTCTAGTCAGGACTGGCGGCAACAGCCGGCCCTCATCGGCCGTCCCGCACCAGGGCGATTTTTCCGGTGTGCACAAAGGAGGTGCCCCGCATCTGGTAGAGGTAGATGCCGTTGGCCAGGTGCAGGCGCTCGGGAATCTCCCAGCGCAGCGCCTCTTCGGGCAGGAGGTACTCGCCGGCGCGCCAGCGCTGCGGGTCCACCTGGTCGACAAGGGCGCCAGTCAGATCGAAGATCTGCAGACCCACCTGGTCGGCGGCGACCAGATGCAGGGGAAAGTAGACCACGCCCTGGAGCGCCGGCTGCGGAAAAGGACGTCCGGCCCGGCTGCTCGTCGGCGGGGCCCCCTGCAGCCCGCTGGCTTTCAGCGCGTCGATCAATCCCCAACCGTACAGGGTGTCGGGGCCCGCCTCCCCCAGATCCTCAGCGGACTGCCGCAACACGTCCAGCAACTGCCCCGGTCCCCAGGAGGGCCGGGCCTGGAGCAGGAGCGCACAGGCGCCGCTCACCAGCGGCGCGGCAAAGGAGGTGCCGTTGAGGCGCACGTACTCAGCGCCCCGCGCCGGCACCGTCACCACCCCTTCGCCGGGGGCCACCACATCGGGTTTGATCCGCCCATCGGCCGTAGGGCCGTGCGAGCTGAAACCGGCCAATATCCCTTCCAGATCCACCGCCCCCACGGCGATCACCCCCGGAGCATCTGCCGGCGTGGTCAGATAACCCCAGCTGTTGTTGCCCTCGTTGCCGGCCGCCGCCACCACCGCGATCCCCCGCTTCACCGCCAGTTGGGCAGCGCGGGTGGTCAGGCCGGTGGCACCGTCTAGGTCTTCATAGGAATAGCCAGTGCCGTCATCCCAGGTATTGTAGCCCAAGGAGCTGTTGACGACCCGGGCACCCAGACTGTCGGCCCATTCCAGGCCGGCAATCCAGCGGTCTTCGTCGGCCGGCGTCTCGGTGTCATTGTCCTCGGTCTTGGCCAGCAGGTACTCGGCCTCGGGCGCCACCCCGCTGAAGCGCTCCGGATCGCGGCCGGCCAGCAGGGCCAAGACCTGGGTGCCGTGATGGTTCTGCGCCGAGCGGGTCTCGTCCCCGGTGACCGGCTGACCCGCCTGGTCGCTGACCACCTCGTCGCCGTTGATGAAGTCGCGCTGGGCCACCAACCGCAGCTGAGCCAGGGCGGGGTGGCCGGCATAATTGAAGCCATTGTCGAGCAGGGCGATGCGCACCCCCTGGCCGTACAAGCCCCGGGCGTGTAATCCTGTCACCCCGATCATGTTCAACTGGGCGGCGGAGAGTTCTTCTTGGATTGCCTTGTTGCCGGCGGCGCGCGGCGCACCGGGCAGCGCTGGTCGCCGCTGCTGCACCACCCTGCCCACACGCAGCACAAAAGGCTGCGCTGCCAACCAGGCCTGCTGGGCGGGTGTGGCCCACACACTGGCCGCGTTGAACCAGCGAGAGCAGCTGCGCACCTCCAATCCCTGGCTGCGCAACCGGGCCAGCCAAGCCTCGTCCACCGGCAGGTCTAGTGCCCGGCGCGGCATCCCCTCTGGTTCTTTCCAAACGATATGCCCTCCCAACCCATCCGGCTTGTCGCGGAAAAACACCCATTGCAGGGAGGGGCCGGCAGCGTTGGCCACATTGGCAAGCAGACAAGCCAGGACCAAGCAGAGCCTCATTAGAAGAACACCACAGAAATTTTGCCGGTCATCGCAAGCGGCGAACAGATGACCAGGAGGGACGGGGATGCCTTGGAGGTATTTCCCGGGGAGTGGCTGGGG
>CAMAVQ010000047.1 GCA_945861755.1 Gemmatimonas phototrophica
CTTGGCCGGGTCAAACCCCTCCTCCCCAGGTGCCAGGGTGCGGAAGGTCTGGTGTTTCAGCCAATATTCGCGCCAGTGTTTCTCGATCTCGCGGAAGTTGTAAACACCTTGGTCGTTCATCGCTCTTCCTCAGGGATACAAGTTTTGCATAGTACGCGGGAAAGCTATGGTTTCGCGCACGTGGTGCAGACCGCACAACCAGGTTACCACCCGCTCGATGCCCATACCGAAGCCGGCGTGGGGCACCGAACCGTACCGGCGCAGGTCCAGGTACCAGGCGAAGGCGTCCTTGGGCAAACCATGGGCGTCGATCTTGCGTTCAAGCGTCTCCAAGCTGTCCTCGCGTTGTCCACCCCCGATGATCTCCCCGTACCCTTCCGGGGCCAGCATGTCGACGCAGAGGGCCAGGCGGGGGTCCTCCGGGTCACCCTTCATGTAGAAGGCTTTAACCTGGGCGGGATAGCGGTGCACCAACACCGGGGCATCGTATCCAGAGGAGAGCAGGGTTTCATCGTCTCCGCCCAAGTCCTCGCCCCACTGGATATCGCTGCCCTGTGCCTTGAGTTGAGCAACCGCCTGGTCATAGGATATGCGCGGAAAGGTGGCCGTGATCTTTTCAAGTGGTTTGAGGTCCCGCTCGAGCACCAGCAGTTCTTGTTGGCAGCGCTCCAGCACCCATTGCACCACGTGGTAGACCAAGCCCTCGGCAACCTGCATGTCCTCAGCCAGGTCGCAAAAGGCCATTTCCGGCTCGATCATCCAGAACTCGGTGAGGTGCCGCCGGGTCTTTGACTTCTCTGCCCTGAAGGTAGGCCCCAGGCAGTACACCTTGCCGAAAGCCATGGCTGCCGCCTCCATGTATAGTTGCCCGCTTTGGGTCAGGTAGGCTTTCTGCTCAAAGTAGTCAGTCTCAAACAGCGTGGACGTACCCTCGCAGGCAGCCGGGGTGAAAATCGGTGCATCCACCAGCATAAACCCCCCGCGCTCCATGTAGTCCCGACAGGCCTTGAGCACCTCGCCGCGCACCTTGAGCACTGCATGGGGTCGAGTTGACCGCAACCACAGGTGGCGCTGGTCCATGAGGAAGCTGACCCCATGCTCCTTGGGTGAGATGGGATACCCTTCAGCTGCCTGGATGATTTGCACCTCGCGCACACTCATCTCGAAACCGGCCGGGGCGCGCGGTTCCCGGCGCACCAGGCCACGCAGCACCATGGAGGACTCCTGCCCTAGGTGATCGCATTGGTCGAATAGTTCGGGGCCCAGATCATCCCTGAAGGCCACACACTGCATAATGCCGGTGCCGTCGCGAATCTGAAGGAAATGCAACTTACCACTCGACCTCTTGTTGTACAGCCAGCCTCGAAGTTCAACTTCCCTGCCTTCGTAGGCGGCGATCTGAGCGATACAGACGGTATCCATGGTCGGTCCAGACTAGAAAAAAAGACTATCGAACCAATCGATAGTCTTTCGGTGGTAGATGCAACTATGACGGGTTGTTTGTTAGTTTTTCTCTTTGGGATTGGCAAGGGTGGCTTTGTGACTAAGTCGCATCTTGCCGGTGTTGTCGACGTCGATGACCTTGACCTCAATGCGCTGGCCTTCCTGGACCACGTCCTCGACCTTTTCCACCCGCTTGTGATCCAGCTCGGAGATATGCAGCAACCCTTCCTTGCCAGGCAGGATCTCGACAAAGGCTCCAAAGGGCATAATACGCTTGACGGTGCCGTTGTAGATACGGCCGATCTCGGCATCGGAAGTCAGATCCTCGATCATCCGCCGGGCAGTGGCGGCGGCGGAGGCTTCCACCGAAGCAATGGTAATCGTACCGTCGTCTTCGACATTGATACTGGCGCCGGTTTTCTCGATCTCGCGGATCATCTTGCCACCCGGCCCGATGACGGCGCCAATCTTTGATGGGTCGATGCGGATGAAGAGGATACGCGGCGCGAATTTAGATAGCTCCGGACGCGGTGCGGCGAGGCATTCGTTCATGATCGCAAGGATATGGAACCGGCCTTCGCGGGCCCGCTCCAAAGCAGCCTCCATGATCTCGAAGCTGATGCCGCGGATCTTCATGTCCAACTGGATGGCGGTGATGCCTTCTGCGGTGCCGGCCACCTTGAAGTCCATGTCGCCGAGGAAGTCCTCGGTGCCCTGGATGTCGGTGAGCAACTCCCACTCATCCCCTTCCTTGACCAGCCCGACCCCGGCGCCGCTGACCGCGGACTTGATGGGGACTCCGGCATCCATCAGGGCCAGGGAGCAACCGCAGACGGTAGCCATCGAAGTGGAGCCGTTGGACTCCAGGATGTCGGAGACCAGGCGAATGGTATAAGGAAAGGCATCAACGGCCGGGATGACCGGCTCAATCGCCCGTTCGGCGAGGTGGCCATGGCCAATCTCACGCCGCTTAGGGCCAGACTCGCGTCGCACCTCGCCGGTGCTGAACGGGGGAAAGTTGTAGTCCAGGAAATAGGACTTGAAGCTCTTCCCGCGCAGATCATCGACCATACGCTCGTCCGGCTTGGAACCCAAGGTGGCCACACACAAGGCCTGGGTATGGCCGCGCTGGAAAATTGCCGAACCGTGGGTGCGCGGCAGCACCGAGTTCTCGCAGCTGATGGGCCGCACCTGGGTCAGCTCGCGGCCGTCGATCCGCTTCTTTTCCATGAGCACCATGCGCCGCATATCCATGCGGACCATCTGGTAAAGCAACTCGTCGATATCCTTGGCGCCCTTGGGGAACCGCTCGGCCAAATTGGCCTGCACCTCTGCGGTCAGTTGCTCGATCAACGCGTGGCGATCCTCGCGCGACTGAGTGCGGTTGGCCTTGGCAATAGGCCCAGCCGCCAACTCTTCCACCGCCTTGATCAAGGCGGGATCCGTCTTGGCCTTTTCGAGCACCAGCTTCTTCTTGCCCACCAACTTGATTAACTCGCGCTGAAGATCCAACAGGGGCAGGATCTGGGCGTGGGCAAAACGCAACGCCTCCAACATATCGGCTTCGGAGATTTCGTGAGCGCCCCCTTCGATGCTGACGATTTCCGTCTGGGAGCAAGTGACAATCATCTCGATGTCACTTTCCTCGAGCTGCTGGAAGGTTGGATTGACGACCCATTCGCCGCTCACCCTCCCCACTCTCACTGAACCCAGCGGACCCTCGAAGGGAATGTCCGATAGGCAAAGGGCTGCCGAGGCGCCCACCATGCCCAACACATCGGCGTCGTTTTCGCCGTCCGCCGATAAAATGGTGATGTATACTTGGGTCTCGTAGGCATACTCTTTGGGGAAGGTAGGCCGCAACGGGTGGTCGGTGAGTCTGGCGCTGAGGGTCTCCTTTTCTGAGGGACGCGCCTCGCGCTTGAAAATGCTCCCGGGGATCCGCCCACCGGCGTAGGCCTTTTCGCGGTATTCGACCGTAAGCGGCAGGAAAGTGCGGTCTTCGTTGGGTCGATCGGCTCGGCAGGCGGTCACCATCACTACGGTGTCGCCGTGCTGCACCCACAGGGCGCTGTTTGCCTGTTTGGCGATCCGGCCTGTCTCCATGGAGAAGGTGCGGCCGCCCAATTCGATCTGAACTTTGTGGATCATCTATGCTCTTTCTGCAATAATGCGGTAGGTTGGTAGAACCAGGCCTTTAGCGCCGCAACTCCAAATCCTTGAGCAACTGAGCGTAGGCCTCGGGCTGTAGGTTGTGCAAATAGTTCTGCAGGCGACGGCGCTTGCCGATCAGGCGCAGCAGACCCCGGCGACATCCGTGATCCTTTTCATTGGCCTGCAGGTGGTCGCTGAGCGCGCGGATGCGCTCGGTGAGGATGGCAATCTGGGCGGCACTCGAACCCGTGTCGTTTTCGTTCTTGCCGAACCGGGTGGTCAGCGCTTTTTTCTTTTCTGCGGTAACAGGCACTTTCACACCTCCATGGTGTTGTTTATGGCTCCGCTTCCTAGATAACAACGAGCATTTTCGACATCTAAAACAATCTGGGCGACCAATTCCTTTGCGTTGGCGAAACGCATCTCCCCCCGCAAATACCCTTGGAGTTCCACCTCGAGGACCTTGCCGTAGAGATCGCCGGCATAATCGATGACATGTGCCTCGATACTCAGGGCGCTAACACCAAAGGTAGGACGATAGCCGATATTCACTACCGCCCACTGCCAATCCTCCCCTTCCCAACGCAGTCGACCGGCGAAAACCCCGCGTGGAAGACCTTCGGCTGCTGTCTCAGCCACCTCGAGGTTGGCGGTGGGAAAACCCAACTGCCGGCCCCGCTCCAGGCCCTGTCCAACCACCCCAAAAAATTTGATCGCCCCTTCAGCGAACACTGCCAGACTCGGCCAGCCTGGCCTGGGACACAAAAACCTTCAGGGGCCGTAACGAGCCGCCAGCCAGGTTGCCGATGCCCAGAAGCCGCCCATCCACCCCATAAACCGCACATTCGCCCGCAGCAGACTCCCCACCGGCGGGCCGCATCGTCCCCCCCTGGGTGAAGACCTGGGACTCGGGAAGGTCGAGCGAAAAGGACGGTAGGCTGCCCAAGGCCTGTTGCACTGGTACCAAGGTCTCATCGAGGCAATCCTGTTCCGCCAGCTCCCGCAACTGCCCAAGGGTATGGGCCTGCCCCAGGTTCAGTTCGCCCACCCGCAATCGGCGCAGCTCTTCGACATAAGCGCCACACCCGAGCGCTTCCCCAAGATCCACGGCCAGGGAGCGAATATAGGTACCCCGAGAGCAGCGGATACGCAAGCTCAGGCGGGGCGCCTCAAAGGCCAGGACTTCGATGGACTTAATCTCGACGGGTCTGGGATCCAAGGCTACCGGCTGCTGCCGGCGCGCCAACTTGTAGCTGCGCACCCCGGCCACCTTTACCGCCGAATAGGCCGGAGGAACTTGTTGAATCTGTCCCTTAAACCCCGCTAATGCCGAGGTCACCGCCTCAAGACTAGGCATGGATTGATCAGCACTAGGCAGAATCTGGCCCTGGCGGTCGCCCGTATCACTCCGCGCCCCAAAAAAGAAAACGGTCTCGTATTCCTTGTCGCCCTTGCTGAACCAATCGCTCAGTCGGGTATAGGCCCCCAGGCAAACCACCAAAACACCGGTGGCCACCGGATCTAGGGTGCCGCAGTGGCCCACCCTCCGCATGGCAAAAATACGCCGCACCGCAGCCACGACATCGTGAGATGTAGGGCCGTGGGTCTTATCGACCACCAGCACGCCATCGCGTTCACTCATCCCGCTCGGCCTTGGCCTGATTGAGCAGGGCACCTACCCTTGCGGCCCGTTCTGGAGTGCGATCATAAACCAGGGAGAACTCGGGTACCTGGCGCATCGACACGCGTTTGGCCACCTCGCGCCGGACGAACCCCAAGGCCTGCTGCAAACCAGACATGGCGGCCTCCTGCTGCTCAGGATCGCCGAGGACACTGACAAAAACCGTGGCACTTTTCAGGTCTCTGGTTAGTTCCACATCAACCACGGTGAGCATGAGCACCCGCGGGTCCCCAAGATGCTGGATGATGTCGCTCAGCTCCCGCCGCAACATTTCCTTGACGCGGTTGACGCGGTAGGGTGATCCCATGGGCATTCCGCTTGGTCAGCGTTCCTCTGTTTCGTGGTCGAGCACCTGGACCCGCAGGTCCTGTTCGATGAAGCGGATCACCTGGTCCAAGGTCTGGTTGGCATGGTCAGCTTCGGTGCTGATAGTCGCCAATCCCAAGGTGCTGCGTTGCCACAGATCCTGATAATCCACCTCTGCCACCGCCACGTTGAATCGGTTGCGAATGCGCTCCTTGAGGCTCTTGACTACCTGACGTTTGTCCTTGAGGGACCGGCTTTCTGACAGGTAGATCTGGACCTGGCTGGTCATCACCACCACGCTCAGCTGCTCCTCAGAGGGCGCGGGCCGACTCCACTACTTCGATCACTTCGATTAGATCGTCGACCTTGACGTCGTCGAAGCCCTCTAACCCAACACCGCATTCGTAACCTTCGGCCACCTCGCGCACGTCGTCCTTGAACCGTCGCAACGAGGCGATCCCTCCGTTAAAAACCACCGCATTGCCTCGGCGGACCCGAACCCGGCTGTTGCGGTTGATCTTGCCATTTTGCACCATACAACCGGCCACCGTCGTCGCCGTCCGCGAGGAGGCGAACACCTGGCGGACCTGGAGCACGCCCGTGATGCGCTCCTGTACTTCAGGAGACAACAGACCGGTCAGGGCTGCCCTCAATTCCTCGACCACTTCGTAGATGATCTCGTAGTAGCGAACGTCCACCCCGTAGCGGGTGGACATGGCGCGGGCCGAAGCGTCTGGGTGGACCCGGAAACCGATGATAATGGCGTTGGAGGCCGAAGCCAGCAGGACATCCGACTCGGAGATGGCTCCGACCCCACTGTGGATGACCGCGATGCGCACCTCCTGGTGGAGGATGGCACCGAGTTCCTGATTAATCGCTTCCACCGAACCGTCGACATCGCCTTTGACGATGACGTTTAACTCCTTAATCTTGCCTTCCTGGATCTGGTCGTGCAGGTCAGTGAGAGTGACTACCGAGCGGAACCGGCGGAAGTCCTGCTCTCGTTTAACCTGCTGACGTTTGCTGCTGATGTCGCGCGCTTCGCGTTCGGACGGGGTGACCACAAAAGTATCGCCGGCCTGGGGCACCCCAGCCAGCCCCAGCACCTGAACTGGCACCGAAGGTCCTGCCTCACCCAGGCGCTTGAGGTGTTCGTCGAGCAAGGCCCTGACCCGGCCGCTGAACACCCCGGTGACAAAGGAATCACCTGGGCGCAGGGTACCGTCCTGAACCAACACCGTGGCGACTGGTCCACGGCCCTTGTCCAGTTGGGCTTCGATAATTGTTCCCCGGGCACGCCGTTGGGGTACCGCCTTGAGTTCCAACAGATCTGCTTCCAGGAGCACAAGCTCCAGCAACCGCTCCATCCCCGCTCCGGTTTTGGCGGAAATCTCGGCCACCGGCACCTTGCCACCCCATTCCTCCACCAGCAAATTCTGCTCGGCTAGTTGGCGCCTGATGCGGCCCACATCAGCGGTGGGCAGATCGATCTTGTTGATCGCTACCACGATAGGCACCTTCGCCGCTCGGGCGTGGTCGATGGCCTCAATGGTCTGGGGCATGACATTATCGTCGGCAGCCACTACCAGGATAACCAGATCAGTGACACGGGCACCGCGGGCACGCATGGCGGTGAACGCCGCGTGGCCCGGGGTGTCGAGGAAGGTGATCCGGCGGGCTTCTGGCAAATGCACCACGTACGCACCGATATGCTGAGTGATGCCGCCAGTCTCCCCGGCTGCCACTTCGCTTTTGCGCAGAAAGTCGAGCAACGAGGTCTTGCCGTGGTCCACATGCCCCATGACCGTGACCACGGGTGCACGGGGCTGAGGTTCACCGGCCTCATCGTCCTCAGCCACTTCCTCAAACTCTTCCTCGTCCTCTTCCTCGAGGGGCTGAACCTCAAAACCGAATTCGTCAGCTACGGTTGTGATCACATCCATGTCGAGACGCTGGTTGATGGTGGCCACCAGACCTAATTCCAGACAGGCGGTGATCACCTCACTGGACTTGGCTCCCATCGCTTCCGCCAATTCGCTGACGGTGACGTATTCCATGACACGTAAGATATTGCGCTCCTCAGCGCCTTCCCCCTCTTCGCCTTCTTTCCGCACCCTTTCGTACCGGCGTCGAGTGCGGCCTTCGTTCATCTGCGACAGCGTCTTGCGGACATTGTCCTGGGTGGCCTTGGTATCGACCTGCCGCCGTCGCTTGCCGCGCCCCCCCCCCACACGCCACCGACCACTCAGATCCGGGGTGCCGACCACTGGTGCATCGCGCTTCTGACTGCGATCAGTGGCACCCTCAGCGGCCCGTGGTTCGTTCTCTTTCGGTGCGGGTCCGCGTTTCTTGGTGCGTTTGTTGTCCCCGTCTCCTTTGGGCGGCAGAGCCGGCGCTGGCGGGCCCCCACCCACTCTGCGCGGCCGATCGCTCGGCGGTCCGGCAGGACGCGGTGGCCCGGCAGGACGCGGTGGCCCGGCAGGGCGCGGCCCACCGCGTCCTGCCTCTGGCCGAGCATGCGGAGCCGATGGCGAGGTCCGGACGGCGGGACGGGGAGGTTCGGTCTTTTTGCGGGTCTCCTCCTTAATTTTCTGGCGTTGCACTTCCTGGATCGAGCTCTTCTTTTCCTCGGCAATTTTCTGGACGATGGCAGCCATCATCCCGTCGTCAACCACGCTCATATGGCTCTTGACGTCGTAACTCATCGCCTTGAGCATCGAAATCAATGCGTCACTGGAGAGTTTCTTCTCTTTGGCTACCTGATATACTCTGAGTTTTTCCAAGTAAATCCCCCCCTTCCCAGCGGGAAAGAATGCCTTATGCCGCTAAGAGCGGCGCTGTTCAACCCTCTGTACCAGGGGCGCTGTGGTCAGACCCTGCTGCCGCCGTATCGGCGTTTGCTCCGTTATCCCCCTCTGTTTCGGGGGCAAGCTCCTTTTCTGGGTGTTCGGCGAGGTAGTTCTGGGCCGATTCTTTGACCTGGCTAGCAGCGGCCCCCTCCAAACCAGGTACCGTGCGCAACAACTCGGCAGTGGCTTCCACCACCGAGGCGATGGTGGTGAATCCAGACGTCACGAGACTGAGCGCAATCAACTCGCTGACTCCTGGTACCCGGCGCAACTCCTGCTGGTACCCGTCGATCTGGGAATGCCGCTCTTGGTATTTGTCGTGGGTGATGATTTCCAGGCCCCAACCGGTCAACTGTACCGCCAGCCGTGAGTTCTGCCCCGATTTGCCGATAGCCAGCGACAACTGTCCATCCTCCACGATCGCGGTGGCGTGTTTCCTGCGGTGGTCTAGGATAACCCGTGAGACCGCAGCTGGGCTGAGGGCCCGGGAGATAAAGACCGAAGCCTCCTCGCTCCAGGGGACAATGTCGATACGCTCCCCACTCAACTCACGCACGATGGCCTGCACCCGGGAGCCCTTGACCCCCACACAGGCACCCACCGGATCTACCCTGTCGTCGTTGGAACTAACCGCGATCTTGGCACGTTCGCCCGGCTCCCGGGCAACAGCGTGGATCTTGACAATCCCGTCGCTGATCTCGGGCACTTCGATAGAGAAGAGTTTCTTGAGGAACTCCGGGTGGGTGCGCGAAAGGAGAATCTGCGGGCCTTTGCTGACCTTGAGCACCTCGAAGATATAGCCACGCACCGTGTCGCCCTGCCGGTAGCGTTCGCGCCGAATCTGCTCCTTGAGCGGGATGGCTGCCTCTGCCTTGCCCAGGTTGAGGATGATGTCCCCATGGCTGATCTGCTGGACCACCCCAGACTCGATCTGCCCGACACGGGGAGCAAAAGCCTCGTGTACCCGTTCGCGCTCAGCTTCGCGCATCCGCTGGATCAACACTTGCTTGGCTGTCTGGATGGCGTTGCGGCCGAATTCGGCGAAATTGAGTTGTTCTGCCACCACCCCGCCCAACTGGGCGTGTTCGTCAATTTGCAGGGCATCCTGCAGGGTGATCTGAGTGGTCGGGTCGAGCACTTCCTCCACCACCGTCTTATTGGCCACCACGGCCATGCGGCCGGTACTGGCGTCGATGTCTACAGCAAAATTGTCGGCGTTGCCGTACCGCTTTTTCGCCGCCGAAATCAGCGCCTCGGAAAGGGTTTGGATCACTAGGTTGCGATCGACACTCTTTTCCCGGGCTATCTGGGTGAGGGCTTCGACAATATTCAGATTTTCCATGGATTTTTTGTTAAAACTCGACCTCAATGGTGATTTTGGCGATCTCTTGGCGCATTATTTTTTCGTTTCCTTTGGGGGTTTCCAGGGAAATCGATTCCGTTTCCCATTCGACCAGGCGCCCGTTGATAGTGCGCCCGGAAGGTTGAACTACTTTGACCATCCGCGAACAAGCCCTGGCAAAATCGCGATCCGACTTCAAAGGTCGGTCGAAACCGGGCGAGGTAACCTCAATCCGGTAGCGCCCAGGAACCAACTCGTGGATATCCAGCAAGTCTCCGACTTCGCGGCTGATCTGCGCGCACAAGTGGACGGTAGATCCCGGATCTTTGTGAACCAGCAGGCGGACCGTGCAGTTGCCGAGCGCCCCAGCCAATTCCAAGTCGACCAATTCCGCGCCGTGATCGAGAATTACAGGTTCCAGTAAGTCGATCAACCTGGTTTTCAGCTCCGCACGCTGGTCTCCCGCAGTGCCCATTTTCCTCCAATAACAAAAAAGGGGCCTCCTGCCCGTGCCTTAGACTGATAAAGATAGTTAATTATGCGAAGATGGGCAAGATCAACTTGGGGTGAGATTTAGAGCAAACAGACGCCAAATTGCCAAGCGGCCCTTTAGGCTAGCAGACGCAGTATCTCTCTTAGTTGTCCTTTGACTTCCTCCAGAACTTGCCGGTCGACCACGCCCACCGCAGCAGGGGCTGGCCCCAGGCTAACACCGACCACCGGAGGCTGTGTCGGAACACCATCTGGGAGGTCCTCGCTCTCCCTGGGGTCGGTATCGACCCCCTGCCCTGCGTCGCCGCTGTCGGCGACTGCCTCATCGTTCCCCACGGCGCCTTTGATGAGTTCGGCATCGTTTTTGAGTTTCTGACGCACCCCCTGAATGGTAAACCGCTCTTCGTATAGCAGTCGTTTTATCAACAAGATGAGGTTGATATCGCGCTGCCGGTAAGTTCGATTCTTACCGCGCAAACGGCGGGGCCTGAGACAGGCGAACTCCTTTTCCCAGGTGCGCAGGATATAGGGTTGGAGGTCAGTAATCTCGGCGACTTCGCTAATGCTGAAATAGAGCTTTTGGCCCAGTGGATATTTCACCATCAGACTCCCGTTCAGGTTTCGGCCCCCCGACGGTTGGGGCGGAAAAGGATGCGCACTGGGGTACCGGAAAAACCGAATTCCCGTCGCAAGTGGTTTTCCACAAACCGTTTGTATGATTCGGGGATCTGCGTGGGGTGATTGACAAAGGCGACAAAGGTGGGGGGGGCAACGCCCTGTTGGGTGATGTAATACACCCTGACGTCCACACCGCCTCCAGGTGGAGTGGCGGTAAAAACAGCCGTAAGGAACTTATTCAGTCGGGCCGTTGGCACCCGCAACCGCCTGGTTTCCCAGATCTTGACGGCCTCCCTAAGGCAGGGCCACACTCCTTTACCCGTCATTCCCGAACTAAAGAGAATGGGATAATCGACCAGAAAGGGAAACCTCGCCTCCATCTCCTTGCGGTATTCCCCTGTGTCTCCCCCCTTGGCTTCGATCTGGTCCCATTTGTTGGCGACCACAATCAGCCCTCTCCCGGCCTCGATCACCTGACGTGCGATCCGGGCGTCCTGGACCGTGACCCCCTCGGCGGCATCGATGAGCAGCAGTACAACATCGGCCTTTTCGATGGCATGGCCGGCGCGCAAACCACTGTAATACTCCACCTGCCCCTCAACCTTAGTCCGGTGCCGCAGGCCGGCCGTATCGGTGAGGAGGAATTCCCGGCCCTCCCACTCGAGGAGAATGGAGGTGGTGTCACGAGTGGTCCCAGGTTTGGCATCCACGATCGAGACTTGCGAGTCGGATAGCCGGTTGATCATGGTGGACTTGCCTGCATTGGGCCGGCCAGCCAGGGTGATGGCGATGGGTTGCCCTTTTTCTACTTCTTCGGAAGGTATCAGGCCCAGGGCTGCAGTCAGGATTTCGAGTAGATCGCCGGAACGCCGACCCGTCACGGCGGATACCGGGTGGGGGTCGCCCAAGCCGAGGCGGTAGAATTCCCCCAGGGTGTCCGCCTGCTCGAGGTGGTCGACCTTATTGACCACCAGCACACTGGCGCACCCGCTGCGGCGCAGCATCTCGGCCACCTGCAGATCGGCATCGGTGACGCCTTCTCTGGCATCACAGAGCAACACCACGAGATCCGCTTCGGCGATGGCCTCTTCGGCCTGGATGCGCACCAAGCTCTCCATTTCGTCTTTGGACCGGGGAACCAGACCACCGGTATCGACCAGGGTAAAATGCCGCCCGGTCCACTCTACTTCCGCATACAGACGGTCGCGAGTCACGCCCGGCTGATCATCGGTGATGGCCTGACGCCCGCCCGCCAAACGGTTGAAGAGGGTCGATTTTCCCACATTGGGGCGGCCGACGATGGCCACCAGCGGCTGGCCGTGCCCAACGCGGCGGGCATCCCTGGAAGAACTCATAAGGCCCGACCCACGAAATAGCCCAGTTCGGACAACTGCCGGCCACTGCCCTGCACGGCCAGTGGTTGGCCAGCGAATAGGTCATTTAAAGTAGCCGGCAGGTCGTACTGGCCAACGGTGATGGGCACGCCCGCCTGTTGCTGGAGATCGGCGAGGGTGAAGTCGTCGAGGGTCAGTCCCTCCCCGTTGATGCAGTTCGGGGGCAGCAGCACCAGATCCCAGGCGCCTTTCGCCAGGCGATCCAGGATATCGCGCCCAGACAAGAGCCCCGAAACCGTGATCCCATGCCCGAAGGTATGGTTGGTGACTGCCAGGAGCTCGACGGCCAAACCCTCGATCTGGTTCAATTGGGCGACGATAGGGGCCATGAAGAAACTCGCCAACTGGCCCGTCACCAGCGCCAGGCGCAGCGGATGTTCAAGGCGGTCGGGAAGCCGGCCTCTTCCGTCTTCCCAGCGGTCAAGAAAGGAGCGCACCATGCCGATACCGTTCTCGATTTGCGGGAAGGCATCGTAGTAGCTCCGCGATGGCGGCAGCTGCCCGGTGAGCAGGAACAACTCATCGGCCGCGTAGACGAGGCGTTCGCCCAGGTCCTGGCGGTACCGATCCCCCCATTCCTCGGCCTGGCGCACATATTCGGTTGCCAGCTCGGGGGTCACCTGGTTGAGCGCGGGGAGCTCTTCGCGAAAGCGAGTCAGGCCTACTGGAACGAGCGCCACTGAACGCACCGCTGGGTAGAGCCGGCTCAGGTCGCTGACGGTCCGCTCCAGGTGTACCCCATCATTATACCCTGGACAGACCACTACCTGGGTATGCATCTCAATGCCCTTATCCGCCAGGCGCTGCAAACGTTCCATGATATCGGCGGTGGGTTTCTTGCGGCCCAGCATCACTTGCCGCAACTGAGGATCGGTGGCGTGGACTGAAATGTATTGGGGCGAAAGCCCCTGTGCGATGATGCGGTCCAGGTCTTTATCTTGGGTATTGGTCAGGGTCACATACGAGCCGTGCAGAAAGGAGAGCCGGTAATCGTCATCTTCGAAGTAGAGGCTGCGTCTCATACCCCTGGGCATCTGGTGAATGAAGCAGAAAACGCATTTGTTGTTGCAACTGCGCAGGCGCAGATCCCCGAATCCCAATCCCATCTCCTCGCCGGAGGCCCGTTCGACTTCGACCTCGTAATCCTCCCCCCCGCGCTTCACCTCAAAGATTAGCAACTCCTCAGCACTGTGTACCTGAAAATCGATCAGGTCTCCTACAGGCTGGCCATTGATCGCGTGAATCTGGTCTCCAGGGAGAAAACCCGCTCGCTCGCCGAGGCTGCCAGGTTCGATTTCTTTAATTACAACCATGCCGGAATATGCCTCAGTCGGAGAGCTTGAGTTGGAGCGTATTGTTGGTAACCAGGAGGATCTCAACATTGAGGTCCCCCAGCCCCTTGGCGCTCAGTTCCCGGGCGATCTGGAACCCTTGACTGTGGGCGCGGGCGTCGTAACGGGCCATACCTGCCGAAAAGCCGCGCGGATACAGTGCATCTATACCCCCCACGGAGATCGGGAAATCGCGTTCAAATTGGCGCAACTGATCGGCAGAGGCCTGCACCTGGAGTTGCACCTCCCTGCCTGAGTACACCTTATCCCGCCAGTCGGCGAGCAGCGTTTTCACCAATTCAGCGGTCAGGCTCTCTACCCCCTGGCGTACCGCCTTGCGGGCCGCTGCCTCAAAACTGCGGTCGGCGGCCCGACTCCGCTGGGTCAGGGTCGCCACCACCTCTCCGGTATCCACCCACATCAACTTCAGCACTACCTCAGCGGCAGCGGAACTGATTCCCAGTTCCTTGAGGTCCCCTCCAGAAGGGATCCTGGTACTCGGTAAGGACCGGACGGTGGCCTTGCCGGTAACCAGCACCTCAGCCCCCTGGGAGCGGGCCAATTCCAGCGCACCAGCTTCCTGCCATTGCCCTGCCCAGGGTGTCACCAGACTGAAATGTGAACTAGCGGATTTCAGGCCTTTTTCGAGCTGCTCAGCCACCACGCCCCAAGCCACCTCCTCGGCGTGGTCGGTCACCACGACCTCTTTGCCCAGGCAGAGCAGAGGTGGGTCACCCGCGGCGTCGATAAGTAAATTCATCGCTTCCAATTGGCGATGCAGTTGCCCAAGGTCGACCTCGGCGTCGAGGATCACCTGGTAAGTATGCGAGTCCATAGCCCCTTGGGACACAACGACATACCTGCTGACATATCCAGTCGTCTGGAGACGAATGTCGTCCTGCACGGCGACAAAGGACGCCACCTGGGTGGAAGAAGTGACCAGGGTGCCGGCGGCTTGCTCGACCGCTTCGCGCAGCGCCGCCTTCTTGGCCTGCTCGAAAGCGCTGGCCTGGTCCTGCCCGACAATCACCCCGGTACCGGTGGTGCGGATGGTCTGAGTCACCGCGCCAAAGACCGCCTCTACACTAGAAAAACATAGCAGGAGCAGGAGGATGGCGGCGAGGCCTGGGTTCCTCTTGCGCATCGCGAACACCTTCTGATCAAAAATCGAGACGCACGGCATTTTGCAGATTGCGGATAATCTGCAAAGCCTCCCCGCCCGAAACCGGGTCCTCTGGGTGGAAGAGCCCAGAAAGCTGGTCGGCGGTGATGATGCCGCGTTCCGCGTTCAGCGCAATTGCACTGTAGGCATAGGAATCGCTGCGGACATCGGGAAACCTTGACGCCTCGCCCAGATAGCGGGTGGCCAATTCCTGGTCACCCGTCAGCAGCACCAGGATTCCCTGGGTAACCAACGCCATATTGGCGCGGTTGATGGCCATTCCAGGCTGGAAAAGATGATCGGGAGTGGTCTCCAGGCCTGCAACTCCAAGTTTGAGCACCTGTTCGATCCACGGGCGAGCCCAGGAGGTGGAGATGTCGGTGGCCTGAGCCAGCGAATCGGCAGCCGGCTGACTGGGATCTCGGAACTGCGGCGGATCTGGCGCTAGCCGCCGCTGCCGGCTCAGTTCGTCGAGCTTGAGTTCCTCGATCAGCAATACCGATAGTTCCCCCCTGGTGATACGTGGCAGCAGCGCAATTTTCAACCCCCAACTCGAACCCGGGGCGACTCTTTCTATGAGTTGCACCTGCCCCAGTGCGTCTTGGGTCCTCTTGACCCACGGTCCCCGCGCTTTCCCAAGCGCTTCGGCAAAGGAAACCCTGGCTGGTTCTAGCTGCATGGCTTCGAGAAAACACCGACCTCGGTAGTAGGGAACCGCCGGGTTATCCGGATCGTGCTCACCAGCTTTCTTATAGGCCGCCAGGGCTTCTTTGGACCAGGTATCCACCGGATAACCCCGCTGAACGCCCTCGGCAGTGACAATGCGGCCAAGGGCGATATAGGTGTCGGCAAACCTGCCGTCCTTATGCAAGGCCTTGGCCAGTTCTTGTCGGGCCCGCCAGAAATCCTTCCCTTCCGCGGCTACCAGCGCCATACCCACCTGGGACCCAGGGAAATCCGGATCGAGCAACCTAGCCCGTTCGAATTCGCGTTCTGCGTCCATTGCGGCACCTGCCTCCAACTGCGCCAGGCCGCGTTGATAGTGATTCGCGGCCGTATCGAGAGGCGACTCAGGGACGAGGTGCTTGGGTCCGCAAGCTGCAAGGGAAAAGGCCAAGCAGAGAAGCAGATAAATGGGCAGGGACAAGGGGGGGAAAGTGGAGCGGGAGACGGGAATCGAACCCGCGACATCAAGCTTGGGAAGCTTGCGTTCTACCCCTGAACTACTCCCGCGCCCAAGATTTGACGAAGGCATCAAGGTCTACCGCCTTCACTTGAGAACATGAATTAAGATACGGGTGCTATCTTCAAGTGTCAACGCTTAAAACCCGCTGTGGTTCCGGAACTGTTCCAATACGCTTTGGCTCGCCCCTTCCCGTCCCCACACCCCGAGGTCCAGCCATCTGTATCTCCTGTCTTTGCGGAACCACGTCACCTGTCGTTTCGCATACTGCCGGGTGCGGAGTTTAATCCGGGCTAGGGCAACTGCCCTAGAACACCTCCCCTCGCTGAAATCCATCAACTCCTGGTATCCCAAGCTCTGTAGCCCAAAGGTTTGGCGGTGGTATCCTCTGGCCAATAACCCTTCCACCTCGCTCATCAGTCCCTGTTCCATCATGTTATCGACGCGTAGGTCAAGACGATGGTTCAACTCGGCGCGTTCCCGGTGAAGGCAAAACGCCAGGGGTGTACAGTCAAAAGGCTCTGCCCCGATCCCCCGTTTCCCATTGCCGGTCAAAGCCAACTCAAGCGCTCGCAACACGCGCTGGGTGTCCCCAGCGGTGACCCTGGAGTGAGCGACTGGATCCAGGTGCCCGAGTTCATCGTATAACCGCGATAATCCCTCGACTTGGAGGCGCTGCTCTAGAGTCGCACGGATTTCCTCTGCTTGGCTCTCCTCAGCCCACAGGCCGTCGAGGAATGCCTGAATGTAGAGGCCGGTGCCACCGACCATAACCGGAACTACTCCCCGTTGCCACAAACCCTCGCAGAGCGTGCGGGCATATTTGACGAACTGCCCTGCGTTAGTTCTTTCGTCCGGATCTTTAAGATCAAGACCGTGATGTTTGACTTTGGCGAGTTCCAATGGGTCCGGTTTGGCGGTCCCGATATTCATGTAGCGATACAACTGCCTGGAATCAGCGGAGATAACCTCTCCCGCAAGAGTACAGGCCACGTTGACGCCTAATGGTGTTTTGCCTACCCCAGTTGGGCCTGTTATAATTATAAGTTTACGTAACATTTGTTATGCGCTATCTAAACCTGCATTTTCTCATCTTCTTCCGTCAGCAAAGCTGGTTCCACCACCAGGGTTTTCTCACGTTTCACTGATGCTTGTCCTGGAGCCCCACCTCTGGGTTTGGAAACGTATTTGACCAGGGTATAGACTACCGAGACCTTCTTCGCGGTCTTGCCTTTGCTCCAGAACGCCGCGACGCTGGCCGTCTCCCTCAAGGTAAGCGCGCTTGGTTCTTCCTTGCGGCCCTCCCGCCTCAACACCACGTGGGCTCCGGCATAGCCGTGGGCATGGAACCAATAGTCGTTTTGCGCAGCGAGTCGATGGGACAGCAGGTCGTTTTCGTGGTTGTTTCTCCCCACCCAAACGCTCCAGCCGGATGAAGTGCGATAGCGCCGGGGATGAGCGAGGCGTTCACCGCGCAGCCGCCTGGTTTCAACCGTAACGCCCCTTCCCTGCGCTGTTAACCACCGCTCTGCTTCGTTTCTACTGGGTTCCTCGTCTTCGAGCATGTGTTCAACCTCGACTAGTTTCTTCATTACCTCAACGATACGCATCGGCAATACCGCCTGGCGCTGCCGATATTTTTTTGCATAACGCAGATAACGCGCGGCATTCTCCGCAGCCGTTATCCGGGGATCCAACTCGATCAGCACGCGATTGCTGCCCGTGTGGTCAAAGGAATCGACCAGTTCGATCACCGCCGCGCCCCGCGGAACTTCTGCCAGCCGGGCCAGCAGGATATTGCCTTTGCGGGCGCATTCATCCGCAGCGCCCGCCTCAAGCAGATCGGCCTCTAATGCTTTCAGACGTCTGTTCAGCGCCTGACTACCCGAACGCAGGCGCGCGTGGGCTTCCCCAGTACCGGGCGGGAGAGCGGGCGGGATCGAAGTTGCCTTGGCCCGGTGGATGGCCTGACTTATGAAGGGCCATTCTTCTTTCTCAACGCCGACGGGTTCCAACCCTGAAAACTCAACCCCTTTCTGGCCCTTCCAGATATAGCCCCGGGAATCTGGTGCCTGGGAATAGCTCAACTGCACTAGTTCCCAGACCCGCGCCAGTTCATGCAAAGTGACCTCGGCCTGCCCAGCCAAACCGACCCGCTGGAGTAGCTGGTCAGCAACGAGGTCGTCCATACCCACCAGCAGTCGGGCCAGCGACTTTTTCAGCGATTCCCCTGCCTTCCGGGCATTGGCAAAGGTTTCAATCCCTTCGCGCTCTGGCCGTATCCGCGGGTGACCTCCCGGGTCTACGTAGGCCTGGCCGACCTTCAGGCGAAACCGGTTGCCCCCCCATCGGCCCAAAATCTTGCCACTGCGCTCACTGGTCAAGTAGACCTGAAAATTCGGGTGAATAAGTTCGAACACCAACCTGCCATACGACGGGCTGCCGCTGCTGTCCGGCCGCAATAACCTGATCAAAAGCTGCCTCTCCCCCTCGGCTGCCCAGACCTTTTCCACCCGCGCACCTACCAGGTACCGTTCGGCGCCCTCCTGTAGGACCAGCGCCGCGGGGAGCGGACCGGGACACTGGCAAACCCAGCCGTCGCGGCCCAAACGGGCAAATAGGTGCCCCTGGATCCCAATCTCGAGGCCCAATTCCAACTCAGTTGAGCCGGCCTTGGTCACGCTGCCGCCCTGCAAGCGGCTTGCGAGTTCCACCGCCAAGTGGTGGATGGTGAAGAAGTCGAATCCCATGGGCAAAAGAACAGGCGAAAGGCAGTCCTCCTTTCGCCTACAGAGGGTGAAAAGCGTGGACCACTATTGCCAGATGACAACTTCGATACGTCGGTTCAGGGCCTTGTTTTCGGGCGTATCATTGTTGACTAGCGGGCGAGATTCCCCATACCCCTTGGCCTGGATCATGGCAGGAGGAATGAAGCTGTAGGTGTTGATAAGGTATTGTCGCACCATCTGGGCTCGCATCTCCGAAAGCTGCTGGTTGGCCTGTTCATCGCCATCCGCATCGGTGTGACCTTCGATGACAAGTCTGGATGGGGCGAGGTTCTGGACAAACTCCCCGACCTTCCTGAATTCTTCTGCTACTCCGGGCTTCAGGTCGGTTTTGCCAGGATCAAAAAGGGCAGTGGCATTGATCACCAACTTTGGCATCACAATATCGTTCTTAAGTGCGTTCTTGTATTTGATCTGCGGCAAGGACAGGACGCTGCGGTTGGGGGTGAACCGGCCTACGGAAAGGCCCGTCTGGGACTCGAGAATAGTCATGGTGCCGATGAAGAGCCTCACCACGCGGCCATCCTGGGTCGCCAGTTTCAGTTCCCGATAGACGTTGAGTTCGTCGCCCTGGTGGATATTCCCCTCCCCTCCCTTGTCGATATAACAGATGCGTTCACCGGGCACACTATCCGGGCCTTTGCCAAGGTCGGGGTTCAGGACAATCTGCAAAATACGAGGCGGATCAAATTCTGCGCGCGCCGTACCGGCCAGGGTGAGAAGGCCGACCACCGGCACGATGAAAAAGATCCGGAGACTAACCCTCAAAGCGCTTACTCCCAGACGACGACCTCAATCCGTCGGTTAATGGTTTTATTCTCGGGGGTATCGTTGTTGACCAAAGGCCGTTCCTCACCAAACCCCTTGGCATCGATCATACCCGGGGTGATGAACTTGTAGGCATTGATCAGATACTGGCGCACCACCTGTGCACGTTGCTCAGAGAGTCTAAAATTTTCTTTCTCATCCCCGTCAGCGTCTGTATGGCCTTCTATTATTATTTTGGAGGGCGACAGATTCTGGACAAAATCCCCGACCTTCTTGAACTCTTCGCCCGCTCCTGGCTTCAGATCGGCCTTGCCTGGATCAAAAAGAGCAGTGGTGCTGATTGCCAATCGAGGCATCACAATATCGCCTTTTAGTGCCGTCTTGTATCTTACCTGGGGCCCGGAAAACACCCCGACGTTGGGGATAAAGCGCCCCACCGAAAGCCCGCTCTGGGCATCGACGATCACCATATTGCCGATAAAAAGGCGCACCGGATGCCCGGCGGCCGCGCCGACTTTCATATCTCGATAGACGTTCAGCACATCACCTTCGTTGATATTTCCCTCAAGCCCCTGATCGATATAGTAGAGCCGTTTGCTGAGTAAGCTGTCCGGCATATTCCCCACATCCGCGGCAAAGACCACCTGAAAGATCCTGGGCGGATTGAACTGTGCCCCTGCCCCGCTGCAGGCGAAGAGCAAGAACAGCAAGACATGTCCATACCTCATCTAGATTCTCATTCTCCTAGGACGAGATCCGCGCTAGGTTAGCGTGGAGTTTGTCGACGGCGAGTTGATATTCCTCGAGGCGCTGGCGTTCTTTTTGTACCACCGGTGCCGGCGCGTTGCCGACAAATTGCTGGTTTGCCAATTTTGCTTTTTGATTATCCAGCAACTTCCCGAACTTCTCCAACTCCTTGCTCAGGCGTTGGCGCTCCTGGTCTGCATCGGCCGCAATCTCCAGGACCACATGGATCTCGATCTGGCCCACCACCGCACTGCCGGCAGCCGTGGGGGGAGGCAGCCTCAGTCCCACCAATAGTGGTTCGGCTTTGGCGAGCACCTCGAGGTAGGATCGCTGGTGTTCTAGCAGGGCCAACTCTTCGGTGTTAGGGGCTGAGAGTACCACCTGGGCCTTCTTCCCAGGTGGGATGTTCATTTCGCTGCGCAGCGTCCTGACTGCGGCTACTACCTGCTGCAAACGCTGCATCTGCGCTTCGGCCACGTGGTCAACCTGAGTGGCCCCTTCGCCGGGCCAGGGGGCCAGCATCAGGCTCGCCACGGGCGCCCTAGCAGAGGCCGGCAGGGACTGCCACAGAGCTTCGGTCAGGAAAGGCATGACCGGATGGAGCAATCGCAGCACCTGCTCCAGAGTCTGCACCAAAATCTGTTGTACCTCCTGCTTGCTGCCAGCCTGGCTGTAGAGACGGAGCTTGGCCAGTTCCAGGTACCAGTCGCAGTAGTCGTGCCAGACGAAATCGTAGAGCGCCCGCACCGATTCGCTAAATCGGTATTCGGCGAAGCAATTGTTGACCTGGCCGGTCACCCCGGCCAGCCGGCTCAGGATCCAGCGGTCGGCCAGTTCCCCTGCAGGCAGTGGCGATTGGGGAGCATAAGCCTCCAGGTTCATCAACACAAAGCGGGTGGCATTCCACAGTTTGGTGCCAAAATTGCGTCCGGTTTCGGCGATGGCCGAGGCCTTCACCTGGTTGTTCTCTAGTTCGGCATCGAAGCGCACGTCCTGCACTGCCCCCGCCTGATACAGGAGACTAAAGCGGGTGGCGTCAGCCCCATAGAGCCTGACCAGGTCCAGCGGATTGAGGCCGGTACCCAGGCTTTTGCTCATCCGCCGGCCATCTTTGGTCAGGATGGTGGGATGGACCAACACCCGTTTGAAGGGTATCTGGCCGACGCATTCGAGGGAGGTCATGGCCATCCTCAATACCCAGAGGTAGAGGATATCGCGCCCGGTGATCATCAGGTCCGTGGGGAAAAAGCGGGCCAATTCCGGGGTCTGCCGGGGCCAACCAAGGGTGGCAAAGGGCCACAGCGCCGAAGAGAACCAGGTGTCCAGTACGTCGGGGTCCTGGACCCAGTCACTGCCGCCACACCCCTCACAGCGCTGCGGCGCTTCCAGGCTCACCACCGGACGAGCCCCTTTTTCCACCGATACCCTGAAACTACCTTCTGCAAGCGCCCGCTCGGGGTCCAACCCGCCAAGGGGTATGAGGCCCGCTCCACTGCAGGTGCGGCAGTACCAGGCCGGGATGCGGTGCCCCCACCAGATCTGCCTGGAAATGGCCCAGTCGCGGATATTGCGCAACCACTCCGCCGCGTACCCCCTGAAACGGTCCGGGGTATAGGCGATGTCTCCGCGCTCGATATAGGGCAAAGCGGCCTCGGCCAGGGCTTTCATATCCATGAACCACTGTTCCATCAACAGCGGCTCAATGATGGTGCCGCACTTGTCGTGGTGGGGCACCGCATGTTCGTGCGGGTCAACCTTGACCAGCAGGCCCGCTTGTTCCAGGGCCTGCACCACGGCACTGCGGCAGGCCAGGCGATCCTGACCCGCGTACGGGCCGGCAGCCTCCGTCATTCTGGCGTCAAAACCGATGACCTGGATCTGAGGCAGTTGGTGTCGTTGGCCCACCTCATAGTCGTTGGGATCATGGGCCGGGGTCACCTTCACCGCTCCGCTGCCCAATTCCGGGTCCGCATATTCATCGGCGACAATGGGTATGGGGCGATTCATCAGCGGTAGCATCACCTCTTTCCCCACCGCGTCCTGCCAGCGGCCATCGGCAGGGTGGACCGCTACCCCCGTATCCCCTAGCATGGTTTCGGGCCGAGTGGTGGCGACCATTACATCCGGCCCCCCCTTGGCCCCGGGGTAGCGAATATGCCATAGCTGACCCTGAACCACTCTATCTTCGGTCTCCAAGTCTGAAATCACCGTCCCGCAGGAGGGGCACCAGTTGATCATCCGGGTGCCCCGATAGATCCACCCCTTGCCCGAAAACCGTTCGAAAGCCCGGAGCACCGCCTCTGCGTACCCAGGATCCAAGGTGAAGCGGGTGCGCGGCCAGTCGTAGCTCAACCCTAGCTGCCGCATCTGGTTGAGGATGGCACCTCCGTACTTCTCCTTCCACACCCAGACCCGCTCAAGGAAGGCCGCCCTGCCCAGATCGTAGCGATTCTTCCCCTCGGTGCGCCCCAGCTCCTCCTCCACCTTCATCTGGGTGGCAATGCCGGCGTGGTCGGTCCCCGGAAGACAGAGCGTTTCATACCCCTGCATCCGCTTCCAACGCACCACCGCGTCGTGGATGGCGTGTTGCATGGCATGGCCCATGTGCAACTCGCCCGTCACATTGGGCGGGGGAATGGTGATACAAAAGGAAGGGCGCGCCGATCCGGTTTCCGCGTGGAAAAATCCCTCCTTCTCCCAGAGGGCATACCAATGCTCCTCCAGGGCTTGGGGGTCGTACTGTTTGGGCAGACTGTCCGTCATCGTCTTCACTTAGGAAAAAAGTATATGGCGTGCCACAGCTTCTAGTTGCATATTTAGAGAAATATAGAGGCCGCCCAGGTGCTTGACAAACCTCCCCCTTTGCCTGGCCGAACCTCCTCTCCTCTCCGCTTTGGTCCTCCCCTGCTTTTCTTGTGGCCCTATTTTGTATGTCTAAGGCGATACTGTTGTGCCTCAAAACCACCGAATTTGTCCTGGGATGGACCGTGCTGCTTATCCTCCTGGTTTTCTGTTTCGGTGCCATCCCCGTGTTGTGCCTGACGCTGTTCTGGTTATGAGTCGCGGGTCCTGGGCAGAACTGCTTACGGAGCAGCGGAATCCGGCTAGCGCGCAGATCGATGAATTGTCCACCCAGGAGATCCTGGCCCTCATCAATCGCGAGGATGCCAAAGTCGCCCAGGCAGTTGAAGAGGAATTGCCCAACATCACCCAAGCAGTGGACTTGGTGGTCGGAATCATCCGCCAGGGGGGTAGGCTTTTTTATTTAGGTGCCGGCACTAGCGGCCGTATGGGCATCCTGGATGCGGCCGAATGCCCCCCCACCTTCAACACGCCCCCCACCTTGGTCCAGGCGCTGATCGCCGGCGGCGCCAATGCCGTTTTCCAAGCGGTCGAGGGTGCCGAGGATCGCCCGGATCAGGCGGTGCTCGACCTCAAGGAACGAGGGTTTTCCCGGGAGGACGCCTTGCTGGGAATCGCCGCCAGCGGAGTGACCCCCTATGTGTTGGGCGGCCTGGATTACGCCCGCGCCACGGGCGCAGCCACCCTATTCTTCACCTGCAGCCCCAGCGCCGGGGAGATGGTTTCGGCGGAGGTAAAGATCATCCCAAGGGTGGGCCCGGAGGTGATCACGGGGTCGACCCGCATGAAAGCCGGGACCGCTACCAAGTTGGTGCTCAACATGATATCCACCGCAACCATGATCCGCCTGGGCAAGACCTACGGCAACCTCATGGTGGACCTACAGCCAAAAAACGCGAAGTTGCGCGACCGCAGCCTCCGCATTCTCACCGCGTTGACCGGATTTCCAGAGGCAAAGGCCAGCCAGTTGCTGGCAGTGGCAGGCGGGGAACTTAAGATTGCGCTGGTGATGGGATTATGCGGCTTGCCACCCGACGCTTCGCGCTTGCTGCTTAGCCAGAGCGGGGGCAGCGTCAAAGAAGCTATGCAACACAACCGGCAAGCTGGGACACGGTGAAGCACCGGATGCTGGGGACTACGGACCTGGAAGTTTCGGCATTGGGGCTGGGCACCGTGGAATTGGGTATGCCCTATGGCATTGGCGACCCCGCCCCACCGCCGGACACGGAGTGCATCCGCTTGTTGCACCGCGCTTTTGAGGCCGGCATCACCTATTTCGATACCGCTGCGGGTTATGGCCGGAGTGAGGAGTTGCTGGGTAAGGCCTTCTCGTCCTGGGCCATCAGGCCCGTGATTGCCACCAAGGCCACCATTCACCAGCGCGAAGACGGCACCCTGTTGGCCGGCCCATCGCTCTTTCGCCACCTCGAGGACTCGGTGCTGAACAGCCTCAGGCAGTTGGGGATGCAGGTGTTGGACTTGGTGCAGATCCACGCCCCTGCCCGTGGGAGTTTTGTCGGGCCCGAACTGCTGGCGGCCATGGCAGAGCTGACGCGGCGCGGCCTGGTTCGGTATTGGGGTGCCTCGACCTACGGCGAAGAGCAACCACAACAGGTTTTGCAGTATGCAAAGGAATTACGCACGCTACAGGTGGCATACAATTTGTTGGACCGGCGGCTCAAGCACCCTATCTTTAGGTCCTGCGCCCGGCTGGGAGTAGGGTTGATCTTGCGCTCGGTATTCCTCAAAGGGGTGCTTTCTGATCGCTTGGAAACGCTCCCCGAGACGCTGGCCCCGATACGTCGGGCTGGGCAACAGGCGAAGGGTTTGGCCGGTGAACTGGGAATTCCCTTGCCGGCCCTGGCTTTGCGCTATGCCGCCTTTCAACCTCAGATACACGTAGCGCTGATCGGCACCGCCGACCACCGGGAACTGGCAGCCAATCTGGCCGCCTACGCCGCTGGCCCCCTGCCCTTGGACATGGTGGCCAGGATCGAGGAGATTCGCACCGAAGACGAAGTTTTACTCAACCCAGGAAACTGGAGGCTCTAAACCAACGTCCTTGGACGGAGAAAGGGATATGCCGCAAATTGGATATCGCCAATGGGGTCTGATCCCGGCTGACACCGACCCAACGGTTGGTCAGCTCTACACCGGCAGACCCCCGATGATGACGGCGCTGGCTGTGGACCCGTATTCCAGTCTCATTTTCACCCTGTCCAAGGTTGTTCCCCAACTGCTGGCCGAGGTCGAGGTGACGGCCCTTTCAGGCGAAAAGTGCACACTGCCCCTGCTCCACGTCTTCACCAGCGTGGACGGCGAGCATTTTCGCCCGTTGCAGGCCACCCCCTGGACCAAACAACCTGACGGGCTCTACCTGATCTTCTCCACCCAGTTTGACCAGCCCGGCTCCTTCATCAAGTTTCAGTATGACCAGCGCCACCCCTTGATCGTCAACAAGGTCACTTTTTCAACCCCATGATCGAGGCTGCCGACCTGCTGGGCAGGACCGCCGACCAAGTTCCCACCCCGGTGCTGCTGGTAGATCTGGAGATCTTTGAGTCCAACCTGCACCACCTCGCGAACTTCTGCCAAACGCAGAACATCGCCTGGCGCCCCCATACCAAAGCCCACAAATCCCCCCACATCGCCCGCCTGCAGCTAGCGGCCGGCGCCTGCGGCATAACCTGTGCCAAGCTCAGCGAAGCGGAACTGATGGTCGAGCATGGCATCGGGGACATCCTCATCGCCAACCAGATTGTCACCCCGGCCAAACTCCAGCTCCTTTCGCGCCTGCAAACACGCGCTCAAGTCATGGTGGCCGTGGACAATATCGAGGCCGTTCCCCGTATTCGCGACGCGGTTCAGCAGGTGGGCCTGCGCATCCCAGTGCTCATCGAGGTCGATATCGGCATGAAGCGGTGTGGGGTGCAGCCCGGCCCGCCAGCTCTGGAGCTAGCCCGCGCCATCAGCGAGGCCCCCGAATTGGTCCTCCGGGGGTTGATGGGGTACGAAGGTCACGTGCTCAAGGTGCAGCCCCCCGAAGCAAAAGCCGCGGCCTGTGCCCTGGCATTGAACCATCTCATCGAAACCCGCGACCTGCTCCAGGCCCACCACATTCCAGTGGAGATTATCAGCGCCGGGGGTACCGGCTCCTACCAACTCACCGCGACCCATCCCGGGATTACCGAGCTGCAGGCAGGGGGCGGGATATTTATGGACGCCATGTACCGCCAGGCCTTTTTTGTCGATGACCTGGAGTACGCTTTGACTATCTTGGCAACGGTGACGAGCAGGCAGGCGCACCATATCATTGTGGACGCTGGGTTCAAAACCATGTCCGCCTTTCACCACCCACCCCATGCATTGGGTCGGGACGACCTTGCGCTCCGCTACCTCTCTGCTGAGCACGGGGTCTTTGAGGTCACCAAGGGCCCTGGTCCACAACTCGGCGAGTTGTTGCATTTTGTTGCTGGGTACAGTGATTCCACCACTTTCCTCCACGATTTTTTCCTGGCCATGCGCAGGGGAAAAGTCGAGCAGGTGTGGGAGATCCTCGGCCGCGGCAAGTTA